>CAKUOX010000020.1 GCA_934670175.1 uncultured Clostridia bacterium | reverse complement strand
TTTGCTCTGGAAAATGAGATTTTCTGCCGCAAAAATCGTCCCGTCCCCACCGTACACGCCGCCGGGCACGATTAAAGCTCGAAAGGGCTTCGACCCTCTCGAGCTCTCTCGGGTTTTTCGACAGACTGATGCGCCGCGGCAGGCGGCGCATTTCCCATAACATCGATTTATACCGATACGCTTATCAGAATTTTGCCGCGCAGCTGCCGGGCTTGCTCTCGGCAATGACGCGGCCATTCTTCACTGAAAGCAGCACGCAGGCGTTGCGGTTGAGCGCTTCATAATAGTTCGCAGCGTCCAGCACGATAAAGCTGGCGGGATTCCCCGCGCGGATGCCGTAGGCGTCGCCCAGGTGCAGCGTTTTGGCGGCATTGGTCGATATAAACCTGTAGGAATTCATGATCTCTTCGTAACCCATCATCTGGCACACATGCAGACCCATGAACACGACGTCGCGCAGCGAACCGGTGCCCATAGGATACCACGGATCGAAGATGTCGTCGTGGCCGAAGGACACGTTCAGCCCCGCCGCCGTCAGCTCCTTGACGCGGGTAATGCCGCGGCGCTTCGGATAGGTATCGACGCGCCCCTGCAGGTGCGTATTGACCAGCGGGTTGGAAACGAAGTTGATCCGGCTCATTTTCAGCAGGCGCATCAGCCGCTGCACATAGGCGTTGTTGTAGGAATGCATGGCCGTGGTGTGGCTGGCGGTCACGCGATCGGTCAGCCCCGTTTCATAGGCGCGCGCCGCCAGCGTCTCCAGCCCACGCGAAGCCTCGTCATCGATCTCGTCGCAGTGAACATCCACCAATCTGTCGTACTTTTCCGCCAGCTCAATGGCGAAGTTCAGGGAAGAGACGCTGTATTCGCGGGTAAATTCAAAGTGCGGAATCGCGCCGACGCAATCCGCGCCCATGCGCACCGCGTCCTCCATCAGCTTTCGTCCGTTGGGATAGCTCTCGATGCCCTCCTGCGGAAAGGCCACGATCTGAATATCCACATAGTCCTTCAGCTCATCCCGCAGCTCCAGCAGCGCTTCCATGGCCGTGAGCTTCGGATCGGTCACATCCACATGGGTACGAATGTGCTGCACGCCGTTGATCGCGTACATCCGTACCGCGCGATTCACGCGCTCGCGAACGTCCGCCTTCGTCAGCTTTTCCTTGCGCAGCGCCCAGCACTCGATGCCTTCAAACAGCGTGCCGGACATGTTCCACACCGGATCACCCGCCGTAAGGCAGGTGTCCAGGTGCACATGGCTTTCGATCATCGGCGGCAGCGCCAGCCTTCCGCCAAAGTCGCGCGCTTCCTCGCCGTCATGGATCGGGAGCTTCGCGCCGATCTCCGCAATGACGCCATTTTCCACGCGAATGTCCGTCAGCTCATCGCCATTTTCTATATACAGATTCTGATACAGCATGCTTCTATTCTCCTCATTATCTTTATACCATTCCCATGTCAAAGTGCGTCCGACGCCAGTCGCGCCTTATCCTCTGCGCACGGCGCGCCCCAGCAGGTAGCAACCCACGGCAACGACCATGTTATTGATGGCTGCGATGCCGAAGCTGAAGCCGGGGATGATGTTGCCGCCGGTCAGGTTGCCGACCACCGCGCCCATCACGACGCCGATCACCGCCGCCCAGTTTACCGGACGCGCGCTCGTTTCCTCCGCGGCGTACTTTTTGCGATCCACAAAGAAGTCCGTGATCAGGATCACGCCGACCGCCGGCAGCGTGGCATTCAGAATGGTGAGCCAGTTGCAGAAGTTGTAGTAGAGCCACATGGCCGTCAGCGTACCGATCACGCCGGCAAAGATCACCATGGGCTTCTTCTTTTTGCCCGTAATATTGGCCAGACCCAGCGCGCCGGTGTAGAGCGCGTTGTCGTTCGTCGTCCAGATGTTCGCGCCCAGCACCAGGAAGGCGAAGATGCCCAGGTTCAGCTCGATCATGACCCAGAAGATATCGTTGCTGCCCACAAACGCGCCCGCCACGCCGCCGAAGCAGAACATTAGCGTGTTGCCGATGAAGAAGGCGATCACCGTGGTCCAGACCGCTGCCTTATTGCCTCGCGCAAAGCGCGTGAAATTCGGCGTGGCTGTGCCGCCGCTGACGAAGGAACCGATCACCAGTCCAATTCCGGAAAATACCGTGAGCTTGCCGGTGGATTTGGCGAAGATAGCCGCCAGTCCGCCGCCCTGCACCGTGGCCGTCACCATGGCGTAGGTGCCCAGTATGGCGATCAGCGGAACCGACACATAGGACACGATCTCCAGACCCTTGATGCCAAAGTAGGCGGAGGTGGTCATGCACACGCCCACGCCCAGCACCAGCAGGTACGGCAGCACTGTGGAATCCGGCGCGAGCACCTGCGCGGCGGGAATCGCAAACATGGCAGCGCCAACGCCGAACCAGCCGATCTGCGTCAGCGCGATCATGGCCGACGGCAGGTAGGAACCTTTTTCGCCGAACGCGCGGCGGGCGAGCAGGTCAAACGAAAGGCCGGTATGGCAGCCGATATAGCCCAGCGCGCCCGTGTAGGCCGCCAGAATAACGCCGCCCAGCAGCACTGCCCACACAAAGCCGCGCAGATCAAGGCCATTGGCCAGATCTACGCCTGTCCACATGCTTGCGGAAAAAAAGGTGAATCCCAGCATGATGAAGAACATCGGCCAGAAGCCCTTGCGCGCCTTCGCGGGCACGCGCTCATTTGTGTAATCTACATCCACGGTGGTTTTGAGTTGATCGGACATAACAAGACTCCCTTTCTCTGCATAAGCAGCGTCGAAATTGCTCTTCAGAAGTCTCGCTACGAAAGCACTGCGCTCCTCATAAAAAAACAGCCCATAACCTGGACGGTTACGAGCTGAAAGTATGCGAAACACAACTCCGCGTCTTATCGGCATCTCTGTACCGTCTTAAAGACATCTGAATTGCGTATACCTTATCCTTTTTCCGGCCTGAAGTCAACGAATATTGCGTTAAGTGTGTTGATCTAGCACAGCAGCTGCATCGAAACGACTGTTCCCGAAGCGGCCACGCGGCGCATATCCGCCGAGCTGGCCGGCATGCTCAAGCCATCCGGCGGCTGAGCCTTCCAGAACGGAGATTCAATTCCACAGCTGGTAATACCAAAACCATTTCGGCACAATCCGTTCCGTGACGAAAGCTCTTTGCTGATCCGCGCTTCGCCATTCATACGCGCCCTCTGAGGTTTGCGTAAGCTGTGCCTCCTGCTCAAATTCAAAAGCGCAGGGAATGTCTTTTCCTGAATAATAGAAGCCGCAGTAGGCGGAAGACGTCACGTTTCCGGAACCGCCGCAGTAGAATTGCAAAACATCCGGGTCACATTGAGCCACACTTTTGACGATCGTATTCTGACCAAGCACCGCCGTGAGAACTGCCGCCTCGCTTTTGCCAGCATTAACGTCCCTTTGATAGGCCTCATACGGAAATGCGCCGAGCGCTTCACTGTTTTGCGCAACGTATGTATATATTTCTTTTTTCGATACAGCATCATTATCGCCGCCCAGAATCATCGCCCCCATCAGCATGCAGCCTGAAAGCGAAAAGCAGCAGGCGAGCAGCAACAGCACGAGCAGCGTCTTTCTCATGGTGTTCATGTTTATCTGCGCCTCGATTCCTCAAATATAAAAAAGCCTGCGGGTTCAAACCGAGCATACCCCGCGGCGCGCGCCAACGCTCTGCTTATTGCTGCTGTCTTCCGACCCTGACAAGATTCACAGCATGGCGCCGCACGGGCCCCAATCATCATCACCCGCAGACAATTCAGTATACCATACCCCGCGCTTTTTGGCAAGCCCCCGCAGTAAAAAAACTGTGCTGTGCAAAATTTCAGCCAGACAACAAAAAGCTCCCTCCACCGCAGCTGCGGCAAAGGGAGCCTTGCATATGGTCTGTACAATACCGTACGGCGCAATTATCTCTTCGAGAACTGAGGTGCGCGGCGGGCGGCCTTCAGGCCGTACTTCTTGCGCTCCTTCATGCGCGGATCGCGGGTGAGGAAGCCAGCCTTCTTCACGAGGGGCTTATAGGCCTCATCGGCCTTCACCAGCGCGCGGGCAATGCCGTGACGGATGGCGCCGGCCTGGCCGGTGAATCCGCCGCCCTTGCAGTTGACGATCACGTCAAACTTGCCCAGGGTCTCGGTCAGCGCGAGCGGCTGACGCACGACGGTCTTCAGCGTCTCATAGCCGAAATACTCGTCCAGCGTGCGCTTGTTGATCACGATATTTCCCTCGCCGGGAATCAGACGAACGCGAGCGATCGCCTTTTTTCTTCTGCCAACGGCATGGAAGCAAACAGTGTTAGCCATTTTTCGTCCTCCTCCCAAAATCACAGCTTGAGCGCCTCAGGCTGCTGCGCCTGATGCTTGTGCTCTGCGCCGGTGTACACGAACAGCTTCTTCGCCATTGCATAGCCGAGGGGTCCCTTCGGCAGCATGCGGCGCACGGCCTCGCGGAAAGCGAAATCGCTCTTCTTGGCCATCAGGCGGCGATAGGTGATCTCCTTCAGTCCGCCCGGATAACCGGTGTGATAGCGATACATCTTGTCATCCAGCTTCTTGCCGGTGAAAACCAGCTTGTCGGTATTGACAACGATGATATAATCGCCGCAGTCGCAATGGGGGGTGAAAGTGGGCTTATGCTTGCCGCGCAGCATGGCAGCGACCTGGGAAGCCAGGCGGCCGAACACCATGCCCTCTGCGTCGATGACGTACCATTTACGCTCGACGTTCTGGGGATTCGCCATATAAGTACTCACGAGTAATTCCTCCAAATAAGATGAATGCTTTTGCTCAAAAGTGTGGTCAGGACTTTTGTGCGATTCATGCCTTAAGCTCGGGGCTAGTGAGCGTATTGACACAAACTGTATTATAGCTCAGTTTGGCCATAAAATCAATTAATTTCGCGCCGCACGACATAATTTAACATCAATTTCCGCGCATATCGCGCGTGCGCGCCTCCTCGGCCAGCTGCGCCGCCGTCTTATCCACCGGCGACTGCACCGCCGGCACATGGTCGTCCAGCGTGCCATGCGGCGGCTGCGTGACCTCGGCGTCCATTTCCGGCGGGCGCGTGGGCAATTCCGCCTCTTCTCGAAACATCGGATCGGGCTCCCCCGCCGCCTTCGTCGACTTGCCCAGCACGCGCCCTGCGCCGCGGATCAGCCCCCAGCCCAGCCACAGCAGCAGCGCGATCAGCGCCACGGCCAGCAGGCCGCGAATCCATTTTGCCATGCGCGCCCTCCTCTCTATTAAACAGGCCGCGCCGCCCGCGCTATGCTGCGCAGGCGGCGCTTGCGTCCCTGTGATTCCGTGCTAAAGGCTCAAATGGCGTACTTGCGGATGTATTCCGGAACCGACGCGCTGGGCGCGCTCACGGAGATCAGGAAATTGCAGTGGTGTGCCTGCGAAAGCGCCTCCAGCTTCTCGAAAAAGACCTGCATCTCCGGATCGTCCAACGGCGTGCGCACGAGCTTCACAAAGGCGTCCATCGCGATCAGCGAAATATCAAAATTCGCCGAAAGCATGCCGCACATGAAGCTGAGCATTTCATTGGCCGTGCTCTTATGCACCACCGGATATTCGCTGGCATCCACGAAACGGATCTCGTGGCGCAGGTCATACATATACCGCTTGTCATCGTCTATAAAAATAATATCGCCGTGCTCCTGCTTCAATGATTCGTTTGCAAGATCAATCAGACGCTTGGTTTTTCCACTGCCCTTGTCGCCCAAAATAACCTGTATCAACCCATTCAGCTCCCTTCAGAATTAATATTCGTCGGAATTCCAATTCCATTATACATCATTTTTCGCGATTTGGCTAGAGCCAGATCAAAGAATTGTGGCAATGCCAGAAAAATCCCTTGCAGCGGCAGGAATCAAAGGCAGCGCAGTCGAATTCCTAGAGGGTCGAACCCCGAATCTTTTGCGCAGGAGGCGCCTTTGTATGCTTAAGTTTGACGATCATTCCATTCTGGAAAAAAACGTTTCCCGAGAGCGCGTGTTTGACGGCATCATATTGCACATCGACCATTTCACCAATGAGCTGCCCAACGGCAAGCTGGCCAAGCGCGAGGTAGCGCTGCATGTGGGCGCTTCCGCCGTGCTGCCGGTCGACGACGACGGCATGGTCTATCTGGTGCGCCAGTTTCGCGCGCCCATCGAGCAGGTGCTGCTGGAGATCCCCGCAGGCAAGCTGGACCATGTGAATGAGGACAGGCTGCTGGCCGCCAAGCGTGAATTAAAGGAAGAGACCGGTCTGGAGGCCGAAAGCTGGAAGCACCTGACGGACATTTTTACCACGCCCGGCTTTTCAAACGAGCGCATATCGCTATATCTGGCGCGACAGCTCAGGCGCGGCGAGGCACATCCGGACGACGATGAATTTCTGAATCTGGTGCGCATACCCCTTGCCGAGGCCGTCGACATGGCACAGCGCGGCGAGATTCAGGATGTGAAAACGCTGATCGCGCTGCTGATGGCGCGCGACCTGCTCTGACGCGGCCATGGAAGCATATGGCGGCTACATGCCGCTTCTCGAAACCGAGCGGCTGCGCCTGCGCAGGCTGTGCATGCGCGACGCAGCGGACATCTTCGATTACAGCCGCGACCCCCAAGTAGCGAAATATGTGCTCTGGGACGCGCAGACCAGCCTTTCCGAGGCGCGCGGCTACCTGCGCTTCATGCTGCGCAAATACCGCCTGGGCGAGCCTGCCAGCTGGGGCATTGAGCTGAAGGCGACCGGCCGCATCGTGGGCACCATCGGCTTTATGTGGATACAGCGCGACAACGCCGCCGCCGAGGTCGGCTATTCGCTCGCGCGCGGGCTCTGGAACCGTGGGCTGATGACCGAAGCGCTGCGCGCGGTGATCGATTTCGGCTTTCGCGGCCTGAACCTGAACCGCATTGAGGCGCAGCACGAAAGCGAAAACCCCGCCTCGGGCGCGGTCATGCGCAAGTGCGGCATGCAGCGCGAGGGCACGCTGCGCCAGCGGCTGATGAACAAGGGACGCTTTGTGGACGTCGAGCTGTATTCCATACTGCGCTGCGATTACATCCAGCGCCAAAGATGAGGATCGCCGGCATATCCTGGCCAGAGCACCGGCCCTCAGCAGCTTTGACGATTAGCGCCCATTGCTAAAATACGGGATCCGGCTTCTGAAACGAAGCCAGATCCCGTATTTTTTATTCTGCTTCCGCATCGCTGATGATCGCGAAACTGCCCATTATCTTAATGGCAATCAGCATATATTCCCGGTCGGACTGCGGCGTGAACGCAAAATTCAACACATCGCCGTTCAGCAGCGTCGCACAGCAGCTGACATCGCCCTCGGCGAGATCATACACCACGAAATCCACGCCGTTGTAATTGTACACGCCCGAGGTGCGCGGCTGCGCCTCCTGCTCAATCTGCCGGTTGAGCGCCTCAATATCCGCGCGATCGCTCGTCCACCGCTGGATATACAGCCAGCGCGCGCCGTCAGCGTCGCTCAGGCAATATGAAACGTCGTTTTCGCGCATCTCCGCATCCGGCGCATAGCATTTCCAGCCCTCCGGCAGCTCCAGCGCGAAGCCTTCCTCAAAGCCGAGCAGCACGCCGCTTTCGGCTGCGGGCGCTTCGGTAGTCAGCTGCACGGGAACGATCTCTATTTCCTCCGTTTTCGGCGTTTCCGTCGCTTCCGCAAGCGCCGTCGCGCCGCTTCCAGCCGTCAGGCAGAGCAGCGCCAGCAGCGCGCACAGCGTTTTTTTCATATTCATTCCTCCGCTTCGTCCTCCTCGGGATACACGCCCTCGTAGAGCACGCTGTCACCCTCGCCCGCAATCTCCTTCACCAGCGCCGCGGCGTCTGCCAGATCGGTCACCATGCGCACGGACGACTTGGGATAGCCCGCGCTCATCAGCGCGCGCATCACGCTGCGCGTCCCCTCGGGATCGATCAGCACCACATGATCCGCACAGCCGGCGATCTGCAGGCCATAGGCATAGTTTGCATCCTCGGCGTTGACTTCGACCTCCGTCAGTCCCGCCGTGACCAGCACGCGCCGCCCCGGGAATTCCTTGAGCACCTCCAGCGCCTCCAAAGCGCCCTCGGGCAGGGTATTGAGCGAATTGTCGATCACATTGACTGCGCCCGTGCGCAGCTGCAGGCGATGGCGCGTGGGCTTCAGCTTTTCGATGCCGCGCGCGATCTCCTCCATGCTCAGCCCGAGCTGCCGCGCCACCGCTGCGCTCAGCGCGATGTTCTTCACGCTGAAATTGCCCAGCAGCTTCGTGGCCGCCCACACATGCCCGCCGTCGGCACAGCTCAGCTCAAAGCGCGTGCCGTGCACGCCGGTCTCGATGTGATCCGCGCGCATATAAAAGCCCGTGCCCGCGCCGCCGATGCCCGCGCGGTATTTTTCCGCCTCGCAGAGCGCGAACAGGCGGTCGCCGTAGCTGCGGTCGGAACCAAAGAACGCCTTGCCGTCCGCGGGAAGCGCCTCGATCAGCTCGTTTTTGGCCTGTGCGATGGCTTCCATGGAATTGAAGCTGTCCAGATGCGCGTTGCCCACGCAGGTCACAACGCCGTATTGCGGGCGCACCAGCTTCGCCATTTCTTTGATCTCGCCGCTGTGCTGCGCGCCCATTTCGGCGATCAGCACCTGATGGCGCGCGCTGAGCTGATCGTTCACCACGCGCGAGATGCCCATGGCCGTGGAAAAGCTGGGCGGCGTAGACAGCACGCGGTATTTTTCCGCCAGCAGCGTGCGCAGCATCAGCTTGACCTGCGTCTTGCCGAAGCTGCCGGTCACGCCGATGCGGATCAGATCCTTGCGTGCGGCCAGCTTTTTTCGCGCCTGATTGTAATATTTTTTATTGATGCGCTCCTCCACCGGCCGCATGATTACAGCCGCCAGCAGCACCAGATAATCCGCGCCTGCCAGCACCAGATAGGGCGACAGGTTCAGCATATCCAGTGCCAGCGCGATCATCAGCGCCAGCAGCGCCGTCACGATCATCAGGCGGCAGAGCCTTCGCGTGAACGCCAGCGGCTTCTTTTGCTGCATGCGCCGCTTGCCCAGCCACACCAGCGCCGTAGCGCCCACGAACATCGCCAGCACGAGCCATGCGCACAGGTTCACCCGCCGCTGCTCCTGCTGTATGGCCATGGCCAGCAGCACTGGCAGATACCAGTTCAACAGCGCCGCCGCAGCCGCCACGATCACGTTTGGCCGCAGGAAATGATCCGCATAGCGGCGCAGATCCCGCCGCAAAACCGGAATCTGGTAGCGCTGCGCCTGCAGCACGTTCATGGCGCTCAATCCCGCCGCAACGCAGCAAAGCGTGATCGCCGCAATTCGAACCACCTCGTAGAGCATGATGCCTCCCTTTTTATTGCTGCTCCTGCGCCTCTTCCTCCACCACCAACATCGGGTCGTTTTCCGGATGCGCCTCGGGCAGCCGCTCCAGCGCCATCACCAGCGCATCCTCGCTGTTTTCATAATAGCGCTTGCGATAACCCACGTCGATAAAGCCCAGCTTGTGGTACAGATTCTGGGCGACCTTATTGCTGCGGCGCACCTCCAGCGTCATCCACACCATGCCGCTGTCCGCCGCCAGCTGGATCATGCCGCGCGCCACGCGCTCCCCCAGCCCGCGCCCCCGATAATCCGGATGCACGGCGATATTGGTAATGTGTCCCTCGTCCAGTATGAACCATACGCCCGCATAGGCAATCGCCCGATCCCCATCGCGCAGCACTACATAGCGCGCGCACTGGTTTTCGGTCACGTCATGCAAAATGGACGCTCTTGACCACGGCGTTTTAAAGCACGCCACTTCTATTTCATGCACCGCATCCACATCGGCTGCGGTCATCAATCCCATCGTGATCTCGCTCATATGCCCTTCCTTATGCGGCGCTCGCGCTCGCGCTCCGCCTGCGGCGCGCGCAGATAAACAGGCGTCAGCAGCCGCGCCTCAATCCACGTCTCCGGCCGCGCCGCCGCCAGCACGCACGCGGCGTCCGCGTGCAGATCCTGCAAATTTGCGGGCGCAATCAGTGCTTCGGGAAGCAGCTCGCGCAGTGCCAAAGCGTGCACGCGCAGTCCGTCGCCCAGAAAAACGATGCGGCGATCCTTTGGCAGGCCCTCGACGAAGGCCCTTAGATCCATCGCCCCATCGTCCATCACGCGCTGCGGAAGCCCTGCGCGCATATCAAACGCCGCGCAGTATACCTGGCCACGGCGAGCGTCCAGTATCGGGCACGCCAGACCGTCAAAGCCGTAGAAATTCATGGCCAGCGCCTCGAGCGCGTCCACGCGCGCGCAGGGACGATCCCACGCATGCGCCAGACCCTTCACCGCGCAAACGCCGATGCGCACGCCGGTAAACGACCCAGGCCCCGCCACCGCCGCAAATACATCCACCTCCGCGCAGCTCAGCCCGGCTGCGCGCATCGCCTGCTCCAGCGCGGGCATGATGGTCTCCGAATGCGTGAGCCCATGGTTCATGACCGTCAGCTGCACGACCGCGCCGTCCTTCATCACGGCGCAGCTCGCCGCCGGGCCCGAGGTATCTATCGCTACAATGTTCATTTGCCGTCCATTCTCCATCTGCCGAGCGCGTCCGGATCAAATCCGGCAACGCCCGCGTTCTCGATCTCTATCTCGCGGCGGTTTTCATCTGCGCCCGCCGCGCGGCGGATATGCACATCCAGCCGCGGCGACGCCTCCAGCTCCGCCATCTCCGGCCACTCCACCACGGCCACGCCGTCGCCGCCGATAAACTCGTCCAGGCCAGCGGCGTAGAATTCGTCCGGATCGTTGAGCCGGTACAGGTCAAAATGGTACAGCCTGCGCCCGCCGCTCTCGTAGGGGATCAGCAGCGTAAACGTCGGGCTGGGCATCGGCCCTGTAATGCCCATGCCGCGCGCCACGCCGCGCGCGAACACCGATTTGCCCGCGCCCAGATCGCCGTGGAGCAGCACGGCATCGCCGTTATTCAGCATGCGCGCCAGACAGGCCGCCATATCCATGGTATCCTGCTGGGATGCGGTTTGAAACATCATTCTATCTTCCTCAGTCGATGCAGGCCACGCCCTCAGGGCGAATGTTCAATATCGTCGTCGCGCCCGCGCCGAACACCGCGTCCATCGCCGCCGCATAGCCCTCGAGCAGGGCGTTGGGCACGAACGCCAGTATGGTGCCCGCGAAGCCGCCGCCATGGATCCGCCACGCGCCGCGCCCGCTGAGCATCCTGCGGCTCATTTCCAGCGCCAGCGGCATTTCCTGGTTCGCGCTGCCCTCCACATGAAGGTTCTGCAGCAGCTTCCAGCTGCTCTCGCCGGACTCGATCTCCGCCGCAAAGAACGCGGGCAGATCGTCGCGCCGCAGCGCCGCCACGGCCTCGCCCACGCGCCGCGTTTCATCCACAAAATGGAAGGCGCGCAGTATGGCGCGATCCGGCACATTGTTCTTCAGCCTCGGCAGCGCGCGCTCCAGCTGCTCGGCGCTGATCTCCGAAAGCAGCTTTGCGCCCATCTGCTCCGCCACCATGCGCATCTCCGCCGGAATGGCAGCATAGGCGTCGGTCAGGTTGCCGTGCTCGCCGCCCGCAGACACCACGCACAGTGAATAACCCTTCGCGCCGAAATCGTAGCCCAGCGCCTCGACGCTGGCAGGCTCTGCGCCAAAGTCAATGGCGACCAGGCCGCCCACCGCGCACGCCATCTGATCCATCAGCCCGCTGGGCTTGCCGAAATACACGTTTTCGGCATACTGCGAAATGCGCGCGTTGAGCTGGGAATCGATCGTCCAGCCGTTGAACAGCGCGTCGAAGGCTGCCACCAGCATCACCTCGAACGCCGCCGATGAAGAGAGCCCGCTGCCCTTGAATACCGTACTGGTCACCTGCGCGTCAAAGCCGCCGATCCGATAGCCCAGCGCCTTCAGCCGCGCCGCCACGCCGCGAATCAGCGCATAGGTGGTGTTTTCCTCGGCCTCATGCACGCTCAGATCGGAGGTATCGACCTCAAACGCCGTGGGGTAGCCCTCGGAATAGAGACGCACGACGCTCGTGCCGTTCTCCGCGACGGCCGCCAGCGTATCCAGATTCACCGAGCCCGCCAGCACGCGGCCATGGTTGTGGTCGGTATGGTTGCCCACGACCTCGGTTCTGCCCGGCGCGGAAATGAATTTTTCCGGCGCACGCCCAAAGTGCGCCTCAAAGGCCTGCGCCAGCGCCGCATAGCGCGCAGATTGATCCGCGCCCGCATACAGCGCATCCAGCCGCGCCGCGTTTCTTTCCAGCAAAGCTCCGATATTCATAAAGCTGCCTCCCCAATGCAGTATTATTCTAGTATGTATTATAATCTATTTCGTAGTTTTCTGCAAGTAAATCCAATAAAATCACCCTTGACATCCGACCCGACTTGCCGGATAATCATTATTATAAGATATATTATTCTGGAGTGAAGCCGCATGGATAAGAGCATGACCGCACTGCTGAATGCGCTGCTGGATTTTGCCGAGGATAAGAAGCTGATCGCTGCCGAGGATCGCGCCTATACGCTGAATCGGCTGCTGGAGATCGTGGAGATGGACGCGCCCGAGGATGCGCCGCTGCCGCCGCGGACGCCGTCGCCGGAGACGGCTACGCCAATTCTGGATGCGATTCTGGACATCGCCGCCGCGCGCGGGCTCTTTGCCGACAGCGTTCAGCGCCGCGACCTGTTTTCCGCAAAGCTGATGGGCGCGCTCACGCCGCATCCGGCGCAGGTACGCGCGCGCTTTGAACAGCTCTACGCTGCGCAGGGCGCGAAGGCCGCCACCGATTATTTCTATCAGCTCTGCCGCGACGTGGACTATATCCGCGTAGACCGCATCGCCAAAAACGTGCGCTTCTTCCGCCCGTCGCCCTGCGGCGAGCTGGAGATCACCATCAACCTCTCCAAGCCTGAAAAGGATCCGCGTGACATCGCCGCACAGAAAAATGCAAAGCAGACCGGCTATCCGCGCTGCATGCTCTGCGTGGAAAACCCGGGCTATGCAGGTCGAATGGATTTCCCGGCGCGCCAGAACCACCGCATCGTGCCGCTGACGCTCGGCAAGGATAAGTGGTATCTGCAATACTCGCCCTACGCTTATTACAACGAGCACTGCATCGTGCTCAACCGCGAGCATGTGCCGATGCGCATTTCGCACGACAGCTTCGTGCGCCTGTTCGATTTCGTGGCGCAATTCCCGCATTACTTTATCGGCTCCAACGCCGATCTGCCCATCGTGGGCGGCTCCATTCTCTCGCACGACCACTTCCAGGGCGGCGGTCATAGCTTCCCGATGGATCGCGCAGGCGTGCGCATCGCGCTCGAGAGTCCGGTCAGCGGCGTGCAGGCCTGGGCGCTCGACTGGCCGATGAGCTGCATCGTGCTCAAGGGCGCGGATCGGAACGAGGTGATTGCGCTGGCGGATCAGATGCTGGACGCCTGGCGCAGCTATTCCGATCCCGACTGCGGCATTTTTGCCGAGACCGACGGCACGCCGCACAACACCATCACGCCCGTGGCGCGCATGGAGGACGGCCAATACAAGCTGTACCTGGTGCTGCGCAACAACCGCACCACAGCCGAGCATCCGCTGGGCGTGTTCCATCCACACGCGGATCTGCACCACATCAAAAAAGAAAACATCGGCCTGATCGAGGTGATGGGGCTGTTCATCCTGCCCGGGCGTCTGGTCAACGAGCTGGCGGGGCTGCGCCCCTACCTGACGGGCGCGCGCCCGATTGAGGATGCGCCGGAGGCTGGTTCGCCGCTGGAAAAGCACTATGACTGGGTACGCGAGCTGGCGGCGCGCGGGCCGCTGGATGAGGCTGCCGCCGACGAGCTGCTGCGTGACGGTCTGGCCGAAAAATGCGCGCGCGTGCTGGCGGACGCCGGCGTCTATAAGCAGACGCCCGAGGGCGACGCCGGACTTATGCGCTTCCTGACGCAGCTCGGCTATCGAAGGAAATACTAAATAGCGGGCGGTGCCGGCTTATCGCCGCCGCACCGTAAGGAGAGACCATAATGTCAAAAGCGGAAAAAAGGAAGTACAATCAGAAGGTGAACGACAAGGAACGCATTCTGAGGCACCTTTTTTCTGTAAAATCCTGTTCCCGAAGACAGCTTGGCGACGTGTTGGGGCTCAGCATGCCCACGGTAAGCAAAAAGATCAGCGAATTGAACGGCGAGGGTCTGATTTCCATAAGGACTACGCCTTCAAGCGGAAACGGACGAAAGGCAACCATCGTAGCGCTCAGGCAAAATGCTTACTATTCTATCGGCGTAGAGATCCAAAAGCACTTTATCCGGTTCATTCTCTTAAATTTCCACGGGAAGCCCGTCCTTCGAAGGCAGCACAGGCTCGAATACTCGAATTCTGACGACTATATCCAGGCGCTATCCGATATGACAGAAGCGCTGATCCTCGATGAAAATATCGCGCCCGAGCGCGTGCTTGGCGTGTGCATTTCATGGCCTGGAACGATCGATTATCAGCGCGACAGCGTCACGCTCGCGCTGACGCTCCAGGAACGTGACCTCCCCCTGAGCCGATATCGGGAACGCTTTCGTTATCCGCTCTTTTTCACACAGGACGCCAAGGCTTCCTACCTGCGGGAGATCCTGAATCATCCGGAAATGCCGAACTTCGTATTTCTGTACATATCTCAGCTGATCGGCGGCGCCGTGGTTCACAACGGCAAGCTGCTTCTAAGCCGGAACAGCCGCAACGGCGAATTTGGTCACACCTGCCTCGTCCCCCGCGGCCGGCGCTGTTATTGCGGAAACGAAGGCTGTGTCGATGCCTACCTTTCTACCGACGTGCTCTCAGAGATGGGCGGCGGCAGTCTCAAGGCTTTTTTCAGCAAGCTCCAGGACGGTGATACTTTCTGTCTCTCCGCATGGCATCGCTATCTGGATCACCTCATATGTACTGCTGTACAATCTGAACATGGCATATAATACGCCGATCATGCTCGGCGGAGAGCTGGCACCCTGCCTGAAGCCCTGGATTGAATATATCAACGCGCGCGTATCCGACTTGAACTTCTTTCATGACGGCGTGCAGATACTGCTCAGCCCCAACGACATTACGGATGACGCGCTGGGTGCGGGACTGATCAGCATCCTGCACTTTTTCCGCGTATACAAGTAAAAAACAATTATATATTTTTACTGCATGCTTCGGCATGCGGCGTATCACCGGTATACTGACAGCAAAAAACAATTAGCTGATTTTATTTATTGTCACATATTGCATAATGCATACGTCTGTTTTGGACAATTTACACCATCGATGCCGATGTGTATAATATAAGCGTGATATGCATATCGGTTTCGTGGAATCCCCTGACCCTATTATGAAAGAGAGGAATTATGTGATGAAAAAATTGCTGGCAGTTCTGCTCGTCTGTGTAATGGCTTTGCGCATGTCTGGAATCGTCCTGGCGGAAACGAGCGCTGAAGGCCTCGTACCGGGCACCATCGTTACTGAGGACGCCGCCTCTCCGACCGGCTATACCGTAACCTTCACCTTTGAATCCGCAGATGCGGCGAGCGTTCAGCTGGATGTTGGTGCAAATTACTATGCGCGTCCCAACTATTCGGCCGGTTGGAGCGACCAGCCCACGCTCGGCACGCAGCCGGATACCGTCGTTTCCCCCTATGATTGGACGCCTGACCTGATCGGCGAAGGCTATGAAGGCTGCATCATCGATCTGGAAAAGGTCGATGGCACCGATCTTTGGACTGTCTCCCTTCCGCTGGCTCACGGACTGATCCAGTATAATTACATTGTGGACGGCGAACCGACCGATGATCCCACCAACCCGCCCATGGTGAACCCCAATGAAAATGGCGGCAGAGACGGCGACAGCACGCTCTACGTTCCGCTGAACGCTGAAAAGCAGCCCAATGCCACGGACTTCTCCTATCTTGATGCGGAAACCGTGACCGAGTCCGGCAAACTGGAATATGTCACCTACACCGACATCAACGGTAATGTCGCCAATCTGGGCGTCTACACGCCCTATGGCTTTGATGCCCAGCGTGAAGAGCCGTACAAGGTGGTCTATGTTTCCCACGGTGGCGGTGCCAATGAGGTCAACTGGTTCGGCTGCGGGCGCATGAACATCGAGTATGACCACATGATCCAGGATGGTCAGATCGAACCCTGCGTCGTGGTAACGATGAACAACGCTGCGTTTGATTGGGACTATGCCGTCATCGTAGATAACCTGAAGAACTGCATTTTCCCCTTCATGCAGGAAAACTACAATGTCAGCAGCGAGCCCGCAAATCGTGCCTTCTGTGGTCTGTCCATGGGCGGCATGACGACCAGCAATGTGCTCCACGCCTGCCCGAACGACTTTGATTACTTCGGCATCTTCAGCGGCGGCGACAGCACGCTGGATTTCACCACCGTAGAATTTGAAGGCGAGCAGCCCACCATCATGGTTGGCGCAGGCTGCTATGACTTCGGCTATATGCGCGGCGGTGCAGGCACGCCTGCCGATACCTTCAGCAACGTGTCTCTGGCCATCAAGTTCGGCGCCGCTGGCATCAAGTATGACTGGCGCGTGGTCGACGGCGGTCACGACTGGTACACCTGGCCGGAGCTGATGCACATCTTCGCCACTGAGTACCTCTGGAAGTAAGCGCTCGACGCTTTTCAAAAGACCTATCTAAATAGCATATCGGGACGTTTCTATGCGAAACGTCCCGATTAGTCTGTCGAAAAAACCAAGAGAGCTCGATAGGGCTTCAGCTCTCTCAAATCTCCAATCGTGCCCAGCGGCGTGTACGGTGGGCACGGGACGATTTTTGCGTCGGAAAATCTCATTTTCCAGAGCAAAAATCGTTTCCCTGCAGTTTTTGCGCTCGGAAATCTGAAGGATTTTAGCAAAAACTGGTGAGTGTGGCAGTGGTGGGAGAGCTTGCTTCCCCGTTCACAGGCTTGCCATTCAGGCATCGCCCTCGACGCCAGCATCCGCGGGCATGTTCACATTTTCAAGCGAAAACTCAAAGTGCGCGGCCAGTGCCTGAAACAGATCCCGCATCACCTGTTCGGCGATCGCCCTGACGTCGAGGCTCGCAACATATGCCATCGCCCCCATCTGCTCCTCTACCGGCACGCGATAGGCACTCAGGCTCAGCTTCAGAAAGCTGCTCAGCTTCTTTTCAAGCGTCATTTCCGCATCGCAGGGCTGCGCCATATAGCCGCGCATGATGCCCGCCGATCCGATCTCAAGCTGATAAAAATCCTGCGCCGTCAGATCCGGCTGATAGACGCTGAAGATGTGGTACAGCTCCCGCGCCGTCGCCTTGTGGATAAAGCTCAGCGCCTCGCGGTGGCTATATGCCTCCAGATATATCTCGCGCAGGTTCTCGTTCAGCTCCGTCAGCGTCAGCTGTATGGCCGTCTCCACGGCGTAAACATAGACGGGCGGCAGCTGCGCACCCGCAATGCTGCGCGCAGTGCTGAACTGGTTTTCAAACATGAAATGCACCAGCTCCGTGAGCACGCCGTCCTTGGCGCGAAAAATATTCTGGAAGCTGCTGTTGGAAACGTCCGCCAGCCGCACGATGTCCGCCACGGTGGTCTTTGTATAGCCCTTTTCCAAAAACAGCCTGACGCACACGGTCAAAATGCGCTTCTTGGCGGGCAGACTTGCCTTCGTTAAAGCGATAGTGATCCCTCCCGACCTGATGGACATGATTTCGGCCACATGGCACACGCACGATTATAACGCACTTTCGCGCAAAAGGCAATAGCTGCGCGCAGCGCGCGACAAAGACCAAATCCGCCGCAGTGGATCCGGCGTGTTCCTCCTAAACCCGCTGAATATAACGAAAGTGCGCTTCCAAGGAAAGCATTTTCCCTTTGGAAGCGGACACTGACATATTTATTTTTGCCATCACTTGCGCTTGTGCCGCCGGTTCAGACCCTTTTCGCGGGACGAGCGCCAGGCGTACAGCGACAGCGCGATAATGGTGATCACATAGGGGAACATGCGCGCCAGGTCGCTGGAAAGGCCGAGCACCTGCAGGTTGTTCGCCAGCGAATCGGTAAAGCCGAACAGCAGCGCCGCCAGCGTGGACAGCAGCGGCCGCCCGCGTCCCATCGCCTCGGCCGCCAGCGCGATAAAGCCGCGTCCGGAAACCATGTCCTTGGTAAAGCCGCTGACATACGCCATGGACATAAACGCGCCGCCCATGCCTGCAATGGCGCCGGAGATCAGCAGCGCATAGAAGCGGATGCGCGCCGAACGGAAGCCTGCGGTTTCAATGGCCTGCGGGCTCTCGCCCACGGCGCGGATGTAGGTGCCCAGCTTCGTCTTATACAGCAGCACCGCCACCAGAATGACCACCAGCACCGCCAGATAGGTCAGCACGCTCTGGCCGGAAAGCACCTCGCCGATAAAGGGAATATCGCGAATCAGCGGGATGGAGACCTTGGGCATATCGATGGAATGCAGCGCCGTGGAAACGCCGCGGTCGCCGGTCAGCATAAACAGTATGAATATCGTCAGACCGCTGGAAAGGCTGTTGAGCGCGATGCAGGTCAGCACCAGATTGGTGCGCAGCTTCAGATGGAAAAATGCCAGCAGCGCCGAAAACAGCATGCCCGACACGATAGCCGTCAGCAGCCCTATCCAGCAGCTCTGCGCATAGGCGCTGCCGATGACGCCCATCAGCGCCGAGAAGAGCATGGTGCCCTCGATGCTGATGTTGGTCACGCCCGCGCGGTCGGACACCAGCGCCGCCATCGTGGCCAGCAGGATCGGCGTAGAGAGCCGCAGCACGGAATACAGAAACGTGGGCGAGGCTATGACGCTGAGTACCGGCAGGATTTCCGCCCAGACTGCCGCAAAGAAATTACTGGTCATTGCTGAGCGCCTCCTTAATGGCCAATTTCTGCTTGAGACCGCCCGTAAGCGCCGCCGCAGTCACCAGTATCATCATGATGGCCTGAATCACCGTAATCAGCTCCTTGGGCACGTCGGCATAGGTGTTCATGCAGTTCGCGCCCGTGCGCAAATAGGCGATGAACAGCGACGCCAGCGGCACCAGCTGCGGCTTGTTCTGCGCAAGTATCGCAATGATGATGCCGTCCCAGCCATAGCCCGGCAGCGCCGTCCACTGGAAGCGCTGGTACATGCCCATGACCTCCACAGCGCCGCCCAGACCCGCGATCGCGCCGCCCAGCACCTGGCTGGACAGGATCACGCCGCCGACGCCGATGCCGGTATAGCGCGCAAAGGACGGGTTCTGGCCGTAGACGCGCAGCTCGTGGCCGCTTCGCGTTTTATACAGGAAGATGTACGCCAGCACGATGACCACGATCACGATCAGCACGCCGGAATGCACGCCCGTGCCCTTCCAGATCAGCGACAGGCGGCTGAGCTTGGGCAGCTTCGCCGTGGCGACCTGACCGGCGCTCTTGTCGATGAAGAAATTCTTCAGCACATACAGCCCGAAATACAGCAGCGCGTAATTGAGCATCAGAGAGGACACCATTTCATTCGCGTTCAGCTTCGCGCGCAGTATGCCGGGAATAAAGCCGATAATCGCGCCCACGATGATGCCTGCCAGCATCGGCACGATCAGCGACAGCACCGGCGGCAGATTCAGCGACGTGGCGATGATTGCACCCGCCATGGCGCCCAGAAAATTCGCGCCCTCGGCCGCCATGTTGAACATGGACGCCTGGAACATGATGCACACTGCGACGCCGGTAAAGGAGATGGTGGCGGCGGTGGTGAGAATATTGCCGAGCTGTCGCTTGGAAGAGAACGGCCCGATCAGGAACTGCCAGATTGCACCGCCCGGATCCTTGCTGACGGCAAAAATCAGAATCAGCGCCAGCGCCAGCGCGATCAATATCGCCAACAGCGTGGTGATCGCATGCAGCGTGGCCGTGCGGTGGCGGGAGAACAGGAAACGATACAGCCCGCCGGACTTCTTTTCGCCCGCGCCCTTATTCATGGTAAACCCCTCCGATCTCCGCATCGCTCTGATGCTTCACGCCCAGCATGTAATGCCCAATTTCATTTTCGCTGACCGTGGACACATCCGGGAAATAGGCGCTGATCTTGCCCTCGTACATGACCACGGCGCCGTCCGAGAGCTTAAACAGCTCGTCCAGATCCGCGCTTACCAGCAGTATCGCGCAGCCTGCATCGCGCATTTCGATCAGCTTTTCATGCAGGAATTTCGCCGCACCTACGTCGATGCCGCGCGAGGGCTGCTCTACGATGAACAGCTTCACGTTATCATCGAATTCGCGCGCCGCTACGACCTTCTGCATGTTGCCGCCGGAGAGCATTTCCACCTCCGTCTGCGGCGAAGCGCATTTCACCAGATATTCCTTCACGCGCCTTTCGGAGAGCGCGTGAATCTTGCGGCTGCTCAGCAGGCCAGCGGTAAGCAGGCTCGAATCGTTCAGGCGGGTGGCGATGATGTTGTCCTCGATGCTCATGCTGGTCGCCAGCCCCAGCGTCATGCGGTCGGCGGGGATATAGGCCACGCCCATTTCGCGCAATTTGCGAATGCTCAGCCCCGCGGCCCTTTGGCCCAGGATCTCGATCTCGCCCGCAGCGGGATGCCGCAGCCCGAATATCATTTCCACCAGCTCGTTCTGGCCGTTGCCCTCAACGCCCGCCACGCCCAGGATCTCGCCCGCACGCACGCTCAGGCGCACGCCGTCCACCACGCGCTTGCCGAAGCGATCCAGGCACACCGCATCCTTAACCCGCAGCCGCACCTCGCCCGGGTGCGCGGGCGCCTTATCCAGCTTGTCGGAATAATTCGCGCCCACCATCATGGCGGAGATCTGCTGCTGAGTCACATCCTTTACGAACACGGTGTCGATCATTTCGCCCTTGCGCATCACGCTCACGCGGTCGCAAAGCTCCATGACCTCGCGCAGCTTGTGCGAAATAAAGATAACGGTATAGCCCCGGTCGCGCAGCTGCTTGAGCTTCAGGAAGAGCTCCGTGGTCTCCTGCGGGGTCAGCACCGCGGTCGGCTCGTCCAGAATCAATATCTTCGCGCCGCGATACATCGCCTTGATGATTTCAACCTTCTGTTTTATGCCCACGTTCAGGTCGCTGACGCGGGTATCGGGGTCGATGTCCAGATCGAAGAGCTTCATGATCTCCACGACCCGCTTTTTCGCCTCCGCTTTATTTATAAAGCCGAGCTTCGAGGGTTCGTAGCCCAGCGCGACATTCTCTGTAATAGACAGCGATTCGACCAGCATGAAGTGCTGATGCACCATGCCGATGGACTTCGCCATGGCGTCCTGCGGGGAGGCGAACGAAACCTTCTGACCGTCCACCCGAATCTCGCCCATGTCCGGACGCTCCATGCCGTAGATAATCTTCATCAGCGTGGATTTACCGGCGCCGTTTTCGCCCACGAGCGCATGGATCTCGCCGCGATCCACGGAAAAATCCACATTTCGGTTGGCGTAAATGCCGTTTCCGTAGATCTTGCAGATCCCCTTCAATTCCAACAGTGCGGGCATGATTCAATACATCCTTTCAACTGATAGACCGAAAGTCGTTATACGGGCGAGGAGAGCATATCTCCCCTCGCCCGCTGCATTTTATTTGATAATTACGGAGCGACTGCGGCGATGTAGCCCGCCACATCCAGCTCGGGGTCGAAAGCGGTCACGACGGTGATCTCGCCCGCGTTGATCTTCTC
The DNA here is from genome assembly GCA_934670175.1 of uncultured Clostridia bacterium. GTDB lineage: Bacteria > Bacillota > Clostridia > Christensenellales > Aristaeellaceae > SFTH01. Next base: position 15,725 of record CAKUOX010000020.1, on the reverse strand, counting down.
AGCGAGCTCGGCGATATGCGCCTGGATCTCGGGGGTGGTCATGCCGGTGTAATAATCGTTGTTGGCCAGACCGACCGCGTTTTCAGCCATGCCCAGCGCCTCCTCGGTGCCATAGGGCAGGGTGCCTTCCACATGACGCTTCACGGAGAGCAGCAGCACCTGGTCGATGTTCTTCAGCACGGAAGAAACGATGTGATCCGCGAAATTGGTCTTGCCGTCGGCAGCAAGCGCCTCGGCCTGATCCGCGTCCACGCCGATGGCGTACACGCCGCCCTCAGCCGCCGCTTCGATCATGCCCAGACCAGCCTGAGAAGCCACGTTGAAGCACACGCTGGAGCCGCTGTTGATCTGGATCTCGGCCAGCTCCTTGGCGATGGCGGTATCGTTGAAGTTGCCGACATAGGAGGTGATGACCTTGATGTCCGGATTGTAATCGGTCGCACCCTGAATGTAGCCGACGATGAAGTCATTGATGACCGGAATTTCCATGGCGCCCACGGCGGAAATGGTGTTCTTGCCTTCCTTTTCGGCCATCATCGCGGCCAGCGCGCCGGCCAGATAGGAAGCCTCGTTCTGCTTAAAGGAGATGGAGTACACATTGTCGCAGTCGCCCGCGGAATAATCCACGTTGGAGTCGAAGATGATGTACTTGTTGTCCGGATACTGGGGCGCGATCTCCTGAAGCGCGTCCTGCAGCTGATAGGTGCCCACGATGATGATGTCGTAGTCGCCCTCGGAAACGTCCGCCAGCGTGGTCGCCCACACGGAGGAATCGTAGCCCATTTCAACGTAGCTGGCCTCGACGTTTTCAACCTGTTCGTTGATCAGCGCGATGCCCGCCGCAGCGGAATCGAAGAAGGACTTGTCGCCCAGCGTGCCGTTGAGCAGGCAGATCACCTTCAGGGCGTCGCCCTCAGCCATTGCCGCGCCCGCGAGCATGGACAGAGCCAGCATGAGCGCCAGAACCAGAGTCAGGATCTTTTTCATGTAAACATACCTCCCGTTTTTATATGTGCTCGCCAAAGCCCGCAGCTCTGGCGCAATCACCTCAGATCAGATCTTGCCCTTGGAAACGTAGGGCTTGCCCATGTGGCTGGTAATCATTTCCACGAAGCGCTCGCGATCCACCTTTTTGGAGATGTAGCAGTTCGGCTGATGGCCGGTCACGTTCCACAGGTCGGCCACCGTCTCGCCGCGCGTGAGCTCCTCCGCGCAGGAAATATCCACATAGGTACGCTCCCATTCCACCAGCTTGTCGTCGATCAGCACGCCCACGCACAGCGCGTCGTGGATCGGGCAGGCAAAGAAGCCGAAATGCTCCACATGCGTTGCGCCGAAGAAGTCCAGCAGCTCCGCCACGAAGGTCGGGATCTTGCCGCCCTGGGCGCGGATGCGTTCCTTGTCCTCCTGATAGAACACGGCCTTCATGGAAATATCCAGCGTGTTCAGGTAAATATTGCAGCCGCTCTGGAACACAATGCGCGCCGCCTCGGGATCCTGATAGATGTTGAATTCCGCCGCGCTGGTCACGTTGCCGGGATCATAGATCGCGCCGCCCATGATGACGATGCGCTCGATCCTGTCCTTGAGCTCGGGCGCCTGCATCAGCACCATGGCGATGTTCGTCAGCGGGCCGGTAGGAATCAGCGTGACCTTTTCGGGGCACTCGCGCAGGGTCTTGATGATGAACTCCACCGCGTGCTCCGGACGAACGGGCGTGACCGCATCCGGGATCTTCGGGCCGCCCAGGCCGTCTTCGCCGTGGATGATCGCGCCGGTCAGGCGATAGAGCTCGTGCATCATCGGCTTCTCCGCGCCTGCATACACGTCCACATCCGTCACGTCTGCATAATCCAGCACCTTGCGGGCGTTGCGGGTCACGTTGTCCAGGTAGCTGTTGCCTGCCACGGTAGTCACGCCCAGAATGCGGATATTTTCGGCTCTGGAAGCGAGCAGCAGCGCAATGGCGTCGTCGTGTCCCGGATCGCAGTCCATAATTACATTATACATTTGAAATTGCCTCCCATCATGCATCTGTATTCATCCAATCCCTCAGCGCCCGAATCTGAGCGTGAGAAACTTCGATTTTACCTCGATCAATGCCGAGCAGTCCGGCCTCCCTGAATTCCTTCACGCAGCGGTTGATTGTGCGCAGGCTCACGGAGCACGCGCCGGCCAGCTCCTGCCGCGTCAGCTTGAGCCGCCCGGCCCCCAAACGCAGAAGCAGCTGCGCCAGCCTGCCCTTGGCATCCAGCGCGCCATACTGGCTGCTCTGCATGGACGCAGCCCACAGCTTTTCGGATAGAACCTGCGTCAGCCCCCAGCACGCCGCCGCATCCTCGCGCACCCAGCGCAGGAAATCGGAAGCCAGCACGCGCACCAGCGTGGTCTCGGAATAGGCGCGCGCCGAATAGATAATGCGCCCCAGGCCGGATATGGCCTCCATTTCGCCCACTACGCCGCCCTCCGGCACCACGACCACGCGATTTTCGCGGCCATTGGCGCAGCGGTTGAATATAACCACGCCGCCGCTGAGCACCAGGTAAACATATTGCAGCTCCTGCTCGCTCAGCAGGAATTCTTCGCCCCCGCCCACGCGCATCCGGCGGCTTTTCGCTGCCAGCCACGGCGGCAGCTGCGGCATACGCGCCTGCATCGTATATTCCGGATTTGAACCGTCAAACCGCATCGCTGCCTCCTGTGAAACGCGCCGACTCCACGCAGCCAATTTTTACATTCATATATTATCAAATTTAACAGTGATAATAAAGGCCATATGGCACTTTTTTGAATAAAATTGCCGCCATGTCCCTATTTTTTCCACTGTGCCTCAGCGCTTGCAATTCTTGCGCGCATGTTCTATAATTGAAATAGAATATTGCAAAAACTGCTCAGGGAGGTGCGCCATGCCCGCCGTAAACAACCGGGGCTATCTGAACGAGGATTATCGCCTGTTCCATTCCACGGACATGCGCGACATGGACTTCTACACCCACAGCCATGATTTTCACAAGCTGGTGCTCTGTCTGGATGGGCGCGTGACCTACATCATGGAGGGCGTGACCTATTATCTGCGGCCGTGGGACATGCTGCTGATCCCCGAGCACCAGATCCACCAGTCCATCCTCTATTCCACGGAGCGCTACGAGCGCATCATACTCTGGATCAGCGACCGCTTCTTCAGAAAATATGCCGAGCCCGCGCTCAGCGAGGTGTTCGCCTGGCCGGTGCAAAACCGCAGCGGTCTGTTTCGGCCGGAGGAGGGCGCGCGCGCCACGCTCTTTGAAAAGCTCTGCGCGCTGGAGGCGGCGCAAAAATCCACCGCAGCCGGACATGCGCTGCTGTCGGACAGCTACATGATCCAGTTTCTGCTGCAGCTGCGCGGCCTGCTGTCCGATCGCCCGAGCGCGCCGCGCAGCGACGTGAGATCCGACCCGCGCTTTAATGAGATTCTGGACTACATCAACGCCAATCTTTCGGAGGATCTGTCCATCGGCGCGCTGGCGGGGCGCTTTTATATCAGCCAGTCGCACCTGATGCACGCCTTCAAGCGCCACGCCGGACTCACGGTGCATCAGTATGTGCTGCAAAAGCGATTGATCCAGGCCGCGGCGCGCATTCGCGGCGGCGAGCCGGTGATCTCCACGGCGCAGAGCTGCGGCTTTTCGGATTACACCGCCTTTCTGAAGGCGTTCAAGCGCCAATATGGCTGCGCGCCCGCAGAGATGAAAAAGTGAGCCTGCGCTTTCTTACCACATCTTTACCTTGCGGCGCTTGTCCAAACTGCGCCGCAAATGATAGCATATTGCTCAATGCACTACAAAGCCATATTAATGGAGGTTGAAAGCTACACATGTCTCCAAAACTTCGCAAGCTGATCGCCCCGCGCGCGTTTTACGCCATGGTGCTGGCCATCGTGATCCCGATCATCGTGCAAAACGCCATCAGCAATTTTGTCAATCTGCTGGATAATCTGATGGTCGGCCGCGTCGGCACGGAGCAGATGTCCGGCGTGGCGATCGCCAACCAGCTGACCTTCGTGTTCAACCTCACCATTTTCGGTGCGGTATCGGGCGCAAGCATCTTTTCCTCGCAGTATCACGGCGCGGGCAACGTTGAAGGCGTGCGCGCGGCGCTGCGGCTGAAGCTGTATATCTCTGTGATCGTCTCGGCCATTGCCATAACGCTGTTCGCGCTGCTGGGGCCGAGGCTGGTCGCGCTGTACCTGAACGAGGGCGCCGACCCCGCGCGCGAGCAGCGCACGCTGGAATACGGCATGAGCTACCTGCGCATCATGATGGTCGGGCTGACGCCTTTCGCGCTGGCGCAGAGCTACGCCAGCACGCTGCGTGAAACGGGCGAGACCGCCATGCCGATGTACGCCAGCATACTGGCCGTGCTGGTCAACCTGGTATTCAATTATTTCCTGATCTTCGGCAAATTCGGCTTCCCCTGCCTGGGCGTGGCGGGCGCCGCATATGCCACGGTGCTCTCGCGCTATGTGGAATTCGCCTTCATCGCCGTATACACGCACACGCACGCGAAAAAGCATCCCTTCGCCCACGGTCTGTACCGCACGCTGCGCATTCCCCTGCCGATCGTGCGCGATATTACGCGCAAGGGTACGCCGTTGCTGGTGAACGAGCTGCTGTGGTCGGGCTCCATCGCGCTGCTCAACCAGATCTATTCGCTGCGCGGGCTGGACGTGGTGGCCGCCACGAATATTTCCTCGGTCGTATACAATCTGTTCAGCGTCGCCTTCCTGTCCATGGGCAGCGCTACAGCCATCATAATCGGCCAACGGCTCGGTGCAAACGACATTGAGACCGCCAAGGATTACTGCTGGAAGCTGACCGCCTTTTCCGTGGTCATCAGCCTGGTCTTCGGTCTGATCCTGTTCTGCTGTGCCGGCGCGATCCCCCACCTGTACAATACCACTGCGGCAGTGCAGTCGCTGGCCACAGGGCTGATCCGCATTTCAGCCGCGCTGATGGTGCTCCACAGCTTTTCCCACTGCGCGTATTTCATACTGCGCTCCGGCGGCAAAACCGGCATTACCTTCCTATTCGACAGCGGCTTCAGCTGGGTCGTGTGCATTCCCGTCGCCTATGTGCTGGCGCATTTTACGGACATGCCCATCCTGCCGCTCTACTTCTGCGTGCAGATGGTGGACATGCTCAAGGCGCTGACCGGCATGCTGCTGGTGCGCAGCGGCATATGGATCCAGAACATCGTGGAGGATCACATGTGATTTGAAAAAGGGTCGTGAAAGAACCTGTCACGGTTCTTTCGCGGCCCCTTTTTTCGTTCCTTACTTCCCGAACAGCTGCACCCAGTAATACACGCCATTATACTTCAGGCAGCACACGCCGATGGAACCGAAGCTGCCGCGTAGTATGTTGCGGCGATGCTCGTCCGAGCTCATCCATGCGGCGACCACCTTGTCGGGCGTTTTCTGACCGCGCGCAATGTTCTCGCCGTAGGCAGCGCTGCTCACAGTCGCCCAGCGGGTACCGTCGGGGCGCGTGTGGCTGAATTTCTGCGTAATCTCCTGCGCACGAATCCGTGCGGCGGCGGTCAGCGCCGGGTCTACGCGCAGCGCGTCCAGTCCGTTTTTGAGCCGGTCAGCATTGGTCTCGGAAACGACGCGGCTGGCATATTCGCCAAGCTCGCTGCCTGCGGCCAGCGCCGTACCCATCAACAGCATCAGCGCCAAAAGTGCGCATATCCATTTTTTAAATTTCATTTGTTGCTCCATCTCCTCTGTGTTTGAAATGCTTTCGAAATATATTTCACTAACATTTTATTATTAGCATCCATATTAGTCAAGTAAAATCAGTACAATTTCCACATATTTCCTGTGCGCGCGGGCGAAAAAAAGCGCTTGGCAGAAGCGACAAAAACGGCTATACTAGGTCTGTACCAAATATGGAACACCGCAATTTCCAAGGAGGATCCGCATGAGTGAAACCAATCCGATGCGCGCAGACGCGGCGCTGTGCGCGCGCGGCCTTGCCGCCAGCCGTGAACGCGCGCAAGAGCTGATCTCTGCCGGACTGGCCTGGTGCGACGGCTCGGTCATCAAAAAAGCGGCGCAGAAGGTCGCGCCCGACGCGCTGCTGGAGGTGCGCGGTGAATGCTGTCCCTATGTCAGCCGCGGCGGCTTCAAGCTGGCGCACGCGCTGGACGCCTTCGGCGTCGATCCCGAGGCGCTTGTCTGCCTGGACGTGGGCGCATCCACCGGCGGCTTTACAGACGTGCTGCTCCAGCGCGGTGCGAAGCATGTCTACGCCGTGGACGTGGGCAGCGGGCAGCTCGCCCCCGCCATTGCCGCCGACGCGCGCGTTACCTCCATGGAAAATATGAACGCCCGCACGCTGACGCCCGAGCTGTTTCCCGAGCTGCCCGTGCTGGGCGTCATGGACGTATCCTTTATTTCCATCGTCAAAATCCTGCCCGCGCTGCGTGCAGTGCTCGGCAGCGGGCGGCTGATCTCGCTCGTCAAGCCCCAGTTTGAAGCCGGCCCGAATGCGCCGCGCAAAAAAGGCGTGATTTCAAGCGCCGCCGTGCACGAGCGCGTGCTGCGGGATCTGGCGGCGCTCGCTCCGCAGTGCGGCTGGCGGGTGCGCGCCTACGCGGCCTCGCCCATCGCGGGCACGCAGGGTAACATCGAATTTCTGGCGGATCTCATTCCGGATGACGGCTGCACGCCGCTGCCGGAGCGCGACGCCATTCGCGCGCTGGTTCGACAGGCGCACGTCGATGTTCGCCGTCAGAGCGGCTGATCCGCCTCGGCGGCAAAATCGATCAGCGCGCGGCGCACATCCTCGGCGTCGGCAAGCGCATTGATCTGCTCCCTGAAGCGCGCCGCGCCGCGCATGCCCGCCACATACCAGGCGATGTGCTTGCGCATTTCCAGCATGCCGCCCCGCTCGCCGTGCAGCCGCGTTTCCAGATCGAAATGACGCAGCGCCGTTTCCACGCGCTCGCGCCCCGTGGGCGGCGGACAGGCGCGCCCCTCGAGCGCTGCGGCGATCTCGCGGAATATCCACGGGTTGCCCTCCGCTGCGCGCGCCACGAGCACCGCGTCGCAGCCCGTAGCGTCCAGCATGCGCAGCGCATCCGCGCCGCTCGCCACATCGCCGTTGCCGAACACCGGCACGGATACGCGCGCCTTCACCTGCCGGATGACCGACCAATCGGCCTTGCCGGAATATTGCTGCATGCGCGTGCGCCCGTGCACGGCAATGGCCGCCGCGCCCGCCTGTTCGCAGATCTGCGCAACCTCGGGCGCGTTCACGCACGTTTCGTCCCAACCGGCGCGTATTTTTACCGTGACCGGTCTCTTCCCTGCCGCATCCACTGCCGCGCGCACGATTCTGCCGATCAGCTCCGGCTCGCGCATCAGCGCGCTGCCCTCGCCGTTGCCGGTGATCTTTGGCGCGGGGCAGCCGAAATTCAGGTCGTAGAATTCAAAGCCCGCATCCGCCAGATCACGCACCGCCGCGGCGATGTATTCCGGCTCGCGCCCGAACAGCTGCAGCGCAGCCGTTCCCTCTCCGTTCAGGCGTTCCAGCAGCGCCCGAGCGTTCCGGTTCTGACCGCCGGAAAACATCCAGCCCTTGGCGGAAAGCATTTCGCTCACGCTCCACGCCGCGCCCTGCTCATGGCAAAGCAGGCGCATGGCCGCATCGGTCACGCCCGCCATCGGCGCCAGCGCGGCGCGCCCATTCAGCTGTATTTCGCCCAGTCGTATCAATGACATGCCCTCCCGCCAAAGATCTATCCGTGCAATTATAGCATCCATTTGTGCCGAGCGCAACGGGAATACGCGCGCAATTTCGCATCCGCCCTTGCATTTGCGGTGCACAATCGTGTATAATATAGTTGGATAATTTTAAAAACTGCACGCAGCGCAATTTTCGAAGCGCGCCGGTTCGGTTTTGCTCCGCGCCCGCATAGGCTGAAAAAAAGCATGTTCGGAGGGCGGCGCCATGAAGGCAGGCAAAAAGCGCAGGCGCGTGCAGGCGCTGGAATGGATCGATGATCTAAGCGGCAGATCGGCGCGCGTGACCGCCATCGGCAGAAAGACGCTGCTGGTGGAAAACCACGCGGGCATTCTCGAATACGCGCAGAACCGCGTGCTGCTCGCGTCCGGCTGCGGTGCAATCGAAATCGAGGGCAGCGGCCTTACGCTGAGCGAGGTGCGGCGCGGCGCGCTGATGATCCGCGGCAGCGTTCGGCGGGTAAATCTGCCCTGCCCTGCGCAGGACGCGCCATGAAGCGGGATGTAATGCTGCGGGTGGAGGGCGCGATGCTGGATCGACTGCTCCAGCGCGCACTGGACGCGGGCGCGGAATTCGGCCGCGTTCAGCGCCTGTCCGCACGGGCGATGCGCTTCGAAACGAATGAACGCGGCGCGGAAATCCTGACCGAGCTGTGCCGAAAATACCATCTGAACCTGCGCGTGCTGCACCGAGGCGGTGCGCCTGCCCTCTGGCGGCGGCTGCGCGCGCGCTGGACGCTGCTGCCCGGGCTGCTGCTGGGCGCGCTGATCTGCGCGCTGCTGCTCTCACGAGTATGGATCATTGACGTGGATCTCGGCAGCGGCGATGCGGCGCTCGAGGCACAGCTTCGCGCGCGTATAGCGGAGCTGGGCGTAAAGCCCGGCATGCCGCGGCGGGCGGTGGATACCTCGCTGCTGGAAAAGCAGCTGGCAGCCACCGCGCAGGAATGCGGCTTCGTGGGCGTGCGCCTTCAGGGCGTGTGCCTGCGGGTGGAGGCCATGCAGGCGCTGCCCATTCCGGAAACCTATCGGGCGGCGCAGGCGCGGGATCTGGTCGCCGCGCGCGACGGCGTGGTGGAAAAAGTATTCGTGCGTGCGGGTACGGCCTGCGTAAAGATCGGCGATACGGTGCGCGCGGGTCAGCTATTGATCCGCGGCGAGGAGCGCTCCGGTGCGGACGAGACCCGCGCGGTCAGCGCGCTGGGCGAGGTCTATGCGCGTTGCTGGTTCGAGGGCAGCGCTTCGGGCAGCACCGTCCGCGCGCGCACAGTGCCGACCGGCCGCACGCGCACCAGCTGCCGCCTGCGGCTGAAGGATCTGGAAATACCGCTGAGCAGCTGCGCGCCCTTCGCACAGCAGCGCACTGCGGAGGAGATACTGCCGGTGGTGGGGCTATACCTGCCGTTGGAGGTCGTGCGTACGGCGCAGCATGAAACAAAAACGATCGTCGAACACGTCGATGCAGACGTGCTCAGCGCGCAGCTGACCGCGCTGGCACAGGCCGAAGCACAGGCTGCGCTCAGCGGCGTGTGCCGCGAATATGAGCTCCGCGCTGCATGGACGGATGCAGAAACGACGTCCGACACACTGCGCATTCGCGCGGTTTATGAAATCAGCGCCGACATTGCCGTCGCGCGCAGCGACTATGCCCAGGGAGGTTAAGCAGTACTTTGGAAGGTTTTGAGCAAACGATCACGGAGCGCATGCCCATCGAATCCGCCGACGAGTTCATCGGCCTGTTCGGGCTGCGCGAGGAAAACATCGCCCTGTTCCGCGAGGAGCTTGGCGTGGACATTCTGGCCAACGGCAGCGAGGTGCAGCTTTCGGGCGCGCCCGACAAGGTGGCGCTGGCGAAGCTGACGCTCGAGAAAATGAGCGAGATCATCCGCCGGGGCGAAACGGTGGACCGCACGCGCATACGCTACGCCATCGGCCTTGCCGAGGAGGGCAACGCCGACCGCATCGGCGAGATCATGCGCGACGTGATCGCCATCACCAGCCGCGGCAGGCAGGTCAAATGCAAAACGCTGGGACAGAAGGCGTATGTGGACGCGATCAAAAGCAACACCTGCACCTTCGCCGTCGGCCCTGCCGGTACTGGCAAGACCTATCTTGCCATCGCCATGGCCGTAGTCGCGATGAAAAACAAGGAGATCGAGCGCATCGTGCTGACCCGCCCAGCGGTCGAGGCCGGCGAAAAGCTGGGTTTTCTGCCCGGAGATCTGGCGCAGAAGGTCGACCCCTACCTGCGCCCGCTGTACGATGCGCTGCACGATATGCTGGGCGTGGAGGCGTATCAGCGGCTGGTGGAGCGCGGCGCGATCGAAGTGGCGCCGCTGGCCTACATGCGCGGGCGCACGCTCAACGACGCCTTCATCATTCTGGATGAGGCGCAGAACACCACCTCCGAGCAGATGAAAATGTTCCTGACGCGCATGGGCATGGGCTCCAAGATGGTCATCACCGGCGACGTGACGCAGATCGACCTGCCCGTGGGCAAAAAGTCCGGTCTGGTGGAAGCAATTGAGGTGCTTAAGGGCGTGCCTGACATCGGCATTGCCCGCCTCTCGCACAGGGACGTGGTGCGTCACGAGCTGGTGCAGGCCATCGTGAAGGCCTACGAGAAATACGCCGCGCGCACGGGCGAGCGCCGAACCCCGCCCGGACGCGGATAAAAGGAGCGCTGAGCCATGAAAAAGCTCTCGGAATTAAAATTCAGCCATCTGAGCGGCGTGATCCAGCGCGCGCTCTGCGCGTTGGCCACCTTTCTGGTGGTATTTGCGCTGCTGATCGCCGGCGTGACCCCTGACCAGTACGACATTCACGTCGGTCAGCCCGCCAGCAAGTCTATCTACGCCACCAAGGACGTGGAGGACAGCGTGACCACGCAAGCACTGCGCGAGGCCGCCGCAAACGCGGTCGAGCCCAGCTACAAGAGCGCGGACATGAGCGTGAACAGCGCCGTGCTGACCGCCATAGAGCGCACATTTAGCGCGCTGACGTCGCTGCGCAGCGAATATCAGGACGCCAATCCCGACGATGTACTTCAGACGTTCAACAGCCGCTCGCCCGTCACGCTGACGCGCGATATGCTCTCCGCGCTGCTCAGCTGTGATGAAACGCAGCTGACCGAGCTGAGCGACGCCGCCGAAAAGGCCATGCGCGACACGCTCAACGCCACGCTGCCCGAGGGGCAGGAGGCCGCCGCCATCACGCGCATCACGCGCGACCTGAGCGCCGCGGATTATCCTGCCGGACTGGTGAGCATAGCGGCCGAAGTGCTGCGCACCTGCGTAAAGCCGAACATGCTCATCGATACGGAGATCACCGAAGCCAACCGCGAAAAGGCGCGCGCGGCAGTGGAGCCTGAAATGGTGGTCAAGCGGCAGATCATCGTGGGCGAAGGTCAGATCGTAACTGAAGCGCAATACCAGATGATCGCGAGCCTCGGCCTGCTTCAGGACGACCGAATCGACCTGCCGCTCTACGGCGGGCTGGCGCTGACGCTGATCGCGCTGTTCCTGGCGGCAGCGTTCTACCTCGAGCAGTATGATCGCGCCGTGCTGGAAAGCGCGCCGCACCTGCTGCTGCTGTGCATCATCGCAGTGCTGGAGGTCGGCATATCGCTGCTGGTGGGCGAAGCGAGCGCTTATCTGATGCCCGTAGCGATGAGCACGATCCTGATCGCGATCCTGATCGGCAAAAAGACCGCCATATTCTTCGGCAGCGGCCTGGGCTTTGTAGTCTCGATGCTCGCCTCCGCTGACAGTCTGTTTTCCATGGAGGGCTTCTGCGTCATTCTGACGGCCTTCGTGTCCGCGCCGCTGGTGGTGTATATACTGCGCCGCAATCAGCTGCGTTCGGGTGCGCTGATCGCCGGCTGCGCGGCTGGACTGGTCAATTTCCTGATCACGCTGGCGGTAGGCTTCATCAGCAGCCTGAACCTGCGCACCGCCATGATCAGCGCGCTGTGGGCGTTCGGCGGCGGTATCATCAGCGCCGTATTCTCCATCGGCCTGCAGGCGCTGCTGGAATGGCTGTTCAACCTGGCGACCACCGCCAAGCTGATCGAGCTTTCCAACCCCAACCAGCCGCTGCTGCGTCGGCTGCTGCTGGAAGCGCCCGGCACCTATCACCATTCCATCATCGTGGCCAACCTGGCGGAAGCCGCTGCGGCTGCGGTGGGCGCAAACGGCCTGCTGGCGCGCGTCGGCGCCTATTATCACGATATTGGCAAGCTGAAGCGCCCGATGTATTTCAAGGAAAACCAGATGGGCGATAATCCGCACGACCGCACCGACCCGCGCGTCTCCACAGCGATCCTGATCGCACACCCGCGCGACGGCGCGCAGATGGCGCTGAAGGCGCGCATCCCGATGCCGATCGTGGACATTATTCGCCAGCACCATGGCGATTCGCTGGTGCTGTACTTCTACGATAAGGCCGTGAAGCTCTACGGCAGCGATGTGGACATCGCCTCCTTCCGTTATGAAGGGCCGCGCCCCCGCACGCGCGAAGCGGCAGTGGTGATGCTGGCGGATACCATTGAGGCCGCCACCCGCGCGCAGGCGAATCCCACCCCTGAAAAAATGGAGCAGCTGATCCGCAAGCTCGTGCGCGAAAAGCTGGATGACGGCCAGCTCAACGATTGCCCGCTGACCTTTAACGATCTGGATAAGATCTGCGCCACCTTCTGCACGGTGCTGACCGGCGTATTCCACGAGCGCATCGAATATCCGGACGTAGCGATTCCCCCGCGCACGTCTGAGCCTGCCCCTGAGGCGACAGACGGCGAAGCAGAAGCGCCCGAGACCGATGACAGCAGTGCGGAGGTGACGGAAAATGCCGATTGAGATGCAGCTTGAAGCGCCCGTAAGCGTGCCGGAGAAGGCGCTTTCGGACTTCCTCGGCCGCGTGGCGGACGAGTGTATGGCGCTGGAGGGCGTGCGCGGCGCGATGTTCACTGTGCGCATCGTGGATGATGACGCCATCCGTACGCTCAACCGCGAGCAGCGCGGCATCGACCGGCCGACCGACGTACTCTCCTTCCCCACTGTGAATTACCGCCCCGGCACCACTGCACGCGATAACCTGGCGCGGCTCAGGCGCGAATACGACCCCTATGTCGATATGATTAACCTGGGCGACTGCGTGATCAACCTGAAGCGCGCTGAGGAGCAGGCTGCGGAATACGGGCATTCGCTCGCGCGCGAGCTGGGCTACTTGACCGCGCATTCTGCGTTTCACCTGATGGGATACGATCACATGACTGAGGCGGACAAGCGCGCCATGCGCGCCATGGAGGAACGCGCCATGGACGCGCTGGGACTGCGCCGCGACGCATAAAACCGCGACTCTGGCTATAAGGAGAAGCATCTATGACCTATGAACAACTATTTGCGCTGGCCACTGAGGCCTGCAAGCGCGCATACGCGCCCTATTCCGGCTTTCACGTTGGCGCGTGCATTCTAACGGACGAAGGCCACACCTTCACCGGCTGTAATTTTGAAAACGCATCCTTCGGCGCGACGATCTGCGCCGAGCGCTGCGCGGCTTCCTGTGCCGTGGCTGCGGGCGAGCGCCGCTTTGCCGCCATCGCCATCGCTGCGGATGCGCCCGCCTGGCCCTGCGGCATTTGCCGTCAGGTTCTGCGCGAATTCGCCTGCGGGCCGGACATGCCGGTCATCGTGGGTGCGGCCGCTTCCATCGAATTCACGGTAAAGACGCTGGCCGAGCTGCTGCCGGAATCCTTTGGGCCCGAATATCTGAAGAATTGTTGACGAATTCCTTCGAAGAATTGTTGACGTATTCCTTCAGAATCCGCCAACCCGCAAAACTGTCCTTCCGCTCACCAACAACAATCTACACAAGTAATGGAGGCATACATCCTTGGCTGACATCAAATTCCATTCCGGTTTCGTAGCGATCCTTGGCCGCCCGAACGTCGGCAAATCCAGCATCATGAATCGCATCGTGGGCGAAAAGGTCGCCATCGTTTCCAATCATCCGCAGACCACGCGCAGCAAGCTGATGGGCGTGGCCACCGGCAACGGCTGGCAGATCGTATTCGTGGATACGCCCGGCCTGCACAAGCCGCGCACGAAGCTCGGCGAATACATGATGAAGAGTGCAGGGGAAGCGCGCGAGGGCGTGGATGCCGTGCTCGCGGTGGTAGACGGCCAGCGCATCGGCGGCGGCGATCGCGCCGTGCTGGAGGACATCCAGCGCATGGATTGTCCGAAATTCCTGGCGGTCAACAAGATCGACATCGTGCCGCCGGAAAAGCTGATGCCGCAGCTTGCGGAGCTGAATGACCTGCACTTCGACCAGATCTTCTCCGTATCCGCGCGCACTGGCGAAAACATGGATCTGCTGACGCAGAAGCTGATCGAGGCCATGCCGGAGGGCCCCAAGTATTTCCCCGATGATATGATTACCGACCAGCCCGAGCGCGTGATGTGCGCGGAAATCATCCGCGAAAAGGCGCTGAACAACCTGCGCGACGAGATCCCGCACGGCATCGGCGTGGAAATTCTTCAAATTAAGAAACTCAGCGATTCGCTGACCGAGATCCACGCGGACGTATACTGCGAACGCGACAGCCACAAATCCATCATCATCGGCAAGCAGGGCGCGATGCTGAAACTGATCGGCAGCCAGGCGCGCACGGACATTGAGCGCCTGCTGGGCACGAAGGTGATGCTGCGGCTGTGGGTGAAGGTTCGCGTGGACTGGCGCAACCGCGCCAGCGACCTGCGTACCCTGGGCTACGAGGACTAAGTCGGCCATGCCCTCCCTGTCCACGCCTGCGCTGGTGATTCGCCGCGCGGACTATGGCGATTATGATCGGATGGTCACGCTGTTTTCGCCGCATCTGGGGCGTGTGGACGCCATTGCGCGCGGCTGCAAGAAGCCCAAATCGCCGCTGCTGAACGCCTGTGAGCCCTTCGTCAACGGCGAATTCCAGCTCTTTCAAAGGGCCGAGCGCTTTTCCATAGAGCAGTGCCAGATCACAGAGAGCTTTTTCGATTTGCGCATGAATTATGATCGGCTGCAGCACGGCGTATACTGGCTCAAGCTGCTGGACGCCGCCGTGATGCCGGACGTCGAAATGCCGGATCTGTTCCTGATCACGCTGCGCGCACTGGCACACCTGAGCTATTCCGAGCTGCCGCCGGAAATGCTGACGATGGCCTTTGAGATGCACCTGATGGCGCAGCTGGGGTATGCGCCGCGCGTGGACGCCTGCCAGCGGTGCGGCAGAGCTATCAATGGCGACGCGCGCTTTGATGCTGAACGCGGCGGCTGCGTGTGCCTGAGCTGTCCGTCCAGCGCGCCTCGCGTCACGAACGGCGCGCGCAGGATCATGCTGAAGCTACCGCGCACGCGCTTTGATCAGGTCAGGCTGCTGGACGGCCACCCCGACTGGCCGGAGGCCGCGCGGCTGTTCCGCGAATATGTGAATCAGCGCATTCAGATGCAGAAATTCGCGCCGCCGCTGCCCTGAGCGCCTGTTGCGGACATTTCAGAAAAAAGTTCAAAAAAACTGATTCTGATGTTTCAAACCACGCGGTTTGTGGTATATACTATAATGTAAGTTGTTGCTTTCACCGGGCATTCAACCAATACACAATTAAGAGGAGGATCTATCCATGAAGAAGTTCGTTTGCACCGTTTGCGGTTATGTTTACGAAGGCGAAGCTGCGCCCGAATTCTGCCCCGTCTGCAAGGCTCCGAAAGAGAAGTTCGCTGAGCAGAGCGGCGATATGACCTGGGCTGCCGAGCATGTGGTTGGCGTGGCGAAGGGCGTCGATCCCGAGATCATTCAGGGACTGCGCGAGAATTTCAACGGCGAATGCTCCGAGGTCGGTATGTATCTGGCCATGGCGCGCGTCGCACATCGCGAAGGCTATCCCGAGATCGGCCTGTACTGGGAAAA
>CAKUOX010000019.1 GCA_934670175.1 uncultured Clostridia bacterium | reverse complement strand
GCTGTTGCCCAAAGCGAACGGGAAAGCAATCACGACAACCTGGCAATTTCAATCCAGCATAAGATTAAGGATGGCACCTCGAAACTCTATTCCCGCCCCTGTTATGGATACAAGCTCGACAGGAACGGTGAGTTTGTCATTGTTCAGGAAGAAGCTGAAGTTGTAAAACTGGTTTTTAATTTATATTTGGATGGTCTGAGCATACTCGGCATCATGCGCGAACTTGAGCAGAGAGGGATCACCTCCCCATCTGGGAAGACAAAATGGTGTCGCCGTTCCATCGATCTCATGCTCGAAAACGAGAAGTACCGCGGAAACTCCGTAGCGACGGCCCCAACGATGAGCGACGCGCCGAAGGATTTGCCACGTCGTCGCTATATGCTGTCCATGCACCACGAAGGAATCATCTCGAGCGAACAGTTTGATGATGTGCAGAAAGAACGAGAGCGTCGCAGCAATATCGAATTCGATGAGAACGGCGCGCACCGGAAGAAAACGCAATACAGGGCAAAGCTGAAAATCAGCGAAGACGGCTCGATATCGATTGAACAGGAACCAGACTAAAGGCAGAATAGACTATTCACTTTATCAAGGCATGTGAGTAGTCTATTTTTATCCATATGCGGTGCATCTCTTTCCTTAGGAATATCGCGTTATTTCATAGTGCGTTTTAACCATGAACGTTTTCGATTATTAGGCTGTAACGCATATCCACCTTAACTTTATTTCAATATTTCAAACATGAAAGGGGGTGCAAATTTGCCCCCTTAAATCGGCAACATGAGTAGTCTGAACCGAAAATTGGTCGTTTCATAGGGGTGTTCAGAATGAACGATATGATTCATTTTGAATTACAAAATCGTAAGTCCGGCATTTTCAGTGGCAAACATGCTCTATTTCTCCCCTTTAATCCCTGCTTTTGCGTCACACAGCACTCAAATATGCAAAAATGAAGCACTCAGATATTGTATCAATATCTGAGTACTAAGGTGGCAGTGGCGGGGGAGCGTGCTTCCCCGTCCACCCAGCTTGTCAAAATCTTTTTTGACAAGCTATGTTCAATGCGGCAGGAGCTGCCGGCAACAGGCGTCGAACGCCGCCAGAAAGCAGTCGAGCTCCGCATCGGTGGTCAGGTGGCTCAGGCTGACGCGCCAGGATGAAAGCGCGTTTCGGCGGTCGCCGCACAGCGCAAGCACGGCCGCCGAGGGCGCACCGTCCGTGGCGCAGGCCGATTTGACCGATACGCACACGCCCATTTCGTCGAGCATCTGCTGAAAGCGCGCGCCGCGCACGCCGTCCACGCTTAGGTTCAGAATATGGGGGATCGCCCCTTCAGGGCTGTTCAGCCGAACGCCGGGGCGCTCCAGTAGCGCCGCGCGCAGCCGCCGGATCAGCGCTGCGACGGTCTCAAAATGTGCCGCGCGGTTTTCCAGCGCCAGCCGCAGCGCCGTTTCGCCCGCAGCGGCCAGCGCCAGCGCAGGTGTACCGCTGCGGAACGCCGAAGCGCCCGCACCGCCGTGCAGCAGCGGCTCCATTTCGACATTTCTGCGCTTGAGCAGCAGGCCGCTGCCGTTGATGCCGCCGAATTTATGAAACGACAGGCCGAGCGTGTCGATGCCGTCGAAGCGGATGGGGATCCTGCCAACGGCCTGTGTCGCGTCCACATGCAGGCGGCAGCCTGGGTAAGCGTTCAGCAGCGTACGGATCTCGTTGAGCGGCTGGATCGTGCCGAGCTCGCTATCCACCGCGCTTATGGCCAGGAGCGCCGTTTCGGGGGTCAGCAGCTCCGCCAGATGGTCGAGATCGACCTGCCCGTCGGGCATCAGCCGCAGCAGATCGATCTGCCAGCCGTGCGCACTCAGATAATCCAGACACGCGCGCACCGAGGCGTGCTCCAGCGGCGTGGAAATGATGTGCCCGCCGCCGCGCGCCTGCGCGATGCCTTTGATGGCGGTGTTGTTCGCCTCCGTCGCACCCGATGTGAAGATCACCTCGTCGGGCTGCGCGCCCAGCATGGCGGCAATAGATTCGGCAATGCGCGCCATTTCGGCGCGCGCCGCCCGACCCGCCGCATGCGCCGCGTTTGGGTTGCCGAAGCGCAGGCAATCGGGCGTGCTGGTCATTTCGCAGAAGCGCGCCAGCACCTCGGGCTCCACGGGCGCATCCGCCGCATAGTCCAGATAGATCATTTGAGTACCTCCCGTATGGTGCCGCCGCCGAGCACCAGATCGCCATCGTAGAGCACCACGGCCTGGCCGGGCGTTATCGCGCGCTGCGGCGCGTCGAATTCCAAGTAAAGCAGGCCGTCCTCAGTTATGTGCGCCGTGGCGGGCTGAGGAGCGTGGCGGTAGCGCGTGCATGCCATCACGCGCAGCGGTTCGGTTGGCGCGTCGAAGGGGATCCAGTTCACCTCGTCCGCAAGCAGCGCGCGGGCATACAGCGCGCGCTCCGGCCCGACGACGACGGTGTTGTCCGCCATGCGCCGCGCGCACACATACACCGGCGCGCCCAACGCCAGACCGAGCCCGCGGCGCTGGCCGATCGTGTAGCGTACCGCACCGCGATGGCGCCCGACCACCGCGCCCGAAAGATCCACAAAATTGCCTGCAGGATAGGTCAGGCCGCGGCTGCGCTCCATGAAGGCGGCATAATCGTCGTCCGGCACGAAGCATATGTCCTGACTGTCGTGCTTGCGGGCGTTGCACAGGCCTGCTGCAGCCGCCATTTCGCGCGCCTCCGCCTTGGTATGGTCGCCCAGCGGGAAGCGCAGCCGCGCCAGCTGCGCCTGCGTCAGCATGTAGAGCACATAGCTCTGATCCTTGCTCGCGTCCAGCGCACGCCGCAGCAGATAGCGCCCCGACGCGGCGTCGTACTGAATGCGCGCGTAGTGGCCAGTCGCCACGCAGTCGAAGCCATGCTCGGCGGCGTAGCTCAACAGCGCGCCGAACTTCAGGCTGCGGTTGCAGTCGATGCAGGGGTTGGGCGTGCCGCCCGCTTCGTAGGTGGATATGAATTTTTCAATGACCGCCTGCCGGAATTCCGCCGTGTAATCCAATATGTGAAAGGGCATATCCAGCGTGAAGGCCACGTCGGCCGCATCGTCGATGTCCCTCTGGGTGCAGCAGCCGTGATACTGGCTCAGGCCAATATCCGCGTTGCGGTAGAGGCGCATGGTTGTGCCCTTGCAGGTATAGCCCGCCGCGCGCATCAGCAGCGCGCATACGGAGCTGTCTACGCCGCCGCTCATGGCGATCAGCGCGCGCCTGTCGTTCGCCATATCGTTTCAGCCTCCGTTTTCGTATTTTCTGATTTGCTCAGTATGTCTATTATAGCCTATAATGTCAATAGGAATAATAGATTTTAGGATATAAAAACCAGCAGCGGTTCCTTGCAGAAGCCGCCGAATGTACCAAAGAAGCGAACGCAGCAGCCTATCTGATCGCGCTGCCGATGTGCATCTCCCGCCGCCACTGCGGCGCTTCGCCATCGTCCGCCCAGTATTCATCCATGGAGGCGATTTTTCCATCGGCGGTTTTTATGAAGGATACCGCGTGGAAGGATGCGCTCCTGTCCTTCGGATAGACGTTTACAACGGCGATGGTCATTTCGCCAAGGGTTTCGACGCGCTCCACCTCGCCGTCCCAGCTTCCGGGGTATTCACAATTCGCGGCGATGTATTCCTCGACCGTGAAGCGCTCGTTCGTGCAGGGCCAGTTTATGACGGCGTCCCGGTGGAAAAACTGCCGCAGCTTCGGCGCGTCCTGCGCAACGACCGCGCTGCAGAATTCGTAGATATCCATATCGGCCTCCGTTATGCTTCGGGCTGAAAATCCCTCGGGGCGGCTCGGCGCGCCTCGAGGGGAAAGCGATCAATCCTTTCTGCGGCCGTAGATGCGGATCAGCAGGTTCAGAATCTTCATATACAGCCAGATCACCGTGAACGCCAGGCCGAATGCGGCGGGCCATTCGTATTGCTCGGGCAGGCCGTATTCCACTGTGTTGGCGATGGTCTCAAAATCCGAGATCAGGAACATGGCGGCGATGACCGCGCCCATCAGCGACGAGAGGATACCCAGCATGGGGTTGGCGAAGATCAGCCGCATATAGACCGCGGTAAAGGGCAGCAGCATGCCGATCAGACTGATGACCGCGTAGCTGATCAGCGTGACGCATACGGCGCGCAGCACTGTATGGAAGCGATCGTTGGCGCGGATCATGCCGTGCGCGAACATCACGGCCATGACCGCTACCGTCAGCGCCGTCAGGATGACCGCCAACATCGATATCCATTCGTAGCCCGCCAGCAGCGTTACCGAGACATAGCCCAGCAGGTAACCCTCGCTGACGCAATAGATGGGGCCGGCGATGGGGGAAGCGCCCACCGACAGCGTGGCGACGAACGAGCACACCAGCGCCAGCACGCCCGCCGCGCCCAGCGTGAGCACCTCCGCACCCGTCATGCGCGCAAATATGCGCTGCGACAGTACGCAATAGGCGACGTAGCCCAGCAGCGTAAAGAGCATCAGCAGGATCGTCTTGTTGGCGATGCCGCGATAGGTGGCGCGCCCGCTTTCGTAGGCGCGCGCGTCCGTATCCACGATGTGGCGGATGACCGGATTCGTTTTGAACAGTCGATCCGTGCGGGAAGAATTGTCATTGTACATTTTCAGCACCTCGATACGAATTTGAATTTACCAGGGCTTCCAGCGCTGCACCAGCCAGCACACCGCGCGGTAGATGGGCGGCTCGAGCTCGCGCGCGGCCTCCTTCAGCTTTTCGCGGATCGGCAGTCCCTGCGGGCAGTGGCGCTCGCACTTGCCGCAGCCGATACAGCGCGAAGCGCTGCCCGGCGTCTGCCGGATGGCGGTGACCTGCCAGTAGGATTTCAGCGCTGCGAATTTGCCGCTGATCTCGATGTCGTTCAGGCAGCGGAACGCGGCGGGAATGTCTACGCCCTGCGGACAGGGCATGCAGTAGCCGCAGCCGGTGCAGCCCACGCGGTTGGCGCCGTTCAGGTCATTTCGAATCTCGTCAATCAGCTTCAGATCCTCGTCCGTCAGCATGCCCGCCTGCGCCTGCGCGGCGGATCTCAGGTTCTCACGCACCATTTCCAGGCTGTTCATACCCGAGAGCACGCAGGTGACGCCCGGCTGGTTCCAAAGCCAGTTCAGCGCCCACTGCGCGGCGGTATAGCCCCGCGGGTTGGCGGCGATGCGCGCCTGCGCCACCTTGGGCAGCATGCTCACCAGCCGGCCGCCCCGCAGCGGCTCCATGATGATTACCGGCACGCCCTTTGCCTGCGCCGCCTCCAGCCCGCGCCGCCCCGCCTGGCTGTGCTCATCCATATAGTTATACTGGATCTGGCAGAAGTCCCAGTCGTAGGCGTTGAGCACCTCCAGAAAGATGTCCGTGCTGCCATGGAAGGAAAAGCCGATGTGGCGAATTTCGCCGCTGAGCTTCTTTTCGGCGATCCATTCGCGGATGCCCAGTCCCTCCAGCTTGCGCCAGGACGCCGCGTCCGTGATCATGTGCATCAGGTAATAGTCGATGTGGTCGGTGCGCAGGCGTGAAAGCTCCTCGCGGAAGGTCTTTTCAATGCCCGCGCGGGATTTGATCAGATATTGCGGCAGTTTCGTGGCGATGTACACGCGATCGCGCAGGCCGGTGCTTTCCAGAATTTTGCCCACGGCCGCCTCGCTGCCGGGGTAGATGTACGCCGTATCCAGATAATTTACGCCGCCCTCAATGGCCTCGCGCAGCTCAGCTTTCGCTTTTTCGAGATCGATGCCCGCACCCCTGCGGCTAAAGCGCATGCAGCCGTAGCCCAGCACGGACAGCATGTCGCCGCCGGCGCCAGCGCGATAGCGCATGTTCGGATTAAGCTCCATCGTGTCAGCCTCCCGTCAATGAAGATCAGTGGAAGTGGAGATGGACACGCCGTCCGGCGGTCGCCTCGAAGCCATGTACCCAGTCCGATTTGAGCAGATAGACCAGGAACAAAGCGGAGGAGATCGACCAGGTGAGCGGGTACGCCCAGAACAGAATGCGAATATCATGCCAGCGCGCCATGGCCACGCTAATGAATATGATGCGGAATACGCACCAGACCATCAGCATTACCATCATGGGCACGGTCGCCCGTCCCGCGCCGCGGCATATGCCCGCGACCGCGTGGGAAAACGCCAGCAGCAGGAAAAACAGGCTCTCGATGCGCGCCTGCTGTACCGCGATGGACACCACGCACGGATCGCTGTTGAACGCGCGCACCAGCGTGGGCGCAAATATCGCCAGTATTATGCCGATGATCTCCGCCATGGAGATCGTGGCGAGAATGCCGAAGCGCGCGCCGCGCTTTGCACGGTCATATTCGCGCGCGCCCAGGTTTTGGCTGATGAACGTGGTCAATGCCATGGCGAAGCTGGTGATCGGCAAAAACGCGAAGCCCTGCAGCTTGGAATAGGTGCCGCAGGCGGCCATGGCATCTGAACCGAAGGAATTGATGTTGCTCTGCACCAGCACGTTTGCAAAGGCGATGACCGAGTTCTGCACGCCGGTGGGCAGACCCATGCGCGTTACCTCCAGCATCAGCTGCGGATGGAAGCGGATTTTCTTCAGCTGCAGCTGATACAGCGTGCCCGGCTTGCACAGATGCACATAGCACAGCAGCGCGCTCACCGCCTGAGAAATGACCGTAGCGACCGCTGCCGAGCCCACGCCGTAGTGGAAAACGCCGATGAAGAGCAGATCCAGCACCACATTCAGCGCCGAGGAGAACATCAGGTAGTACAACGGCCTGCGGCTGTCGCCCAGCGCGTTCATGATGCCGGTGAACACGTTATACAGCATGACTGCCACTGAGCCGTAGAAATAATAGCGGAAATAGGCCACCGAGCCGTCCATTACATCCGGTGCGGTGCCCATCCATTCGAGCAGTATGGGCGCAAGCAGCGCGCCTACGACAGTCAGGATCAGACCGGCTGCGACGCCGAAGGCCACGGTGGTGTGGATCACCTTCGAGAGCGTTTCATATTCCTTCGCGCCGAAATAGCGGGAAATGACCACGCCCGCACCCAGTGAAATGCCGACCATCAGGCTCGTGAGCAGGTTCAGCAGCGCCGCAGAGGAGCTTACCGCCGCCAGCGCCTGCTTGCCCAGCAGGTTGCCCACGATCAGCGAGTCCGCGGTGTTGTATAGCTGCTGAAACAGCTGGCTCAGCAGGATCGGCAGCGCGAATGAGATCATTACGCGCCGAACGTTTCCGCCCGTCATGTTCACTGTGCCCTTCTGCATGGCGTGTCTTCCATCCTCTCTTGTGCCCATATGGCTTCTATCCCATTTATATAATACCTGAACTCTGTAAAACTTGCAAGCGTTTGAGGCGGGGGGAGGATCAGGTGCATGACAAAACCGGCTTTGCTGACCGCGAGGCGGCTGCAAAACCGGTTCAGCTCAGGAAAGATGCAAATTGGCCGGTATGATGTATTCTCGGCGCGTCGGTATGCTTTGACCGAAGTGATCCATTAGCATATTGGTGGCGATGCGTCCCATGTTTACAGCATCGCGCTCAAGGTAATCATATTCCAGATGGATCATCTCTAAAATGTCCACATGGTCAAAGCCAATGCAATAGACATCCTTGCCAACGCGGAGCCCTGCCTCCAGCGAAGCCTTGATGAAACCATTGGCCAGCGTGCCGTTGCTGAAAAACATGGCTTCAGGCAGGTTGTCTGCTTCGATCCATTGACGGGCAACGCGATAGCTTTTATCCAGGTAGGCCGCACTATCATCCCTGAAAAAGGCATTTTGATCGAGCGTTAATCCAAAATCGGCTATGGCCTGCTGGACGCCGCGCATACGATCCTTGCCAATTTGCAGCGCCATATCGCTTACCATACAGCCGATGCTGCGGAAGCCGTTTTTGACAATGGTCTCAATAGCGAGGTATGCGCCGTTATAGTTGTCGTAATATACGCCGTCCCAGGAGGACATTTTTATGCCGCGGTCGATCAGTACCGTGGGCACATCCAGAATTTCCAGCTCAGCGCGCAGATAGTTTTTGTCCTCACGTTTGATATAGCCGGCTGCGGGCGTAATCAATAGTCCCTTGATACGCTGACTGCGCAGCGCGCGCAGCGCGCGTTTTTCACATTCCGGGTCGTTGTCGTGTGTGCAGAGCACGATGGTGTAGTTCTTCTGGCTGGTGGTTTCAATAATTCCCTGGAGGATTTGCCCGAAGAACGAGTCTGATACGGTGGGCACGAGTACGCCGATCAGGGTCGAATCCTGACGGGACAAACCCTGCGCGATGGCAGACGGTTGGTAGCCCACGCGCTCGATCACGGCATTTACCCGGTCACGCAGTTCTTCGCTGACTGTGCCGACATTATTGATCACGCGGGAAGCTGTCGATTTTGAAACGCCCGCCTGAAGGGCGATATCGCGGATTGTAATATTACCCATGATAAATTCCTTTTTGTTGTTCGTAATAAATTTATTATACAGAGTTTTGCATATTTCGGCAAGCGCGAAACGGAAATTAACAGGGGGCAGGGGCGAAAACGCCGTCTGTTCGGCCTCGCCACTGCCCTGCCGCTGCGCCATGTCCTGCTGCTATTTCAGGCCGATGGTGTATTGCAGTATATTTTCATCGGTTATTTCATGCTTGTCCGAGATCTCAGCCACTGCACAGCCGTCGCGCATGATGTAGATGCGGTCACTCATGCCGATCAACTCATTCATTTCAGAGGTGATCATAATGATGGATTTTCCGGCATTGGTCAGTGCGTCCATCATTTTATAAATTTGCGCCTTTGCATTCACATCTACGCCGCGCGTCGGTTCGTCCAGTATGAACACATCTGGCTCGGCTGCATAGCATTTTGCAAAGCATACCTTTTGCTGATTGCCGCCGGATAGCGTGCCGACGCTTTGAACACTGTTCCGACATACGATGGAGAATTTTTCTATCATGCTTTGCGCGAGTGCCGTTTCGCTGCGAGCGGAAAGGAAACATCGACCGCATATTTTTTTCAATGCGGCGGAGGCGATGTTTTCCTGAATTTTCATCGGCAGGATCAGTCCTTCAACTTTGCGATCTTCCGAAAGATAGATCATTCCCTTGCGAATACACTTGCGCGGAGAGCGTTTATCCAGCCGTTTGCCCTTGAGGTAGACTTCACCGTGGCATTCGCGCGCACCGAATACGCCCTGTGCAAATTCGGTTCTGCCTGCGCCTACCAGACCGCCGATTCCCAGGATCTCCCCTTTTTTCAGATACAGATCGAAGGGCTTCGTCCCGCGGCCGACGCGAAAGTTTCGAACCTCGAATACGCGCTCGTTACTTGGAATATGCGTGGTACTGTAGATCTGCATCAGCGTTCTGCCGACCATCATCTTCACAGCTTCATCCGGCGTAAACTCATTTCGGGTCATTACGCCCACTGTCTGACCGTCCTTCATTACGGTTACGCGGTCGGCGATCTGCTCTACTTCATCCATACGATGAGAAATGAATACGATCCCCATGCCGCGATCACGCATTTTGCGCACCAGGTCAAATAGCTGAGAGATTTCCTGGCTGGTCAGGCTGGCGGTAGGCTCATCCATGATCAATATTTTTGAATCATAAGACAGAGCCTTTGCGATTTCAACGACCTGCTGCTGTGCAGTGGACAGGCGATCCACACGCGTGCGCACGTCGATGCTGAAACCGAGCGAGTCGATCAGCGCCTGGCTTTCCACGATCATGCGTCGATTATCCACAATAGAGGCGCGCGTGTATTCTTTACCCATGAATATATTTTGGGCTACGGTGAGATTGGTGCAGAGATTCAATTCCTGATGAATGAAGGTCACACCACAGGCGCGAGCTTCCTTGGGATTGCCAAAGTGTTGCTCCTTGCCGGAAATGATCATTTTGCCGGCGTCGTGTGGGATTTCGCCTGCCAGTATCTTCATCAGTGTGGATTTGCCTGCGCCGTTTTCACCGAGCAATACGTTGACTTCGCCTTCGTACAGATCAAACCAGACATTATCGAGGATCAATACGTCCGTTCCACGAATTGGCTTGCCGCTGATGTCAAAGATATACTTTTTGATACCGGACATATCCAGAATTTTCTGTTTCATCATCCGTGGCTCCTTTTGCTCTTGATGCTGTCGATCAATACTGCCATCAGGATTATTACGCCCAACACCGGTTGATAGAAATATCGGTTGACCTTCATGATCGTGATCAGGTTTTCGATGATCATGATCGTAAGTGCGGCAAGAAAGATGCCGAACACTTTAACCTTACCGCCGTTCAGACTCGTTCCACCCAGTACACAGGCAGTGACGCCCTCGAAGGTGAAGTCGCCGAGCCCACCCAGCGAGGTCTGCGCCGCATTGGAACGAATGGTAAGCAGAATGGAGGCCAGCGCCGATAGAACACCTGCGATGGTAAAGGACGCTACCAGCGCAGTTTTTGTCTTCAGTCCTGACATGGAAGCTGCGCGGCGGTTAAGACCGGTAGAGATCAGCGTGCGGCCGAAAATGGTTTTGTGGTAGATCCACCACACGATGAACACCAGCGCGATGGCGTAGAAGATCATCAACTGGTAGCCGAATAGCTTCGTGACACCAAAGGCGCGGTAATCGGCATTCAGATGATTGTACTGCATACCGTTACTGATGATCAGCGCGAGTCCATAGAAAATATAGCCGCTGCCGAGCGTGACAATAAAGGAGGGCACTTTCAGCAGACATACCAGCGAGCCGTTGAATAAGCCAAACAATGCGCCGATGGCCAGACCGATGAGAATGACGACAGCAGGATTCATACCGGCATCCAGCATCATTCCCTGCGTGACGCTGATAAAACCAACGATGTAGCCCAGTGAAAGATCAACATTTCCTAATATCAGTATAAAGGATACGGCCAGGCCACGCACGATGGGCACGGGCGCCTGACGGATCAGCGCACGGATATTGTTGGCATTGGCAAAATTCGGAAAGAAGATCAATGCAAAGCAAAGTACGATCAGAAAATAAACTACAGCCATATTCTCAGAGAGGAAGCTGATGATTTTGGAAATGCGCTTTTTCATTAATGTGCACGCTCCCTTCTCAATATTTCAGCAGCTGCTTTTCGCTGCGGTTTTTGGTGTAGGCACTTGCACTGACCAATGCAATGATAACCGCGCCGAGGATGATCAGCTGAAGGTTATTGTTGATTTGCAGGAGGTTTAGAATGTTATTGAGTACGCAGATAACAATGGAGCCAATTACCGTGTTTGTAATTTTACCATAGCCGCCGGACATATTTACGCCGCCGATGGCACTGGCAGCGATGCAGTTGAGCGTGTAGCTGTCGCCCTGCACCGGTGAACCAGAACCCAGACGCGCCATCAACAGCGCGCCGCCCAGACCGGCGAACAGACAGCTGAGCGAATAGGCGGTGATTTTTAGCCGCGTGACGTTGATGCCCACCTGACGCAGCAGGGTCTCGTTATTACCAAGCGCAAACAGTTTCACGCCAAAGGTGGTTTTGTGCATCAGAAACCATGCTGCAAGTACGAACACGGCGGCAATGGGAATGATCATGGGAATACTGCCAAATAGTTTTGCATTTCCAAATGCCAGAAACGCCTTGTCGTCTACGCGTACGGCCTTGGCGTTGTTCAAAAGCATGGCGATGCCGGACGCGATTTGACCGACGGTATAAGTGCAGATAAACGCGGGAAGCTGCATTTCTGAAATAAAGTAGCCGTTGAGAACTCCGAAGAGAATGCTCATTAACGCTACGGCCGCGAAGGCGAGTACGGGGCTGACGTGACGATTGATCAGAATTGCGCAAACGACGCCGGCCAGCGACATGACATCACCCAGCGAAAGGTTGATTCCGCCGGAAATGATAATCGCAGTCATCATGACAGCGGGAATGGCTGTATAGGAGCTCTGCCTGAGTACATTCATGATGTTGGTGTAGGTCGCAAACTTTGGCACGAACAGGCAGATCATCAACATGGCGAGTACAGTTGCCGCCGGCACTATTAATTTCCTGGGCTGAAGTTTTTTCATCACAAATCACCTTATTAAAAGGGGAGATCCTAATCTTGCAGCGTTTGATTAGAATCTCCCGCAGATTTATGCGTTACCTGCCGAAGCGCCCGACCGGGCGGCGACTGCCTTAGAACGCGACCTTCAACGCGTCTTCAATGCCGTCCTCATATACCTTGTCCACGGGTACGCTGGTCACGGGTTCGAAATCGTCGGCGGTTTTTACGCCGTTGATGATGTCCACGCAGATCTGCGCGGCAGTCTGAGCGACCAGATCCAGGCGAACCTGAACGGCTGCGAAGCAGTGACCTTCCTGGAAGTAGGGCAGACCAGTGGTGGAGGCGTCAATGCCCAGCATCATGATCTTGTCAAACAGATCAGCGTCCTCAAGCGCCTGAGAAATACCGGGGAACCAGGCGTCGGCGGCGGCGAAAACCACGTCCACGTCGTAGGAAGCGGCGGCCAGCATGTTCTCGGTCACGCTCATCGCGCCTTCGTTGTCGGAGGTTTCGTTGTTCATATCGCCCACACAGACCCAGTTGGAGCCTTCCAGCGTAGTATTGAAGGAATCGGAGCGAGTATCCAAAACCACCGAGCCGTTTACACCGCGAACCACGATGTAGTTGCCGCCGTCAGGACGTAGCTCCTTTATCATTTCGGCAGCGTAGACACCGGCCTGCGCGTTGTCCGCGCCCACCTGGGTCACATAGTAATCTTCATAGCCGTCGTCCAGGCGACCATCTACGATCACGACCGGAATACCGGCGTCGGTGGCGACCTTAACGGCTTCCAGGCAGGTGGTGCCATCGTTCGGGTTTACGATAATGGCATCTACACCGGCAGCGACGGCCTCTTCGATGGTGTTGGCCTGTTCAGAGACATCGTTAATGGATTTTACGGTCAATACCCACAGCTCAAAGCCGTCGTTGGCATCTACAACAGACTGGATGCCATTCAGGATCATGTTCTGACCGGCGTCATCTGCGGGTTCGCGTGTGCAGTAGGCGATGGTTTTCTTGCCTTCCTCAGCCATGGCGGCGCAGCTGAGCACCAGTGCGAGCATCAGAAGCAGTGCGACGAGTTTCTTCATGTTTGTTTCCTCCGTTTTTCTTATTTTCAGGCCGTTTGGCCTAAAGTACGTCAGATGACCTCAAAGCCTTCCAGTGCAGTGACCTGCGCAGGAGAAGCGTCGATACCCTGAACCTTCATCAGACCCGGCAGCGCCATCAGGAAGAATACATCCTGGGTCAGTGCATTCAAATTCGTGATCATCTCCAGCAACGGTACATCATTGCGCAGAAGCACATCGTGTGCGCGATCTTCTTCGCCCTTTTCATTCTTCATGAACAGGCCGCATTCGATGGAGTTGTCAAAGCCCAGCAGTTTTACGCCCTTTTCCAGTAGGTACTCTGCAAAGCCCAGAGACATGTGCGGGATCTCAACTTCAGATTTGAACACAGTGCTCATCAGATTCTCGTCTACCGTGGTGTGCGCGATGACGATATCGCCCTTCTTGATGCGACCGTTATCGGCCTTCTCAGTCATTTCACGGGTAATGATCGTGCCGGGCTCTACATCGAAGTGCAGGCGAACGCAGCGGCCGTAGAAGGTTTCAGGTTCATAATCGCTCAGGCAGCGGCCGACATGGTTCAAGTGCCAGGGCGTTTCGATGTGGGTCTTCAGATGGGACTTCATTTTGATGATCTGATAAACGGACTTGTCAACATAGGAGCAGTATTCCTCAATGGGCCAGATGACGCCTTCGACGCCGACGCGCTCGGCGATCTGATCGCAGCCAACGGGAGCTTGCATCGGGAATACCTTGTGAGACAGATCAACGGGGCGGATTTTGCTAGTATCAAAGACCATGTTTTTTTCCTCGCTCTCTTTAGAATTGAATATGCTCAACCTTTCCCTGCTGAAAGGCTAACGCTGAGTTGATGCAAGTTCAGTTTTATACGGTGTTGAAACCGGTTTCTTGATCTTGCACGGTCATTATAGCACAAAGAAGTTCATATCGTCAAGGCGGTTTAATTAATTTTGTGAATTATATTGATTTTAATGTAAAAACATATTCAATTATGTACATATATTATGCTTTTAGACGGATTATAAGTATGGAAACGGTTCCTTGAAAAACTAA
This sequence comes from uncultured Clostridia bacterium, assembly GCA_934670175.1. Classification (GTDB taxonomy): domain Bacteria; phylum Bacillota; class Clostridia; order Christensenellales; family Aristaeellaceae; genus SFTH01. Next base: position 25,082 of record CAKUOX010000019.1, on the reverse strand, counting down.
TTCAACATATCTTATAGGGCTGTCGTGATACTTGCCTAAGGGCAATGGTCATCGTTTCACACCTAAGAAAGGGGGATTGCATATAGAATCTTGATGTGAAAAAGCGGAATTGAAGATGAGGTGACGTCCGCAGCTGGCGATATACTGGTAGAATACTGACAGAAAAGTTCATCCAAATGCATCGATACATGGGTATGAAGTACAGAAATGGCGTGTTTGAGAAACCGGTATTCTGTTGACTGCTGTGGATTCGTTTCGCTAAGCGCAAAGTTGAGGTCGGCATAGTAGATGTTCATTACAGCGCCAGATAAAACACCCGTTCAAAAGGCAATGGTTTTTTGACAATAAGGCCTTTTGAACGGGTAGCTGTGATTATTCTATTATCGTATCTCAGAACGCCGCGTCCGTTTCCACGCGCACCTGCACGCCGAGGCCCAGCGCGCGCGGCGCTTCGTCCGGCGCGATGCGCACGCGGTAGCCGTCCGCATCGGCTGCGGCGGAAATCTCCGAAACCGTGCCGCCGCAGCTCTGCTCGGAGGCGTCCGATACATACGTCATCTCCACGCGGTCGCCCGCGCGCAGCGTCGCTGCCGCCGCTTCATCCACATAGATTTCGACGCAGATGCTGTCCAGCGGCGCGAGCGTCAGCAGCGCGTCGCCGCCTGACAGCGACTGTCCCGCCGCGGCGTCGACGCTCAGCACGATGCTTTCCTCGGGGATCGCGAGCGCTGCGCCGCCCTCGGACGCGATTTCGCACAGCAGCTCGCCGCGCTGTACATATTCGCCCTCGGCAACGCATAGCTGCGCAAGCTCGCCCTCGGCGGTATAAGTTTCTACATCTGCGGCGACTACGGTACCGATTCCGACGCAGGAGGTATAGCTGAAATCCGCGTCGCGGTAGAGATAGACCGTTTCGCCGATGTAAAGCTCGCCGCCGGTGGTTTCAACGCGGTATTCCGCGCCGTCGACCTGCGTGACCCGCCCCTCGGCCCAGTGCGTGCCGTTTGCCGTGCAGCGCAGATACAGCGTTTCGCCGGAATGCACCAGCATGGTCTCGGCGGCGGCGCGCGCCTTGCTCACCGTGCAGTACACGCTGTAACGGGACAGCGGCGCGAGCTTGAGAAATTCGCCGGACACGCTTTCGCCCGCCTGCGCGCCGATCTCGGCAATCGTGCCGTCCTGCGTTGCGAACAGCTTTTGCGTTCTGAACCGCGCGGCGACCTGCCCTTCGGCGGCGATCTCGCCCTCAGCGACGCAGATCTCATCGATCGTGCCGTCCGAGGCTGCGGTCAGCGTCAGCGTTTCGCCCGCTGCGGTAACGCCCGAGTAGACCTCGGCCATGGCTGGCAGCGCCGTAAGCAGCAGCGCCATGGCGAGCGGCAGAATTTTTCTAAGCATAAAACCTTTCCTTTCAGGCTGTCCATAAAGTCTGCGGCCACAGCGCTCTCTGCTTGTCTTGCAGCCTTCATGTCCTGCAGGCTTTTCCATCATTTTGATTTTCTTTATTCTGCGGGCACGAGCGCGCCGTCCGCATCCACCAGATATTCCGTCCCGTCGATCTGGGCGCGCATGCCGGAGGATGAGACCGTCAGCACGCAATCCTTGCCGACATAGCCCGCCGCGCGCAGCTGTCCCCAGAGCGCGCCGCTCAACTCAAGACCTGTGTCGAGCGCGACCATGCCGCCGTCATCGAAATTCAGGCGGAGCTCGGTCACACCGCTTTTTTCCAGCGCTTCGAGCATCAGCAGGCTGAACTGCCAGCATTCGCCCGCGCCCGCAGGCGTCAGGGTCAGGCTGCCGTCATCGGCAAGCGCGAAAAACGCGTTTTCGCCGCCGTCCAGATACAGCGCGTCTCCGGAATCTGCCTGCGCAATGGCGCTCGTGGGCTCGCCCTCGATCGGGATTTTCGCCGCGCCAAAGGCGGCAAGCGTTTTTGTGCCGCTGGCGTGGCTGCTGGTGAGCGCCGTGCCGGGCGTAACGTGAAAGCCCTGTGCCGCGTCATCGGTGTTTCCTGCACCCCTGCCGCCGCCCGAGAAGCCCCTACCGCCCGGGAAGCCGCCGCCTCCGCCGGCGGCAATTTCAAAGCTCAGGCCGCCCCATATGGCACTGCCATCGGCCTGAATCGCGCCCACATAGAGCGTGTGCTGTCCCATATAGCCCGCAGCGGGCAGGGAGATAGACGCAAGCTGCACGACGCCGTCCGAAATCAGCGCATTGTCCACATAGACCACAAAGCCCGCATTTTCCACGCTCGACGTCCACGAAAAGCCGAGCTGCGCATCCGGCGCAGTCAGCGATACGCGCCAAATGCCGTTGATGTTTTCTGCGCCGGACAGGCTGATCTCGATCGCGCCTTCCGTGATCTCGCCAGGCGTGGGCAGCGCGGGCGTAGGCTCGACGGTCGGCGTTGGCTCGGCGCTTGCAGAGGGTTCAGCAGTCGGCGTAGGTTCGGTGGTCGGCGTAGGTTCGACGGTCGCCGTGGGCTCGACGGTCGCCGTGGGCTCGGCGGTCGGCGTTGGTTCAGCAGTCGGCGTGGGCTCGGCGCTTGCGGTGGGTTCGGTGGTTGGCGCAGGTTCGGCGCTTGCAGCAGGTTCAGTGGTTGGCGTAGGCTCGACGGTCGATACAGGCACACTGTCCTCCTCCGCCCGGCATGGCGCAGCCAGCAGGGCAAGCGTCAGCGCGAACGCCAGATATTTGCGATATTTCATGCCGCATCCAGCTCCTTTCCGGTGTGGTCTGTCAGTCGGATACCGCTGTGTCGCCGTCATCCAACGTGGATACGACGGCGCTCATGCCGTAGCGTGTATTTTCATCGGGCGTGAAATCTACATAGACGGTGTAGGTGGTCTCCGCGTCGCCGTCCACACCCGCCTCGGCTTCGTTGGCAATGGCGGAGATCATGGAGATCACGCCCGTATAGCTCGCGCCACTGTCCTGATTCCAGAGCAGCTCCACATTCACGGTGTCGCCTACGGTGAGCTGCGCGAGGTCGTATTCCGATACGCTGGCCTCAATGCGCATTTCGCCTTCGGGGTAGATCACGGCTGCCACGCTGCCCTTTTCGGTAGAAGCGCCCTGCTCCAGATTGACCCTGGCAACGGTGCCGCCGACCTGGCTGACAATGGAGGCGCCGCTCATATACAGGCCGTCAAAATCGCCGCTGAGCGTGGTCAGCAGCAGGTCGCCCTTCTGCACGGTATCGCCGTCCTGCACCGCGACGCTTACCACGCTGCCCTGCGCGGTCACGGCGGTGGGACTCTTGCGGTTGAGCGTGCCGCGGCCGATGCGGTTGGCAGCGGTGGCGCTGTCGCCGCGGTACACGTTCACGGTCTCACCCACCAGGAAGCTGCCAGAGGTCACGTCCACGCTGTAGCTCGTGCCCTCGATGGCGGTGATCACGCCCGTGCCGGTGTGCGAAGCGTCCGAATAGCAGCTCAGGTATACCGCTTCGCCCACATGCACGAACTTGTTGGCCGTGGTGTTGTAGGCGTTTTCAGTGGATGCGGAAATGGAATACACGCTTTCCTCTTCGATGTACATCAGCGCGCCATACTTTCCGGTTACAGTCTCGGCATTGTCGCCCGGCTCGGCGAACACGCCGGTCACGGTACCTGCGGCCTCGGCGCACACGGCCTGAGCCTTCAGCTCGGCGATGGCGTCGCCGGCAGAAATGACGTCGCCCGCGCGCACGTTCACCTGTGCGATCTGACCGCCAATGGGCGCGTACACCTCCACGGTGCGGCTCGCGGCAACTACGCCGGAAAAGGAAGCGGCGCTGGCGACGCTCAGCGGCAGCGCCGCAGCGATGGCCGCCAGAGAGGCAATGAATCGGGTTCGGGTTTTCATGGGAATACCTCCTTATATGATGATGGTTTACAGGGAACGCAGCGCGTCGATGGGGTTCAGGCGGCTCGCGCGCCGCGCGGGCGCCCAGCCGAACACCACGCCGACCGCCGCGGAGAAGCCCGCGCCCAGTGCAATGGCGCTTGCGGAGATGACAAAGGTCGTATCCATGGCCCGGCACAGCGCGAACGAGAGCACCAGCCCCAGCGCTACGCCCGCCGCACCGCCGATCATCGACAGCAGGAACGATTCGATCAGAAATTGCAGCTGAATGTGCCAGGGCAGCGCGCCCAGCGCCTTCTTCAGGCCGATCTCGGCGGTACGCTCAGTCACGGATGTGAGCATCATGTTCATAATACCGATGCCGCCCACGACCAGCGCGATGGAGGCAATGCCCGCCAGCAGCGCAGTCATCATGGAGAGCATTTCCTCCATGGTGTCCTCAATGCCGGACATGGTGGTCACCTCGAAGCAGTCGTCCTCGTAGGAGAACATCGCGTCCATTTCGGTTTCAATGGCGGTCGCGGCGGCCTCGGAATCGGCGCCGTCGGCCAGATAGACCGTGAAATTCGTGACCACGTTGGCGTTGTTCAGTTTCAGGGCGGTGGTGTAGGGAATGATGATGTCGGCGCTGCCGGAGAGCATGCTGCTGACGGACTGCGCCGCATCGTCGTCCAGTATGCCGGCCACCAGGAAGGGAATGCCGTCGATGTACAGCTCCTGACCGATGGGATCCACGCCGTAGAAGAAGGCGTCGATCATATCCTGTCCGATCCAGCAGACGAAGGAGCTGTCGCTTTCGTCGATGGCGTTCAGCGCGCGGCCACGCTTGAGTGCATCCTCGGTGGTGCGGAAATAATAGGCGTTTTTGCCGGATACGGACACGCCGGTCTCATATTCGCCGCCGCGGGATACACGCACCGAGAGCGACACGGCGGGGGAAACGCCGTCCACCATATCCATGGCGGTGAGCTCCGTCAGATCCTCGGCCGTCATGCCGGATTTCAGGTCGCTGCCGCTTACAGTCACCATCAGCGTGCCCGCGCCCATGGATGAAAACGATGATGACAGCGAGCCCGACACGGCGGACACCGTGGTGATCAGCGCGATCACGGCGCATACGCCGATCAGAATGCCCAGCGCCGTGAGAAACGAGCGCAGGCGGTTGGATACGATGTTTCGCAGCGACATCATGACGCATTCCTTCAGCATCACAATATTGCCGGCCAGTGCTTTAAGCATCGCTCGTTTTGCCTCCTTCCGTAAGCTCGCCGTCGATGATGTGCGCCACGCGCCGCGCATATTCGGCAATGCCCGCATCGTGCGTAATCATGATAATGGTGCGCCCCTCGGCGTTCAGCTCGCCAAACAGCTTCATTACCTGCCTGCCGGTTTTCTGGTCGAGCGCGCCGGTGGGCTCGTCCGCCAGGAGCAGACTGGGGCTGTTGATCATTGCGCGGGCAATGGCCACGCGCTGCTGCTGGCCGCCGGAGAGCTGGCTGGGCAGGTGGTGCAGCCGGTCGGACAGCCCCACGCGCCCGAGCATTTCCTCGGCGCGCCTGCGCCGCTCCCGAGGCGCGACGCCCGCATAGACCAGCGGCAGTTCCACATTTTTCAGCGCCGTCAGCCGCGGCAGGAGCTGACTGTTCTGGAAAATAAAGCCGATCTCATGGCTGCGGATGCGCGCCAGCTCCGTTTCGCTCAGATCGTCGATCATGCGCCCGTGCAGCCGGTATTCGCCGCTGGTGGCAATATCCAGACAGCCGATGATGTTCATCAGCGTGGATTTGCCGCTGCCCGAGGGCCCGAGAATGGACAGATATTCGCCCTCCTCCAGGCTCAGGTTCACGTTTTTCAGCACGGGCATATCCTCATCGCCCAGTCGATACGCTTTGCAGATGTCGCGCATCTGGAAGAATCCACTGTCCGTCAAGGCTGCCCACCGCCCGTTCTATTGCCGCCTCGACCGCCGCCATTGCCGCCGCCGCTGAAATCCGGCATGCTGCCGCTGCTGAAATCTGGCATGCTGCCGCCGTCGAAATCCGGCATGCCGCCACTGCCGCCGCCCGGCGCGGAGATCTGCTGCGAGCCAAACATGCCCGAGAGCAGTCCGCTCAGTCCGGAGGCCTGCGATTCGACCTGACTTTCTACATATACGGTGTCGCCGTCGCTCAAGCCGCTCTTGATTTCCACATAATTGCCGTTGCTCACGCCCACCTCGACGCTCACCTTTTCCAGCTCGCCCGCGTCGTTGTACATCCAGACATAGGCGGAGTTGTTTTCATCGAAGCTCAGCGCGTCCATTTTCAGTACCACCACATCGTTCGCTTCCTCCTGAACGATGGAAACGCTCGTCTGCATCCCCGGATACACGCCGTCGTCCACGTCCAGATAGACGGTAGCGGTGTAATACGCCACGTTGCCGCCGGAGGCGGAGATGTAATCGATGGCGGCGATCTCGGAATCGAAGCTGCGTTCGAGCGCCGTGACCGTCACAGTGCACGTCTGGCCGACGGCGACCTCGGAAATGTCGTATTCATCCACGCGGAAGCGTACCGACATGTGCGTGAATTCCGCCACCTGCACCAGCGCATCGCCCGCGTTTACGCTGTCGCCCTCGGCCACGCTCAGCGTGTTCACGCGGCCGTCGAATTCCGCCGCGATGGTCTCGCCATTGGCGAGGCGCACCAGCTTGTCGCCGTCGGACACGTTATCACCCACGGCGACATAGACCTTGCGCACTGTGCTCTGGCTCGACGCCGAATAGCTGGCGCTGTCGATCAGGCTCAGATTGCCGCTGAAGCTCAGCGCATTTGAAATGCTGCCGGTAGCGGCGGTGTATTCATCGTAGGTCACGGTGTATTCCTGCCGCAGCATGCTCGCGGCATACCACGCCAGCGCCGCCAGCAGGAGCAGTACGATCAGCCATATTATCAGTTTTTTGAAGCGCCGCCTGCGCGTCTTGGGGGATCTGTTCATAGCCATCTATTTCCTTTCGACTGGATTGGGCACATTTTAAAGCGCCAGCCTTAGATTTTCCTTAGAAAGGGACTCGGCAAATTGGAAACAAACTGTGAACAGCAGAGACGCCCGCCGCCTGCCGGGAGCTATCGGCGGTTCTGAGGATTTTTGTCCTTAAAAATTGACGGCGACTCTTATACGAGCCGCCGAACGCGCAGAATTCCAGTTTGGTATAGCAGTCGCGACGCCTGCGGAGACGCGGCCGGCCGGTGCATTTTTTCTTAAAAAAATCCCGACGTGCTTTTTTAAAACACGTCGGGATCGGGTCAAATTCGAATATCTCCGATATTTTCCTCGGGTTGGCTGTCCAGAATGGGCTGAATCACATTGCAAACGAAGCGTTCGCACTGCGCTTCGGCGCGGCCGGTATATTTTTCCGGCGCCAGCAGCGTTTTCAGCTGCGCGCCGTCCATCGGGAAAGCAGGATCGGCGGCGATGCGCTCCATCAGGTCGCTTTCCAGGCCGTCGCGCTTCATACGCGTGGCGGCGGCCTGCGAATGCACGCGCAGCCGTTCGTGGATGGCCTGACGATCCGCGCCCATGCGCACGGCCTCCATCATGATGTCTTCGGTGGCCATGAAGGGCAGGTTTTCGTTCACGCGGCGCGCAATCATCTTTTCGTATACCACCAGTCCGCCCGCGACGTTCGCGTACAGCTCCAGCACGGCGTCTGCGGCCAGAAATGCCTCCGGCAGCGAGAGACGGCGGTTAGCGCTGTCGTCCAGCGTGCGCTCAAACCACTGCGTGCTGGCGGTCATCTGCGCATCCTGCGTCAGCGCCATGATGTGACGCGCGAGCGCGCAGATGCGCTCGGAGCGCATCGGGTTGCGCTTGTACGCCATGGCGGAGGAACCGATCTGCTCCTTTTCAAAGGGCTCCTCCATCTCGCGGAACGATTGCAGCAGCCGCAGATCCTGCGCAAATTTATAGGCGCTCTGCGCAATCGACGAGAGCATGCTCAGCACGCGGCTGTCCAGCTTGCGCGGATAGGTCTGGCCGGAAACATCGAACACGGCGGTCATTCCCATCTTTTCGGCAATGCGCCGCTCCAGGTCGTCCACCTTGTCGCCGTCGCCGTCGAAGAGCTCCATAAAGCTCAGCTGCGTTCCGGTCGCGCCGCGGTTGCCCAGCAGCTTCACGGCCTTCGCCGCGTCGTCCAGCTCGTTCAGATCCATATACAGATCCTGAAGCCACAGGCAGGCGCGCTTGCCCACCGTGGTCAGCTGTGCGGGCTGCAGGTGGGTGTAGCCCAGCGTGGGCAGCGCCTTGTAGTCCATGGCGAATTTCGCCAGGCGGCGCATGACCTCGATCAGCTTTTTGCGGATCAGCGCGATGGCGTCCCGCAGCATCAGAATATCGGCGTTGTCGGTAACATAGCAGCTGGTCGCACCCAGATGGATGATGCCGCGCGCGTTCGGGCAGACGTCGCCGTAGGCCAGCACATGCGCCATCACGTCGTGGCGCACGCGCTCTTCGTGGCGGCGGGCGTCATCATAATCAATGTCAGAAATGTGCGCCTTCATTTCGTCTACCTGCGCCTGCGTCACCGGCAGACCGAGCTCCATTTCGCTCTCGGCCAGCGCTACCCACAGCCTGCGCCAGGTGGTGAACTTGCGGTCGGGCGAAAAGATATATTTCATTTCCGCGCTGGCATAGCGGCTGCTCAGCGGCGATTCATAGCTATCCCTCATCGAATTGACTCCTTTCAGCAATCCGGTCAGTCAAAACGGGGGAGGCATAGCCTCCCTCTGTCGAAAACCCCGGGAGAGCTCGAGAGGGTCGAAATCCTCTCGAACTTCCAGTCGTGCCCAGCGGCGTGTACGGTGGGCACGGGCGATTTTTGCGGCAGAAAATCCCATTTTCCAGAGCAAAAATCGTTTCCCTGCAGTTTTTGCGCTCGAAAATCTGAAGGATTTTAGCAAAAACTGGTGAGGGTGGCAGTGGCGGGGGAGCTTCTTCCCCGTCCACTCATCTTGTCAAAATTTTTTGACAAGATGGGGGAGGCATAGCCTCCCCACGATCATATTCAGCGAATGATCAGCGCGTCGCGCTCGGCGCCCACGGAAACGTATTTGATCGGGCAGCCCACGCGCTCTTCGATGAACAGCACATATTTGCGCGCGGCCTCGGGCAGTTCCTCCCACTTGCGCGCGCCGGAAATATCGCACTTCCAGCCGGGCAGCACCTCGTATACCGGCTCGCAGGCGTCCAGATCGGCGGTGTAGGGGAAGCGGTCGCTCACCTGGCCGTTGAGCTTGTAGCCTACGCACACCGGAATCTCATCCAGATAGGACAGCACGTCCATCTTCGTCAGCGCCAGCGCCGTAGCGGCCTGCAGCTTCGTGCCGTACTTTGTGGCGGGAATGTCAAACCATGCCACGCGGCGGGGACGGCCGGTCGCCGCACCGTATTCCGCACCTGCCTCGCGCAGGTCGTGCGCCGAATCACCGTCCAGCTCGCCCACGAACGGGCCTTCGCCCACGCAGGTGGAGTATGCCTTGGTTACGCCCACGACCTCGTCCAGCTTCAGCATCGGGCAGCCGCAGCCGACCGGCGCATAGGCGGAGATCGGGTTGGAGGAGGAGGTATAGGGGTAGATGCCATAGTCAATGTCACGCAGCGCGCCAAGCTGCGCCTCGAACATGATGTCCTTGCCTGCGGCGTGCGCATTTTCCAGCAGCGCAAACGCATCGCAGATGTAGGGCTTGAGCACGTCGCCATAGGTATGGATCCACGCCAGCACCTCGTCGTAGGAGATCTCCTTCTGGCCGTAGCCCTTCACGATCACGGTGTTTTTCCAGTCAATCAGGCGGCGCAGATGGTTCTCCAGCGCTTCCAGATGCAGCAGATCGCCCATCTGAATGGCCTTCTTCATGTACTTGTCGCCATAAATCGGGCTGATGCCGCGGCGAGTGGAGCCGTAGGCGTTCTTGCCCAGGCGCTCTTCCTCCCACTGATCCTGCGCCGGATGAATGGGCAGCACCATCACGGCGCGGTCGGAGATTTTCAGATTTTCAGGGGTGATCTTCACGCCCTTTTCGCGCAGCTTTTCGATCTCGCCGCACAGGTGCTTTAAGTCGATCACCGCTCCTGCGCCCAGCAGGTTCACCGTTTCCGGATGAAAGATGCCTGAGGGCAGCAGGTTCAGCGCGTTCTTGCCGTATTCGTTGATGACGGTGTGGCCGGCATTGTTGCCGCCCTGATAGCGCACGACCACCTGATAGCGCCCCGCAAAATAGTCCACCATGCGTCCCTTGCCTTCGTCGCCCCAGTTGATGCCGACGATCGCGCAGTTGCTCATAATTGTACCCTCCGTTTATTTTGATGGGCATGCCGGATGCCGATGCGCGTTCGCACCGTCCGTTCGCAGCCGCATATTCTCTTCGCAGCATTGCAAAGCCATGTATCATTCGATAACAGCAGGCTGTTTTCCTGCGGTTTTTCGCACATTTAACCAAAATCGAGGTGATATTTTGCCAAATACACGAACATTGCTGCGTATAAAAATTTATTTATTCAGTTTACTTGATTGCAATGACAAACGGCGCGGCAGCGGCTATAATTGAAAAATCAAAGGGAGTTTATAAGTGAAAAAGGAGGCGGCAAGGCTTGCACAGCGAGAAGATAATCATACTCGACTTCGGCGGCCAGTATAACCAGCTGATCGCCCGCCGCGTGCGTGAAATGGGCGTCTACTGCGAGATTCTGCCCTACCGCACGGCGGTGGAGAAATGGCGCGACGCCAGTCTGCGCGGCGTGATCCTTACGGGCGGTCCGGCGAGCGTGTATGAGGCGGAGGCGCCGCGCGTGTCCCGCGAAATGATCGACAGCCTGGGCGTGCCGGTGCTCGGCATCTGCTATGGTATGCAGCTGATCAACTATCTCTATGGCGGCAAGGTGCAGAGCGCGAACGTGTCCGAATATGGCGATACGCTTTTGCATACGCGCGAGAGCGCGCTGTTTGCGAACGTCGGTCGCGAGACGCACGTCTTCATGAACCACAATGACCGCGTGTCCGAGCTGCCGGAGGGCTTTGAGTCCTTTGCATATACGGACGCATGTCCCTACGCTGAGTTTTCCTGTTCTGCGCGCGGGCTGTACGGCGTGCAGTTCCACCCCGAGGTGCGCCATTCCGTGGAAGGCACGAAGATGCTGGAAAATTTCGTGCGCGGCGTGTGCGGCTGCCGCGAGGTCTACAAGGCCGAGGATCAGATCGAGCAGATGCTCTCCGGCATCCGTGCGCAGGTGGGCGACGGCCTGGTGGTCGGCGGCATTTCCGGCGGCGTTGATTCCTCCGTGGCGTGCGTATTGGCCAGCCGCGCGCTCAAGCAGGGGCAGCTGAAGTGCGTATTCGTGGATCATGGGCTGCTGCGCAAAAATGAGGCGCAGCAGGTGATCGAGACCTACCGCCACAATTTGGGGCTGGACATCATCCATGTGGACGCCTCCGAACGCTTTCTGGAAGCGCTCAAGGGCGTGACGGATCCGGAAAGAAAGCGCAAGATCATCGGCGAGCTCTTCGTGCGCGTATTCGAAGAGGAGGCGCGCAAGACCGGCGCGAGCTTCCTGCTTCAGGGCACCATCTATCCCGACCGCATCGAGAGCGGTATGGGCGGCAGCGCCACCATCAAGAGCCACCACAATGTTGGCGGTCTGCCCAAGGACAGCCTGTTTGGCAACGGCCATATCGTAGAGCCGCTGGCCAACCTGTTCAAGGACGAGGTGCGCGCCGCGGGCGAAGCGCTGGGCATTCCGCATAAAATGGTGTGGCGGCAGCCGTTCCCTGGCCCGGGTCTGGCAGTGCGCTGCATTGGCGAGATCACCCGCGAAAAGCTGGATGCCCTGCGCGACTGCGACGCTATTTTCCTGGAAGAGCTGGAGAACGCCGGCCTTTCGGAGCAGATATGGCAGAGCTTCGCCGTATGGACGGGCGTTCGTACCGTGGGCTGCATGGGCGATGGCCGCAGCTATACCGGCTGCGTGGCGCTGCGCGCCGTGGTCTCCGATGACGCCATGACCGTCGAGGCCGCCGAGATCCCCTATGCCGTGCTGAAAAAGACCACCAGCCGCATCATAAACGAGGTGCGCGGCGTGAACCGTGTTGTCTACGATATTACGGGGAAACCCCCGGGAACGATCGAGTGGGAATAAATCGAAGGATCTGAAAGATCCTCGCGGCGTAACGTTTTTTCGATTCAAGCCATCGTTTCCGGTAAGGCTTTGATAAGCCCCTCCAATGCGTTTATTCCATGCTGCAGGCGGCCTGCGAGCAAAGAATAATTTCGTTTATCGATACCCATATTACCATTTAAGCCCGTACTGATCGGAGGTCGGTACGGGCTTTTTGTCGTTCTTGCAGGTGTATCTCATGTCCTTTTTGAAGGCATGCACCTGCATATCGCTGAACTCTTGCGAAGGAGCTTTCGCCCAAACATGTGTGGTGTCCTCTGCCGGAAATGTATAACGCCAACAGTCATACGGTTTTTTGATTTTAACCATTTTTCAGCTTTTCAACATGGTCAGCCCATGCAGAAAGCATTTTGAACACAGATTCGTTTAAGACGTGCGTGCTGCCATCAAAGACGATATGTGCCTCGTCTCTATACTATGACAGCTATTCCGCCCGCTACTTTGTGGAAAAAATGCAGATGCGGGGATTTAACGTGATACGCTGTACACAAGGCGCGAAGAGGCTGTCCCTGTCGATGCAGATGCTGGGCACAGACCTGCAGGCGCACAAATTGATTTACAACAATAACCTCGTGCTGAAATGGTGTCTGACCAATATGGGCGTGCAGACCGACCGCAACGGCAATATTGTACCCATCATGAACCAATCGCCCAAACAGCGCATAGACGGCACGGTGCGCTGCTGGACTACAAAAGGCGATAATTCAGAAAACCCAGCAAAACCAACAAAATCTGATGTTTTCCGATTGCTGAAAATGACGTCCTGCAGTATAATATTTTTGTGTAGTGTACCCATCTGAACTGCAAACGGAGGATGTCGCCATGACTGATATGGAACAGAGAAAGGCTGCAAAGCACTTTGCTGAATTCTGGAAAGGCAAGGGGTATGAAAAGGGCGAAAGTCAAAAATTCTGGCTTTCTTTGCTGGGCGAAGTTTACGGCGTGGAACATCCTGCCGAATATATTTCCTTTGAAGATCAGGTGCATCTTGACCATACAAGTTTTATTGATGGTTATATTCCGCGCACCCGCGTTCTGATTGAGCAGAAAGGTTTGGACAAAGATCTGCTGAAACCCATTAAGCAGTCGGACGGTTCTTTGCTGACCCCGTTCCAGCAGGCGAAGCGCTATATTACCGAACTACCTGTTGACAGCCATCCGAAGTGGGTCATCACATGTAATTTTGGGCGTTTTCTGATTTACGATATGAATCGCCCGAACGGTGAACCCGAAGAAATCCTGCTGGAAAATCTGCCGACGGAATACTACCGCCTGAATTTCCTTGTCGATGCTGGCGATGCGAATATCAAGCGCGAAATGGAAATCTCCATGCAGGCGGGCGAGCTGGTGGGCAAGCTGTACGATGCTTTTATGAAGCAGTACAAAGACCCCAACAACGAACGCACACTGAAAAGCCTGAATATGCTTTGCGTGCGTCTGGTATTCTGCCTGTATGCTGAGGATGCGGGCATTTTCGGCAAGCACAATATGTTCCATGATTTCCTGCGCAATCGCGGCATGCAGAAGGGACGTAAGGCCCTGCGAGAACTGTTCCGCATTCTTGATCAGAAGATAGAGGAACGCGACCCCTATCTGGTGGTGGATGACCCGGAACTGGCGGCGTTCCCCTATGTCAACGGCGGACTGTTCTCGGATGAAGACATCGAGATTCCGCCCTTCAACGATGAAATCTTCAACCTGCTCTTGACCCGTGCCAGCGAGGATTTTGATTGGAGCGGCATCAGCCCCACCATTTTCGGCGCGGTGTTTGAGAGCACCTTGAATCCCGAAACCCGCCGCAAGGGCGGTATGCACTATACCTCTATCGAGAATATTCACAAGGTCATCGATCCGCTGTTCATGGACGACCTGCAGGCTGAGCTGAATGAAATCAAGCAGATCGCTGTAACCAAAACGCGCGAGCAGCGCCTGACAGCCTTTCAGGATAAAATCGCGTCCCTGAAATTTCTCGATCCGGCGTGCGGCAGCGGGAACTTCCTGACGGAGACCTATCTGTCGCTGCGCAAAATGGAAAATGAAGTGATTCGCCTGCTGCTGGATTCTCGTACAGCGAGTACGAAAGCGGAGCAGGCTAAAATCACTGCCGGTCAGATCGCCATGGGCATTGGCATTACCAGCCCCATTCGCGTCTCCATTCGCCAGTTTTACGGCATTGAAATCAACGATTTTGCGGCGACCGTGGCGAAAACGGCGCTGTGGATTGCGGAAAGCCAGATGATGAAGCAGACGGAGGATATTGTCCATATGAATCTGGACTTCCTTCCGCTGAAATCCTATGTCAATATCATCGAGGGCAACGCCCTGCGCATCGACTGGGAAACGGTTGTGCCTAAGCACGAGCTGAACTATATCATGGGCAACCCGCCGTTTGTGGGCGGTATGTATATGTCTTCCGAACAAAAGGATGACATAACCAATGTAATGCTTGGGTTTAAGTCTGTTGGCGAACTTGATTATGTTGTTGGTTGGTATAAAAAGGCTACAGAACTGATGAAGAGCACACACATCAGGACAGCGTTTGTATCAACGAATTCTATTTGCCAAGGACAGCAAGCAACAACTCTTTGGGCAACTCTATTTTCCGAAGGCGTACATATCAACTTCGCGCATCGGACATTTAGATGGGATAGTGAAGCGTCAATCAAGGCGCATGTCCATTGCATTATTGTAGGTTTTTCATATCATAAATCGCTTAACTCCCGTCTATTCGATAGCTTGGGAAATGTGAAATTGGTTGAGAATATCAATCAGTATCTCACTGATGCGCCTACTGTAATCATCGAGAGCCGTTCTAACCCGCTATGCGCCGTTCCTCATATTCGGTTTGGCAGTATGCCGCGAGATGGTGGTGGGTTCATTCTAAACGAAAGTGAGAAAGACGAACTCATTGCCCGTGAACCACTATCCAAACAGTGGATTCATCTTTACCTTGGCGCGGAAGAGTTTCTTAAAAACAAGAAGAGATATTGCTTGTGGCTTTTGGGTGCAAATCCGGCAGAAATTTCAAAGTGTCCAACGGTCAAAGCGCGAATCCAAAGCGTCAGAGATTTCCGTTTGGCGAGCAAAGCTGCCGGAACAAGAAAATTCGCGGAAACGCCATCCTTGTTCTGCCAAATTGCCCAACCGCGAACAGGCTGCTATATTGCGGTTCCTAAGACATCATCAGAGCGTCGACGCTATATTCCGCTTGGCTTTTTAGATGCGAGCGTAATTGCAAGCGATCTTTTGTTCTTAATCCCAGATGCAGCATTGTTTCATTTTGGCGTTTTGGAATCCAATGTCCACATGGCATGGATGCGTACAGTGTGTGGTCGGTTGAAGAGCGACTATCGCTATTCAAAGGATATTGTCTACAACAATTTCCCATGGCCCACGCCGACCAACGCGCAGAAAGCCAAGATTGAGCAGACAGCGCAGGCGATCCTCGATGCTCGCGCACTGTATCCGGATTGCTCCCTGGCCGATCTGTACGACGAAGCGACCATGCCGCCGGAGCTGCGCAAGGCGCATCAGCAAAACGACCGCGCCGTCATGGAAGCTTACGGTATGCCCGTGAAAGGAACGACCGAAGCAGCCTGCGTTGCCGAACTGATGAAACGGTATCAGGAGCTAACCTGCTAATATAGAGAAAGACATTTCAGAGAAAGGTGGAACATACGAATGAATATTACCTTCTTAATTGGAAACGGATTTGACCTAAATCTTGGCCTTGATACGCGATACACTGATTTTTTAGCGGAGTACCTTCAAGATAATTCTCAGGACGACGAGGAAATTAAAAGTTTCAAGGCAGATATTCGAAAACAGCAAAACGGAAACTCTGACACTTCTGAAAATCTATGGGCTAACGCAGAATTAGCCTTTGGACGTTATACGGATAACATAGTAAAACAGGGGAAAAAGGCGGGTTCGTTTTCTAGAAGGCGTATTGATTTTTGCAGGAAACTGGCAGCGTATTTGCAGGAACAGGAGACAAGAGTTTGCATAGAAGGATATGAGCAAACTTTTGTTGAGGCAATCCATAAGTTCCACTCTGGTTTGACTGAAGTCCAAAATGATGAAGTTGAGCTTTCCAATGGTGCCTTTGATGGAGGATTTACGTTCAATTTTCTCGTTTTTAATTACACGTGCATTATTGACAGGCTTATAGAAGCCGCTCAAAAGCAAGGAATCCCGTTGGGAACGCGAGGGTATAAGAATACAACGTATCATAATTCATTTGGAAAGACGATCCATGTCCATGGCACAACCGAAAATGATATGGTTTTCGGGGTAAATGACGAATCTCAAATTGCAAATATGGCTCTTTTCGATGGGGATTCGCCTTTTTATCTAAATTCATTTATCAAACAAAGAACGAACAAAGGCAACGAAGCGCGAATAGACGAAAAGGCACACGAGGTGATTAAGACCAGTTCTTTTATCTACATTTATGGAATGTCAATAGGAGCAACAGATAAGATTTGGTGGCAGAGAATTGTTGAAAGGATGAAGGTTCAGCCTAATGTTCATGTGTTCATTTATTGCCATGATGCTCCGCAAGACGCTTTAATAAAAGAAGAGAGGTGGTTTTACGAAGATAATAGAAAAAATCAACTTCTTGCATTCGCCGGTGGCAATAATAGTGCATTAGAATCAAGAATTCATATTGTTGATAATAACATTTTTGAGGTATTTACCGATATCGCTACTACAACGAATGATAATGAGCATACGGAAAATGTCATGGAGTATGTTTCTTAGATATCTTGGTGGTACTGTCAACAGGTTCCTTATTGTACCTTATCCAAAAAGCAAGCCCAAACCCCTGATATATCAAGGCTTTCGACTGTTCAGATAAAGTCTAGCACATAGAAAGGCAAATAAAGGCAGCCCCCGAGTAGGGGGTTGCCCGTGATAATAATGTGGTTGTCAGGTCTTTCGATACCCTTTTTAGAGGACATGCATTTATAGGGCTTGGTCAAACCCACCCGTTTAACGAGTGGTCTGACTGAAGAACCGTACCGGCGAAGCCGGAACCCTGCGGGTCGGCGGCTGCCATCAGGCAACGTCTCCGCTGCACAATGGAGCATGCTGTCGACCCATTCTCAAGATATACCTTATTTGGCCTTCTTCTGGCTGCGGATGAAGTCCACATACACCGCGCCGAGGATAACACCGCCCTTGATGATGTACTGCCAGTCGGAATTGACACCCATCAGGTTCAGGCCATTGTTCAGTATGCCGATGATCAGCGCGCCGATCAGCGTGCCGCCCAGCTTGCCGGAGCCGCCCGCCATGGACGTGCCGCCGATGATGACGGCCGCGATGGCGTCGTTTTCAGCGCCGTCGCCGGAGGTGCAGGTGCCGGAATAGAGTCGGGAGGCGATGGTGATGCCCGCCAGGCCGGCCAGCAGGCCGGAAATGGTGTGCACGATGAACTTGACCTTAACGGTATTGATGCCGGAAAATTTGGCGGCTGTGGTATTGCCGCCGACCGCGTAGATGTGGCGGCCGATGCGCGTGCGGTTCAGGAACAGTACGCACAGCAGGAACACGATCAGCATGGTGACGACCGGCGTGGGAACGCGCCATCTTTCATTTATGCCGATATAGCCCGCGCCCAGGAATTTCCAAGCGTCGGTCATGCAGCGAATCGGCTTGCCCTGTGAAAATACATAGGCGATGCCCTTGGCGATGTTCTGAGACGCCAGCGTCACGATGAACGGCGGGATGGTGGTCTTGGCGATCAGGATGCCGTTGAACATGCCAAAGACCGCGCCGGAGGCCAGGCCGATAAGTATGCCGACGATTTCGGGCATGCCGCCCCAAACCACCGCGCCCGCGCCCAGACAGCCGGACATGGCGATGATGGAGCCCACGGACAGGTCGATGCCGCCCAGCAGGATGCACATCGTCATGCCGCAGGCCAGCATTACGTTGGGTGCGGACTGGCGGAGCACGTTGAAGATATTCTTCATGGTGGGGAAGGTGGTGCGGGTGCGCGGCCAGATGCACAAGAAGGCGATCATGATCAACAGGGCGATCAGTATGCCCAGGTTTTCCTTAAAATAACGCTTTACGGCTTTCATTGGTTATTACCTCCTGCATTTTCAAGGGTAGCGAGCTTCATGATGGCTTCCTGGCTCAGGCCTTCATCGTAGCTGATGCAGCCGGTCAATCGGCCTTCGTACATCACATACACGCGGTCGCTCATGTTGATGATCTCCGGCAGCTCCGAGGAGATCATGATAATGGAAACGCCCTGCTTGGTCAGCTCGTTCATGATCTCGTAGATCTCCGCCTTGGCGCCGACGTCCACGCCGCGGGTCGGCTCATCCAGAATCAGGATGTGCGGATCGGTGGCCAGCCAGCGCCCGATCATTACCTTCTGCTGGTTGCCGCCGGACAGGTTGCTCACCGCCTGCTCCTGGCTGGGTGTTTTGGTGTGCATCTTGTCGATGAAATCCTGCGCAATGGCGGCTTCCTTTTTGGAATTGACGCGCAGATTGTGGATAAACTGCTCAAGAACCTCAATGGTAGAATTGAAGCGCACGCTCTGCAAGTGGTAAAGCCCCTCCACCTTGCGGTTTTCAGGGATCATGGCGATGCCGTGCTTCATGGCCTCGACCGGATCCTTGATCTTTACGCGCTTCCCATCCAGATAAATCTCGCCCGTGGCGCTGGGGGTCAGTCCGAAGAGGCAGTGCATCGTTTCGGAGCGGCCTGCGCCCACCAGACCTGCAAAGCCGACGATCTCGCCCCGATGCAGCTCGAAGGAGACGTCCTTTACGCGCTGATGCTTCTTTTTATTGTCGTTTATGTTGACGCATTTGAGCACCACCTCGTCGCTCTTGACGTGGTCGCGCGTGTAGTACTGATCCAGCTCGCGGCCGACCATCATGGTGATCAGCTCATCCTTGGGCGTGCTGCTGACCTCGCGCGTGCCCACATACATGCCGTCCCGCAGTACGGTCACGCGGTCGCAGACCTCGCTCAGCTCGCTCATTTTGTGGCTGATGTAGATGATGCCGACACCGGTGCGCGCCAGATTGCGCATGATCTCAAACAGGTGCGCTACCTCGCGGTCGGAAATGGAGGAGGTGGGCTCGTCCATCACCAGAATGCGGCAGTTGAAGGAAATGGCCTTCACAATTTCGACCATCTGCTGCTGCGCGATGCTCAGCTCGCCGACCGGCGTTTCCGCCTGAATGCCCAGGTCAAACTGATCCAGCATCGCCTGCGCATCCTTCGCCATCTTCCGGAAATCGACTCCGAATTTTCCCATGGGCTCGCGTCCCAGAAAGATATTTTCGGCGACGGTCATGTGCGGCACCAGCACCAGCTCCTGATGGATAATGGAAATGCCGTTGTCGCGCGCGGCGTTTACGCCCGTGATGGCCGCCTTCTCGCCGTCGATAAATATCTGACCGTTCTCTGGAATGTAAATGCCGCCCAGTACCTTGATCAGGGTAGATTTGCCCGCGCCGTTTTCGCCCAGCAGCGCGTGGATCTCGCCAGCCTTCAGCTGGAAATCCACATGCTGCAGTGCCTTGACGCCCGGAAACGATTTGCAGATGTCCTTCATTTCGAGCAAATATTCGCTCACTTGATCTCACCACCGTTTCTTCGTTGTGGGGGAACGATTTGAAAAAGGGGCTTTATCCAGGAAAGACAAAGCCACTTTCTCAAATCGCGAAATTGCCGGCGTTTCGGCCGAAACGCCGGCAATCGGAGTTGCGCCGGAATCAGGGACGCCGAGGCGCCGCCCGTTCCAAACGCTTCAAATTAATGCTGCCTTCGCGGCCCGTCAGGTCGAGCCGATGCGATTATTGCCAGCCGTCGGTGCCGTAGTCGGCCACGTTGTCGGCATTGATCATGAAGGTCTCGATCGGGATGTAGGCATCGACCTCTTCGCCGTCCAGCCACTTGTAGTAGGTCTCGGCGATGGTCTTGCCGATGGTCATGGGGGACTGAGCGCCGGAACCGGTGACCTTGCCCTCAGCGATCAGCGCCTTGATGTCCGGAGAGCCGTCTACGCCGTAGATCAGCGCCTTGGAGCCGGCCGCTTCAGCCGCAGCGTAAGCGCCCAGAGCCGTCGGATCGTTGCCGCCGAAGATGCAAACCGCATCGGGGTTGGCGGTCAGCGCGTCGGTGCCGTTCAGGTTGCCCTGCTCCTGGTTGCCCATGCAGTCGATCTGAGCGACTACGTTAAAGCCCTTGTCCTTGATCGCATCCAGGAAGCCATTGGTGCGGTCCACAACGGACTGCATCGTGGGGCTGTCCAGAACGATGATGTCGCCGCCCTCGGGGCACTTCTCGAGCAGGTCGAGGCCGCAGACGTAGCCGGCGTTGTAGTTATCGGAGCCGGCGTAGGAAACCAGATAGGACATATCCGCGACTTCGGTATCAAAGCCGAAGATCGGGATGTCGGCTTCCTTCAGCGCGTCCAGCGCGGGCAGGATGCCTTCGCGGTCAACGGGGTTGATGAACATCGCCACAACGCCCTGCATGATGATATCCTCTACCAGGGAGATCTGCTTTTCGTTGGAATTCTGGGGATCCAGAGAGATCAGCTCGTCGCCGTGCGCTTCAACGACCTCGCGGATGGAGCCTTCAAGCGCTACAAAGAAGGGATTGGTGCCGTCCATGCAGGTGTAGCCGATCTTATTGCCTTCGGCCATCGCCGCACCCAGCAGCAGCATCGAGAGAACCAGAAGCAGAGCCAGAGTCTTTTTCATTGTCGAGTCCTCCTTATATTTTTTGCAGATGTAATCTATCTGCAAATTTACAAAGTGAGTTGATGAAATTAATCGCTCCTGACAGGATGAGTCTATTATAGAATCATATTTTTGTTTTGTCAACCGTTTAATAAATTATTTTGTTAACTGTAGAAATATCAATGTTACTCCGGCGCGGATCGGCGCGCAGGCCGCGGAACGCCGTGGTGAACGACCCGAAGCTCGCGAAGGCAGAATCCATCTCGAGCTCTTGAAGTCCTTTCGGCAGACAGTCAGAACCGGCGTCGTCTCTGAGCGCCGGTTCCGCTTCGATTATAATTATCTGGATCGCGTGTTCAGCGAATGAAGTGCGTGGCGACACGCGGCTCCTTCTCGGGCAGACCGAACTGCGCCTTGCCCAGCGCGATGCTCTTCATCAGGAACACCATATTCCGCGCCAGTGCGCGCAGGGTCTGCAGGCCCTCGGCGTCCTGCGCCGATTCGCCCGGCGCGCGGCCATGAACGCTGTTCCAGTACTGGCTGGATGCGACGGGCATGCCCGATATGGTGAAATATTTGTTCAGCTCGTCGAAGGTGGCGGAGCAGCCGCCTCTGCGCGCGCAGACCACGCTTGCGCCGACCTTCATCGTCTTATCAAAGCCGGTGCTGTAAAACAGCCGATCCAGGCATGCAATCAGCGTGGCGTTTGCGGAGGCGTAGTATACGGGGCTGGCGACCACCAGCGCGTCCGCGGCCTCAAATTTCGGGGCGAGCATGTTCACTGCATCGTCAAATACGCATTTGCCCATGCGGCTGCACGCATTGCAGGCGATGCAGCCGCGGATGGCCTGATTGCCCAGCAGGACGGTTTCGACCTCTACGCCGCTCTCTTCAAATATCCCTTCCATTTCGCGCAGCGCCAGCGCCGTATTGCCATTGGCGCGCGGGCTGCCGTTGAGCATCAATACCTTCAGCTTTTCCATGGAGCTATACCCTCTTTTCAAATCAGACTGGGACATTATCTGCTATATGCTGTCCGGCTTCGATCCAGAATACAGCAAGCACCCCATTCATCAGCTATGCTGATGAATGGGGTGCAGGGATCCGCTTCCGACCGTTATTCGATGATGGTGATGCGGCCCTGGCCGTAGGGCTCGGCGTAATCCTCGCCCACGTTGCCGGCAAGGCCCTCGGCGATGTAGTTGATCAGCACCTGGTTATCCAGCATCACTTCATCCTGCAGGATGGTGTCGCCCTGGAACATGTTCATGCCGTCGCCGCCGTCCTTGAGCATGTAGTTGTGGGAAGCCACGGTGTAGATGGCGGCGGGATCGATGGGCGCGCCGTCCACCAGCACGTTCTGCACGCGGCGCTCGCCGTTCACCTCTACGAATTCGCCGTTTTCATCCACCACCACGGGGGACTCGACGGCCATGTTGATTTCAAAGGTCAGGCCGGAGACGTGCAGGAAGCCGCCGTTTTCCGCGGGCAGCTTGGCTGCGGACATTTCCAGCGCATCCAGCACCTGCTGACCGGTGGCCTCGACCACGGTGAGCATGTTGCCGAAGGGATGCGCGGCGATGATCTGCTCGTAGGTGATGTCGCCTGCGGGAATGGTCTTGCGGATGCCGCCGCCGTTCACCAGACCGATCTGCGCGCCGGAGATGTAGCGGTAGGCGTCTGCGCACAGGTCGCCCAGGTTGGTCTCCTGCGTACGGATGATGCGGATGGGCTTGCCCTCGGCGTCCACGGCGGTGAGATCGTCGACGATCAGGTCAACGTCGGTATGCGCGACCACCTGGCTGAGCAGCTCGGTGTACTGCGACTTGATGCCGTCCACATAGGCAGTCATGGCGTCGTCCTGGAACAGGCTTTCGGTGTGCAGACCGGTTTCGAGCACGATCGCGCCCTCGTCATCCTCGGTGATGGTCAGCGCGCCCAGCGCCTCCAGCTTCGTGCCGGTGGAGGAGAGCAGCACCTCTTCGTCGTCCTTGTTCAGCACCAGATCGCCCTCGATGGTGGAATGGCTGTGCGCGTCGAGCACGGCGTCGATGCCGGTGGTATTGGCGATCAGGTCGGAGGAGGTCCAGGCCTTGTCGTCGGCGATGAATTCGGTGCCCAGGTGGCACAGCGCCACGACGATATCGGCGCCCTCGCCGATGGCCTGGTCAACGTACTTCTGCACGATGTCGAACAGATCCTGGCCGCCGTTGCCGCCATTGAAGGAATAGATGTAATTGCCTTCCCCGTCCTGGAAATAGGTGGGGGTGGACTTGGTGAAGGTCTCAGGCGTGTCTACGCCCACGAACGCGATCTTCCAGCCGCCCAGCTCCTTGATGACATAGGGCGTGAGCACGGCGTTGCCTTCAAGATCGGTGAAGTTGCAGCACACATAATCGTACTGCGCCTTGTCCTTCAGCGCCATGAACTGATCCATACCGTAGTCGAACTCGTGGTTGCCGATGGTGGCGACCGAATAGCCGACCTCGTTCATGATGTCCACGATGTATTCGCCCTTGGAGATGGTGCCCACGGCTGCGCCCTGGATGGCGTCGCCGCAGTCGGCCAGCAGCACATCGTAGCCGGCCTTTTCATAGGCCGCGCGATATGCCGCCAGACCCGCATAGCCGATGGCATCGTCGATGCCGCAATGCACGTCGTTGGTGTAGAGAATCACGGCAGGCGTGTGCGCAGGCGCTTCTTCAGCAAGCGCAAAGCCCGCAATCATCATGGAGACGATCAGGAGAACAGCCAGCAGTTTGTTAAGCATGGGAGTTACCGCCTTTCGTTTTTATAATCAACCACAACCATTATACCGGATAAATATTACGAATATTTTACAACTACGGTAATTCATCGTCTCAGACGATGATTCTGTACGCGGATCAACGCCCGTGCGCGTCTTTGTCCGCGATGGAAAAACAGGATCGAACTGCCGGCGGGCAGAATTGCGGGGTGGAGCATGTGCTCGCTGCGAAGCGGCATGCCAAAGCAGGCGCGAATATTTTTGCTTTACGTCAGGGGGAAAATCGTGTATAATATGAAGGAACATGATTTTTTGAAAAGGATGGTAGCGATATATGGCACGAGGCGGATTCCCGAATATGATGGGCGGCGGCAACATGCAGCAGCTGGCGCGGCAGGCGCAGAAGCTGCAGCAGCAGATGGCGAAGATGCAGGAAGAGATCGAAGCGCGCGAATTTGAAGCTACGGCGGGCGGCGGCATGGCGACCGCGAAGGTCAACGGCAAGAAGGAGCTGCTCTCCATCGAGATCAAGCCCGAGGCTGTGGATCCGGACGATGTGGAAATGCTGCAGGATCTGATCCTGGCGGCTGTGAACGAGGCGCTGCGCCAGGCCGGTGAGACCATGGAGCGCGAAATGGGCAGAATGACCGGCGGACTGGGCATGCCCGGGCTGTTCTGATTTCCGAATAGAGTACGCACGTTTTCAGTCGGGGCGGCGCTTTGCCGTCCCGTAATCATGTATATCGAGGTTTGATTTCATGGCAGATGTAGAGGCGATCCAGCGGCTGGTGAACCAGCTTTCCCGGCTTCCGGGCATCGGGCGCAAGACCGCGCAGCGGTTGGCATATCATATCATTTCACTGCCGGAGGAGCAGGTGAAGGAGCTGGCGGTGGCCATCTTCAACGGCAAGCAGCAGGTGCATTTCTGCCCCGTTTGCGGCAATTTCACGGATGTGGATCCCTGCGCCATCTGCTCGGATCCGAACCGGCGGCACGACGTTATCTGCGTGGTGAAGGATCCGCGCGACGTGAACGCCATGGAACGCATGCGCGAATACAACGGACTGTACCATGTGCTGCACGGCGTTATTTCGCCGATGGATGGCGTTGGGCCGGACGATATTCGCATCAGAGAGCTGATGCAGCGGCTGGCGGCGGGCGAGGTGAAGGAGGTCGTGCTCGCTACAAATCCGGACGTTGAGGGCGAGGCCACGGCGGCATACATCTCCCGCCTGATCAAGCCCATGGGCATCAAGGCCACGCGCATTGCCCACGGCGTGCCGGTGGGCGGCGAGCTGGAATATACCGACGAGGTCACGCTGCTGCGCGCGTTCCAGGGGCGGCGGGAGATCTGAACGGGCGCTAGGCGGCTTGTTCGAAGTTTTTTCCAAATCCACGATTTTTCGCCGCAAAAAAGTATTGACAAATATCGCGCGCTTTGTTATAATACTAAATGTCGCTTCGGGCACGGCACTTGATAGTCTGTCGGGGTGTAGCGCAGTTTGGTAGCGCACGTGCTTTGGGAGCATGGGGCCGCAGGTTCGAATCCTGTCACCCCGACC
>CAKUOX010000018.1 GCA_934670175.1 uncultured Clostridia bacterium | reverse complement strand
CCTGCAAGCAGTCTGCGAACGAATCCACGCGTCATGAATCTCCCTCCCATCCTTCCGCTTCCATTCTACACGCAAACTGCATTCTTCGCAAGGCATACACGCGCAATTCTGCGCAAGTCGCACTAAACCGTCGCATTCAGGGTAACGCTACGCAAATGCGGTTACAACTATGAAGTGAGCGAGCTTTATTACGCCCATGAATTCCGGTTCTATAATAAAAGTAGGGGTGACCCCAAAAAGGGAGACAAAGTAAATCATCTCAGGTAAAATGAAAATGCGACAATCCACAACCTGAGGAGGAAATACTTTGTCTACGAAAGATTGTAGCGCAAAAGGAGACATTCTACGACTTCATGGCCGCGCCCAGCCGCGACGAAGCCGATCGCCTAATGGACTTCTGGCTGGATGCCTGCGACCGGCTGAACCTTCCGGAGTTCAGATCCTGCCGCAAAATGCTCGCCAATTGGCATACCTACATCCTGAACGCATTCGACATTCGCCTGTCCAACGGTTTTACTGAGGGCTGCAATAACGCCATTAAAACCCTCAAACGCCTCGCCTTCGGCTTCAGAAGCTTCCCTGCCTTTAGGGCAAGGATTCTGCTCGCTGCAAGGGCGCACCCCTACATTTGACAATGAACCGCCTTCAGGGCAAGGATTCTGCTCGCTTCGAGGGCACACCCCTACATTTGACAATGAGCCAAAAAATATAGTACCCAGATATTGTATCAATACCTGGGTACTTAGCTGGCGGAGCGGGTGGGATTCGAACCCACGGAGGCTTGCACCTCAACTGATTTCGAGTCAGTCCCGTTATGACCACTTCGATACCGCTCCATATATCTGCTTTGGCAAACCGCCAACGCCATATTATTATAAGCCACGCGCACCCGAAAAGTCAAGCAAAAAAAGGTCTGCGCCTGGATTTAACGGGCAAATTCCCGATATTTTGAACAATTTATGAAAACGCGCCCACCGCTCTTGAAACGGTTGACGCGCGTGCTATAATAAAATAAAACGATTCGGAGCGGGTATGCCCGAATCGAACAGGAGATGCAAGCCATGAAAAACGTTAAAAAGCTCGGAACCATCGGGCGGATTCTGCTGGTGCTGGGTTCCGTAATGTATATTCTGGAGCTGCTGCCGATCGGGCTGGAATGCTGGACCTTCACGCTGGTGATCTGCGGCGTATACGCGGTCGCGCTGATATTGATGCTGATCGAATGGATCGCCACGCGAGATGAGCGCCGCGCGCAGAAGGAAGCGCGCAAAAAGGCCGCCTGACGCGCAATTTATCGCAAAATTAGACAGAAAAAT
This sequence comes from uncultured Clostridia bacterium, assembly GCA_934670175.1. Taxonomy (GTDB): domain Bacteria; phylum Bacillota; class Clostridia; order Christensenellales; family Aristaeellaceae; genus SFTH01. Next base: position 39,002 of record CAKUOX010000018.1, on the reverse strand, counting down.
GACATAACGCACACCTTTTCCGCATAAATACTTGTCAGAAAAGGGGTGCGTTTTATGATGGATCTCAGATCAATGCAGATGCTCCACGATTTGAAAATGCCCATACAGCTGATCTACAGCTGCGTGCAGCTGTTGGAAATGGAGGTCGGCCGCAGCGCGCGGGCGCAGGACTATTTACGGATGCTGACCCAGAGCGCGGGCCAGATGGAGGCAATGGTGCGCATGGCGTTTGCGGATGAAAGCAGCGGCGGCGATCGCTGCGACGCAGTGGCGATTGCGCGTTCGGCGCGTGACCGGGCGGCGCTGATAGCGCCTGAACTCGAGCTGCGCTTCCAGACCAACGCGGCGGAATTCCCGCTGAACGCAAATGGCGAGCTGATCACGCGCGTGCTGGACAATCTGCTCGAGAACGCCATTCGCTTCACGCCCGCAGGCGGCCGGATCCGCGTGGAGGTAAAGGCGCTCGGCGACAGCGTCGAGCTGAGCGTCATCGACGGCGGCCCCGGCATGGACGCGGCTTATCAGTCGCACATCTTCGAGCCCGGCGTATCGCGCGGCGGCACGGGCTACGGCCTTTCCAGCGTTCGGGACTGTGCGCGGGTGCTGGGCGGCACGATCACCGTGGATTCTGCACCCGGCCGCGGCAGCCGCTTTACACTGCGCGTTCCGGCGCACGGCAGCCGCAGCAGCGTATCGGATCGACGACTGCTCAAGCTGCAAAGCTCCTGAAGCCCTGAAAGCATAAAAACGGACGGTCTCTGCAGATGCGTTATCCTCAGAGACCGTCCGTTTTTTCATTTCAGTTTTCGATTACCATATCGCTGCGCACATAGCGCGGAATCGCCATACCCGCACCCTTGACCTCATACCAGAGCGTACCATCCGGTGCGACGGCCTCGCTCAGAATCTGCAGCGTATCGCCCAGGTTGACCTGGCACACGGCGGGCGATGCTATATCGGCCTCGGCGCGCAGGCGCACGGCATCCTCGCGCGGCGTACAACTGCGCACGGGCGCTTCCGCAGGCTCGGGTGCCGCTGTCGGCGCTGCTGCCGTTGCAATCGGTTCGGGCGTCGCCGCCATTTCAGGCGTTTCCGTGGATCCAGACACTGCATCCTCAGAAGCCGCCAGCTGCGCGGAGTATTCGGGCATATCGTCTGCCCAGCACACCATGAAGGCGTGGCTGCCGCGCGCCTGGGTCAGCAGCGTTTGGACTGGGAAGGCCTGTCCGCACTTGGACATGCTCACCGGATCGTTGATCAAAACCTTGCCGTCGGACGTCAGTCCGCGCAGCACCACATAATGGCCGCGGCTGGTGAAAATGCCCGGCCCCATATGCGCGATCACCGGCTTGCCCTCGGACAGTGCCTTAACGAGCGCGCTGCGGCTGTTGCTGATCCAGCTGCTCTTAACGCCGTAGGCCGAAGCATAGTAGCTCAGCGTCTCATGGCTCCAGCCCGCGCCCTGATACAGCCCGCGCTGCACCGAATCGCAGAACAGTACGGATGGGTTCTGCTCCGTATTGCCGGTCAGGTAGGCAATGACCATGGAAAGGCTCGTAGCCGCACAGCCGGACGTGGCCACTGAGCGCGGAATACCACGAATGGTGCACACGGTGTCCGGATAATCGGTTTGAAACAGCATCGGAATGGGCATGCCCTGCTCGCCGCTGGGCACCACGCCCCGCCAGCCCGCATACGGCCTGGTAGACACGATCTTCAGCGCGCCGTCCTCGAGCTTCGGGGGATCCCCGCCCTGATCTTCCTCCTCGTCGAGTGCCGGCGTCGGAGAGACCTCCGGCACAGGCGTATTCTCTGCGGGCGCGTCCGCCGAGGGCTGCGGCGTCGCCCCTTCCGCAGGCGTGGCTGCGGGCTCGGCTGTCGGTTCCGCCGTGATTTCCGGCGAAGGCGCAGCCTCGGGCGTCGCGGCAGGCACCGACGGCGGCATGGCTTCGGGCGTTGCCGTCGGCTCCGCCGTGATCGGCGGGGCGGTAGGTGCAGGGCTTTCAGGTGCGGGAGTTTCAGGCGCGGCCGGCGCAGGCGTATTCGTGCGCGGCGCCTCGGCGGTGGGCTCAGGCAGCGTTTCCGCGAGCACGCCGAGCAGCGGCGTAAGCAGCAGCAGCGCGCTCAGCACTGCGGCAAGCCATCGTTTCGATCTGAACCTCATGCGTCTCTCTCCTCCGTTTCCGCCTTACAACGCTTCTCAACATAGGATAAATATTACTATTTTATTATACATAATAACACATCATTTTGCATTTTGAAACACCTTCTGCGAATTTTTCATATTTCTACCACAATTTAAATCACATTTCCATGCGCCGTCGATCTGCACCTATGTGGCGCACGCCGCATAGGATGAACCGATCCCATGGATGCCCTGCATCCGAAAGAAAGGAGCAATCATTCTATGGCAAATAACCGTAATTGTGGCTGCCGAAACCGCGGCTGCAGCGGCTGCGGCGCGCTGGGGAGCGTTGCCGGACCGTTTTCCAACTGCGGCAGGCCTGCCTGCGAACAGTACTATCGCAATCCTCCCTATTATAATGGCCCCTGCGCACCCGGCCCCTGGCCGCCGAAGCACTGCATGCCCTGCTGCTGGCCCTGGCCGCCGATGCAGCCGCAGTCGTGCGCGCCCGCGCCGGAGGAAGTGGAAAACTGCCTTCCCTGCGCCCTGTTCACGCGCAATGCGCCGGTGGACGTGGTTCTGCCCACCACACCGCAGGTAGAAACCGCGGCGCTGACCTCGGGCATCGTCCCGCTCGGGCAGACGGTGGGCAATTCCGATTACTTCCGCGCCTGTCCGCGCGGCGGAGTAGAGATCCTGCATGGCGGCACCTATCTGGCCGTCTATTCCGCGAACATACCCGTCGCCCAGGCAGTGTCCACCGATCTTTCTCTGGCACTCTCCGGTACGACGCTGTCCGGTTCCACGCAGACGCTCACCTCCGCCACGACCGACACCGCCGTCACCTCCGTGACCGGCATGGCGATCTTCACCGCTGAATGCGGCGACCTGCTGACGCTGCGCAGCAGCGCGGCCATTTCCATTTCTACGCCCGCCGTGGTGCAGAATGTGTTCACGCTGACGCTGATCCGCGTCTGCCCCGGCAGCACCTGCTGACGGAGAATACTTCCATACCAAAGCGCGCCCCGCGGCTTTTGCCGCGGGGCGCACATCTTCGATATTTGTTTATTCCTGCGCAGTCAGCTGCAGCGATTCGATCCAGCCCTCGATCAGGGACATATAATCGGTATCGTCGTCGTCAAGGCAGCCGTCGTAGGCGGGCGTATCCACCGCTACGAGGAAGAGATACACATGCTCGTCGGCGGTAAAGGAATAGGCGTTGACCACGCGGTCGCCGTTTTCGCCGGTGGTGAACAGCCAGTGCGTGCTTTCCTCGCCGCAGATCACGGGCATATCGTCGCAGACGATCAGATCCTCGGGCATATAGCCGTCCATGTAGGCGTCACGGCCATGGGTCGTGCCAAAGCAGGCCAGCGCGATGGTGGTGTAGTCGCCGTAGGCCAGCTCCTCGATATAGCCCTCGGCGTTCTCCTCGCTGCGCGTCAGCTCAGCCTCCTTGGGCAGCGTACCGGTCAGGATGCGGCCGGTAAATGCGTCGCCGGTCTCGGCATACGCGCAGGCGCACAGCAGCGCCAGCGTCATCATAATGGCGATCAGTTTTTTCATTTCTTTTTTCTCCTCAGCTTCTTAGATTATTGAGAAAGCGAAGGCAGCGCCGCGCGCAGTCTCTTCCCCTCTCCTTGTTTTGACCGACCGGAGCGGCGAAAAGTTCCATCAGTCGAACACCTGCAGTATCATGCACTTCAGGTACTTCGTCTCCACGCTCTGCGGCAGCAGCGGGTGATCCTTGCCCTGCGTCCGGTATTCCACCAGGCGTATGCGCTTCTTCGCGTCGCGTGCGGCCTGATTCAGAATGTCCTGGAACATTTCCGGCAGGATATGCTGCGAGCAGGAGCAGCTGACCAGGAAGCCGCCGTCGCGCACCAGCTTTAGCCCGCGCAGATTGATCTCCTTGTAGCCGCGAATGGCGCTCTGCACCGCCGCCTTGTTCTTGGTGAACGCGGGCGGATCCAGAATGACCAGATCGTATTTTTCGTTCGCATCGGTCAGCTCATGCAGCAGATCGAAGCAGTTATGCGCCTCGAAGCGCACGTTCTCCAGGTCGTTGACGCGCGCATTTTCGCGGGCGACCTCCAGCGCGTCCTCGGAAATATCCACGCCCAGCACGTCTGCCGCACCGTAGCGCGCGGCATGCAGCGAGAAGGACCCATTGTGGCAGAAGCAGTCCAGCACGCGCGCGCCCGGGCAAAGCGGGGCGATCGCGGCGCGATTCTCCTTCTGATCCAGGAAAAAGCCGGTTTTCTGGCCGTTTTTCACGTCCACCAGGAAGCGAATACCGTTTTCACGCATCTCCACGCGGTCGGGCACCGCGCCGCGCAGCAGGCCGGTCGTCTGCTCCATGCCCTCCAGACGGCGCACCGGCACGTCGCTGCGCTCCCAGATGCCTGCCGGCGCCACGACCTCCATCAGCAGATCGGCGATCATATCCTTGATGCGCTCGATGCCCAGCGACAGCGATTGCAGCACCAGCACATCCGCATACTTATCCACCACCAAGCCGGGCAGGAAATCGGACTCGGAATAGATCAGGCGGCAGCTGTCCGGATCGCACAGGCGCTTGCGGTATTCCCAAGCGTCGGCAATGCGGCGGCGAAAGAATTCCCGATCGCAGGACTCGTCGCGGCGGGTCAGAATGCGCAGCGAAATCTGGCTCTGCGGATTGTAGAAGCCGCGGCCGATGAATTTGCCGCGGAAGTCCGCCACGTCCACGATGTCGCCGTTTTCAAACGCGCCGTCCACCTTTTCGATCTCTGAAGCGTATATCCAGGGATGTCCGCCGCGAACGCGGGTCTCGCGGGTCTTGCGAAGGGTAACTGTGGCCATAGAGCGCCTCCCGTTTAAATCAATAATACCGATGGTTCCAGTGTATCGCATTCATGTAAACTTGTCCAGCAGGAAGAAACGTGTTATACTGGATGAGAAGAATATTTATCGGAAGGGAAGCGTGACGGCATGCAGGAGCAGGGCGCAGGCATTCGCCTGAACAAATACATAGCGGAGAGCGGCTACTGCTCGCGGCGGGAGGCCGACCGGCTGATCGCGGAGGGGCGCGTGAAGCTGGACGGCAAGACCGGCGCGCTGGGCGACCGCGTGACGTCCGGCATGCGCGTGCTGGTGGACGGACAGCCCATCGGCGGGCGCGGTGCATGCGTCTACATCGCGCTGAACAAGCCACGCGGCATCGTGTGCACTGCCGACCCGCGCGAGCCGATGAATGTGATCGATTATGTGGATTATCCCACGCGCATTTTTCCCGTGGGGCGGCTGGATAAGGATTCTGAGGGACTGCTGCTGCTCACCAGCGACGGCGAGATCGTGAATCGACTATTGCGCGCCGCAGGCGGGCATGAAAAGGAATACGAGGTGACGGTGGACAAGCCGCTCACCCGCGAATTTATGGAAAAGATGGTGTCCGGCGTGCCAATATTGGATACGGTAACGCTGCCCTGCCGGCTGCGGCGCACGGGCGAACGATCGTTCAATCTGGTGCTCACGCAGGGATTGAACCGCCAGATCCGCCGCATGTGCGAATATCTGGGCTATACCGTGCTGCGCCTGCGCCGCGTGCGCATCAATTCGCTGCGTCTGGGCGCGCTCAAGCCCGGCCAGTGGCGCGAGCTCACGCAGGACGAAGTTGCCCGCCTGCTGGCGGAAACCGCAGCCTCGAGCGGCAGGGCATAGGGCAGCGGCCGACGGCCGCTGCAAAGCGAAGCGCTCCGCCCTATCTGTCCTCCATCGGCAGATGCTTTTTGCGGTAGAAATAGTAGGGAATCATGACGGTCGTCCAGGCGGCGAACCACGCGGCGGGCTCGGTGAAGAAGAGCGCATCGCGCCCGATCCAGCGCATGACCAGCCGAGCCGCGCCGACGCGGGCGAGCGTCTCCGTAAAGCCGGAAACCATGGACCAGAAGGAATCGCCGATGGACTGCAGGTTGCTCCTGTACACATAGATCAGGTACAGCATCGGCAGGCTGAGCCCCATATTGGTCAGGTAGCGCATCGCCACAGCGATAGCCTCGGCCGCGCCGGCCTGATCGACGTCCAAAAAGAGTCTGGGCAGCACGCCCCGAAGCAGCAGCACCGGAAGCATGACGGCCGCCGCGCAGCCCACCGCCAGCAGGTTGCAGGTCTTCAGGTTCTCGCGCACGCGCCTGAATTTGCCCGCGCCGTAATTCTGCGAAACGAAGGTCGTAAACGCCGCGCCCATGGCGATGGCGCTGCATTCCAGAATGCCGTAGAGCTTATTAACGGCGGTATAGCCCGCCACGAAGCTGCTGCCCTGCAGGTTGATCGTGGCCTGAACGAAGGTGCCGCCGATATTGATCACGACATACTGTATAGCCAGCGGGAGCCCGAACAGGAAGAGCTTGCGGAAGAGCTTCCCATTAATGCGCCACGCCGCGCGATCCAGCTTCACGCAATCGATGCGGCGAATCTTCACAAGGCAGAACATAAAGGCGAACATCTGGCTCAGCACGGACGCCAGCGCCGCGCCGAACACGCCCCATTTGAAGACCATTACAAACACCAGATCCAGCGCGATATTGAGCAGCGCGGCGATAATCATCGCCCACAGCGGCGACTTCACATCGCCAAATGCGCGCAGGATGGAACCCGCCAGGTTGTAGCCGGTCACGACGAGCGTGCCCGCTGCCATGGTAGAAAGGTAGACCACGGCGTCGTCAAGTATGTTGGCGGGCGTATCCATCGCCGCGAGCACGGGGCGCGCCAGCCCCATGCCCGCGAGGGTAAAGGCAGCGCCGATGATGAGCGAGAGCAAAAAGGACATGGTGATGGTCTGATTCATCTTCTGATAGTCCCTGCGCCCAAAGTAGCGGGAAACGAAGGTGGCAAAGCCCTGGGTCATCACCTGTACGCTCCAGAGGATGATCCAATACGTCCAGTCGGTGCATCCCACCGCCGCCAGCGCATCCACGCCCACGCCCCTGCCGACGATGGCCGCGTCCACGATCATGTACAGCTGCTGGCCAAGATTGGTCAGCACCACGGGCAGCGCGAACTTCAGCATCAGCTTGGCGGGCTTGCCGCGCGTCATATCTACGATGTTCAAAGGCCATACTCCTGTTCATAAATTGAATTTATATCATTATCGCATATATAATTGGATAAGTCCATGCAGGAAAGGTAAAAAACCGCATTGCTGACATACCTCTGTCAGGCTTGCCGTGCTAGAATGGTCAATAAGCGGCAGAGCGAGAAATTCCAGAGCGCACCGCATATAGCATATATGAAGGGAGAACGGGAAATGGCGTTTGACTACAAAAGGGAATATCGGGAATTCTACCAGCCGCCCAAAAAGCCCGGCATCGTGACCGTGCCGCCGATGAACTACATCGCCGTGCGCGGCAGGGGCGATCCCAACGCCGAGGGCGGCCAGTACAAGGCGGGCATCGGCCTGCTCTATGCCGTGGCATTTACGATCAAGATGAGCAGGCTGAGCGACCACCGGATCGACGGCCATTTCGACTATGTGGTGCCGCCGCTGGAGGGCTTCTGGCGGCAGGACGGCGCCTGCGGCATCGACTATGCGCGCAAGGCGGAGCTCAATTTCATTTCCGTGATCCGGCTGCCTGATTTTGTGACGAAGGCCGACCTCGACTGGGCGCTTGAAACGGCGTCGCGCAAAAAGGGACTAGATCTCTCCGGCGTCGAATTTTTCACCTGCGACGAGGGGCTCTGCGTGCAGTGCATGCACATTGGCCCCTATGACGACGAGCCGTCGACCGTCGACGCCATGCATGCCTATGCCGAGGCGCATGGCTTCACCATCGACCTTTCCGAAACGCGCCTGCACCACGAGATCTACCTTTCCGATCCCAGAAAATGCGCGCCCGAACGGCTCAGAACCGCGATCCGGCATCCGATCCGCACCAGATAAGCCCTTCCCCGCACCGCCGCAATATTTTCATCGCGGCGGTCGATTTTTTAACTTTCATATGGAGGATGACTTCATTCCGCGAGGTGTATTATCTAAGCAGCGGTCTAACGCTGAAAAAACCTGTTACAGGAGGCATTTTGCATGAAGGAATATGAACTGACCATCGAAACGCGCCAGCCCTCGTGCGGCGGGCAGCTTCCCAAGCGCGTGGAGATCATGGAAATCAGCACCGATGATCCGGTCGCTTACGTTCAGGCGCTGGAGCCGGACATCCAGGTCGAGGTCACCCACAGCGAGGATGGCGAGCTGGTGATCCTGGCTGAAAAGGATCAGCGCCAGGTAAAATACAGCTTCGCAGAGATCTAATGGGTGTTCCTTTTCCATAATTCACCGCCGCGCGGTTGCATATCCCGAGCGCTTGTGCTATCATAAATTCAAACGCGAAAGGATATATGAGCATATGGCGGAAGCGATACGGATCGACCTGTTGGAGGAGCGCATCGAGGCGCCCGCGCCGCCGGAATACCCGATGGCATGGCACCGCTTCCTGAGCTGCTTTCTGCTCTGCGGCGCGGCGGCGCTGCGCCTTGGACAGGCGGCATGGCTGCTGCTGGGCGGCGCGTACCGCAACCGGGCGCTGCAGAGCCAGATATACGAAGGTCTGCCCGCGCTGAAATATGCGGACTGGGCATGGGCGGCGTGCATGGCCATCGCGGCGGTGCTGCTGGCGCGCAGCGCGCGGCGGCTTCGGGCGCGACGGCGCTGCGGACTGACGCTGCTCAAGTGGGGCTGGCTGCTTTCGGCCGGTGCAGGCGCGGCGCACATGCTGGTGCGCTTCGCCATTTCGGGGCTCCCGCCGCTGAACCTTTCGGAGCTGGCGCGGCTGCTGGCACAGCTGCTGCTCGCGCGCATCTGCACCGTGTATTATCGCCGCCGTCCGGGCGCGCTGGACTGAATGGATCGGAGGATAAACGCTCATGAGAGCTGACAATACGCTGTATGTCGTGGTTCCCTGCTACAAGGAGGAAGCGGTGCTTCCGGAAACGGCAAAACGGCTGGGCGCGAAGCTGCGCGGCCTGATTGCCGAGGGCAAGATCTCCAACCGCAGCCGCGCGCTGTTTGTCAACGATGGCTCGAAGGATCGCACCTGGGAGATCATTCAGGCGCTGCACGCGGAGGATCACCTGTTTTCCGGCGTGAACCTTTCGCGCAACCGCGGCCACCAGAATGCGCTGCTAGCCGGACTGACGACCGCCGCCAGATTTGCGGACGTGACCATTTCGATGGACGCGGATCTGCAGGATGACATCAACGCCATGGATCGCATGCTGGACGCCTACCACGCGGGCTGCGACGTGGTGTATGGCGTGCGCTCCTCGCGCAAGACCGACACCTTCTTCAAGCGCTTCACCGCCGAGGTGTTCTACAAACTGATGCGCGGCATGGGCGTGGACATCGTGTTCAACCATGCGGATTACCGGCTGATGAGCCGCCGTGCGGTGGAGGGACTGTGCGAATTCGAAGAGGTGAACCTGTTCCTGCGCGGCATGGTGCCGCTGGTGGGCTTTAATTCCACCACCGTGGAATATGAGCGTGCGCCGCGCTTTGCGGGCGAGAGCAAATATCCGCTTAAAAAAATGCTGGCCTTCGCGCTGGACGGCATCACCTCGTTCAGCGTCAAGCCGCTGCGGCTGATCCTCAGCGTCGGGCTGGTGATCTTCCTGCTGAGCATCGTTATGCTGCTCTGGACGCTGATCCGCCGCATTGCGGGGCATACCGTGACCGGCTGGGCGTCGCTGATGTGGTCGATCTGGATGATCGGCGGCATACAGCTGCTGAGCCTGGGCGTGATCGGCGAATACATCGGCAAGGTATATGGCGAAAGCAAGCGGCGGCCGCGCTTCATCATCGAGCGCGTTATCAACGACGAAGAATATCACGAAACGGAGAGATAGCATTATGGAACGCAAAAATGCATGGAAGGGCGCCGATTTGGGCGCGCTGGAGACCTTTGCGGCGCAGTACCGCGAATTTCTGAATCAGGGCAAGACCGAGCGCGAATGCGTGGAGCTGTGCGTGCGCGCGGCGGGGCTGGCCGGCTTTATGAACCTTTCCGCCTGCACCGCTGAAAACCGCCGCCTGCAGCCCGGCGACCGCGTGTATGCGAACTGGATGGGCAAGGCCTTTCTGATGTTCATTATCGGTTCGCAGGAGCTGTCGCACGGCATGAACATACTTGGCGCGCACATCGATTCCCCGCGCATCGACGTAAAGCAGAATCCGCTGTACGAGGAAGCGGATCTGGCATATCTGGACACGCACTACTACGGCGGCATCAAAAAATACCAGTGGGTCGCAACGCCGCTGGCAATCCACGGCGTGGTCGTAAAGAAAAACGGCGACACCATCGCGCTGTCCGTGGGTGAGGGCGAAAACGACCCTGTGTTCTGCATTTCCGACCTGCTGCCGCACCTGGCGCAGGATCAGATGAAAAAGGACGCGGCGAAGATCATCGAGGGCGAGGAGCTGAATCTGATCATCGGCGGACGTCCGCTCGAGGGCGAGGACAAGGACGCCGTGAAGGCGAACGTGCTCAAGCTGCTCAAGGATGAATACGACTTCGAGGAAGAGGACTTCCTGTCCGCCGAGCTGGAGATCGTGCCCGCAGGCCGCGCCCGCGACATGGGCTTTGACCGCAGCATGATTCTGGCCTACGGCCACGATGACCGCGTGTGCGCCTATCCGTCCATGCGCGCCGTGCTGGACTATCAGGGCGTGCCGGAAAAGACGCTGTGCTGCGTGCTGACCGACAAGGAAGAGATCGGCAGCGTGGGCGCCACGGGCATGGATTCCATGTATTTCGAGAACATCACCGCCGAGCTGCTGGCGCTGACGCAGGACTATTCCGAGCTCGCGCTGCGCCGCTGCCTGCGCAACAGCCGCATGCTCTCCAGCGATGTGTCTGCGGGCTTCGATCCGAATTTCGCCTCGGCGTTTGAGCGCAAGAATTCCGCGTATCTGGGCCGCGGCCTGTGCTTTAACAAGTACACCGGCGCGCGCGGCAAGTCCTCCTCCAGCGACGCGAACGCCGAATATGTGGCGGAAATTCGCCGCGTGATGGACGATGCAGATGTCGCGTTCCAGTTCGCCGAGCTGGGCCGCGTGGATCTGGGCGGCGGCGGCACCATCGCCTACACCTGCGCCAAGTACGGCATGAACGTGATCGATGCGGGCGTGGCTGTGCTCTCCATGCACGCGCCTTACGAGATCATTTCCAAGGTCGACCTGTACGAGGCCTATCGCGGCTACTGCGCCTTCCTGAAGAGCTGATTAACAGTTAGAATTCAACGATAACCGCCATATTAAACATCAAACCTCAGATCCGGCGCATAGCGCTGAATCTGGGGTTCTCATTTGTAATAAAAAGCCGGACATTGGCCTGCAGAGCCTCAACTTGCCGAGGCGCTGCCAAAATCAGACGGCCTGCTTTGGTAAATAGGTACAGCTATGCCGCCAGATTTATTCCCACTCAATCGTTCCGCTGGGCTTGGGCGTTACATCGATCAGAACGCGGTTGACACCCTTGACCTCGGCGGTAATGCGCTGCGTAATGCGATTAATCAGCGGCCAGGGCAGCTGTTCCACGGTGGCGGTCATGGCGTCCACGGTGTTGACGGCGCGCACCACGACGGGCCACTCGAAGCAGCGGCGGTTATCGCGCACGCCGGTAGAGCGGATGTCGGGCACGACGGTGAAATACTGCCAGACCTTGCCCTCAAGGCCGGCATTTTTGAACTCCTCGCGCAGAATGGCGTCCGATTCGCGCACGGCCTCCAGCCGGTCGCGGGTGATCGCGCCCACGCAGCGCACGCCCAGACCTGGGCCCGGGAAGGGCTGGCGATACACCATACTGTCCGGCAGGCCCAGCGCTGCGCCGACCGCGCGCACTTCGTCCTTAAAGAGCATCTTCAGCGGCTCGACCAGCTCGAATTTCAGATCCTCGGGCAGACCGCCCACGTTGTGATGGCTCTTGACGGCCTTCACCGTGCGGGTACCGCTTTCGATGATGTCCGGATAGATCGTGCCCTGACCCAGGAAGGAAATGCCGTCCAGCTTGCGCGCCTCTTCTTCGAACACGCGAATGAATTCCGCGCCGATGATATGGCGCTTCTCCTCGGGATCGGCCACGCCCGCCAGCTTGTCCAGGAAGCGATCCACCGCGTCCACATAGATCAGGTTCGCGCCCAGCTCGTGGCGGAACACCTGCACCACCTGCTCCGGCTCGCCCTTGCGCAGCAGGCCGTGGTTCACATGCACGCAGGTCAGCCGATCGCCGATGGCGCGGATCAGCAGCGCCGCGACCACGGAGGAATCCACGCCGCCGGACAGCGCCAGCAGCACCTTGCCATCGCCCACCTGCGCACGGATGCGCTCGATCTGATCGTCGATGAAATTCTGCGCGTTCCACGTCCGGCCGCAGCCGCACTTATCAAACACGAAATCGGACAGCAGCTTTGCGCGCGCGGCGTCATCCTGCGGCCATGCGGCGATGCACTCGCCCCGCTTTGCCGGATGATCCACCGCCAGAATGGGCACCTTCAGCGCGTACACGGCGTCCGCCGCGTCGATGGCCTGACCGTCCACAATGCGGTTCACACCGCCGTTGAGAATCACGCCGCGCACGTTCGGAATGGCCGCCAGCTCCGCCGCCTTGATGTCGTGGGGATGAATCTCGCTGTACACGCCCAGCGCGCGAATCTCGCGGGCAATTTTCGGGTTCTCTTCGCTGCCCAGGTCAAATACCAGAATAACGTCCTGCTGCATGGTGCATCTGCCTCCCTGTGTATGTAATTATGCCTGTAATTCAGTATAGCGCAGCGATGACCGCAGCGCAAGCGAATTTGGATTAACAGGGGGGAAGAATTGCAGGGAATGCAGCGGGGCGAAACAGAAATTGTCCACGTCTCCTTGCAGGAACCGCCCAGCTTGTCAAAAGCGCTTTCGACAGGCTGAACGCGCCTGCAAGCATGCAGACGCGCTCAGCTTTGCGACCGGTTCAGATCGGCCGCCTTACACATAATCCTTCCATTCCCCCTGCGCTGTGCCATGCAGCTGGCCATGCGCGCACAGACCGGGGAAGTCCTGCTGGCGCAGCGCTTCATACAGCACGATGGCCACGGAATTAGACAGATTCAGGCTGCGTGCGTCGGCACGCATGGGAATGCGGATGCAGCGCTCGTAATTCTCGGCCAGCAGGCTTTCATCCAGCCCCTTCGTTTCGCGGCCAAATACCAGAAAATCGCCGTCCTGATAGGCAGCGGCGCAGTAATCGCGCGGCGCCTTGGTGGTCGCGAAATGCAGGCGCGCGCCCGGGTATTTCTGCACAAAATCCGCCCAGTCCTCGTGGATCTCGAGCGTCATCAAATGCCAGTAATCCAACCCCGCGCGCTTCAAATACTTATCCGAAAGCTCAAAGCCCAGCGGCTTTATCAGATGGAGCATCGCCCCGGTAGCCGCGCAGGTACGGGCGATATTGCCGGTATTCTGCGGGATCTCGGGATTCACCAGCACGACGTGCATCATATTTCTTCATCTCCAAGCACATATTTTTTCAGCGTCAGCCCCACGCCGCCGAGATTGTGATCCGGCGCAATGATGCGCGCGCATTCCTTCACGACAGGCTCGGCGTTTTCCATCGCCACTGGCCAGCCGCAGGCGGTCAGCATGGGAATATCGTTGGTCTGGTCGCCGAAAGCCATCGCGTTTTCGGGAGAAACGCCCGCCGCCGCGCACAGCGCCCTGACCGCACCGCCCTTGTCCACGCCTGCCGGCATGAATTCAATATTGCGCGTGGACGCGCTGGAGACGGACAGCCCCATATCCGCCAGCTCGTCGCGCAGGCGCGCAAAGCGCGGGTCGTAGGGCATGCCCAGCGCCACAAACTTATACACGCCGGCGGCAATGTCCGCATGCAAACGATCGCGGTCGCAAATGGTTTCGTAGCGGTATTCGCCCTCGCCCTCCACGCCGGGCACATGGTGCGCGTAACGCGCGCCGAGCGCCGCCTTCGCCTCCGGATTACCCATGTAGCAGCAGCCGCGCCGATAGTAATCAAAATACATTCCGCTCTCTTCCAGCGTTTTGAGTATGCGCCGCGCATCCGCCTCGGCAAAGGTATGCTCCGCCAGCGTCGGACCGTTCTCACCGGCCTCGATGCGCGCGCCGTTGCAGGCAGCCATCATCGGGTGCACGCCCAGCTCGCGCGCAAAGCGGCGCATCAGTTCAAAGCTCCTGCCGCTGACCAGACACACGCGCACGCCGCAGCGCTCGCACGCCTGAAGCGCACGGCAGTTGATCTCCGGAAAGCGCTTCTGACTGTCCATCAGCGTGCCGTCCAGATCCAGCGCCAGAAGCCGAATATCCATTTCGCTCATTTTTTGATCCAATCCGGCGCATCCGCCCGAAAATTCCTGCCCGCATAGTCCTTCAGCGGGCTGCCCTCGGGCACGCCTATTTCCTCGCACCACAGGCACAGCCGCTGCGCCATGCCCGCCCTGCGGTTTATTTCCCGGTCGCCATACTTATCGTCGCCCAGAATCGGACAGCCGATATGCGCCATATGCGCGCGCAGCTGATGCGTGCGCCCCGTTACCGGCGAAAGCTGCACGCGCCAGAAATCGCCCGCCGCACCGAGCACGCGCACCTGCGTCACGATGGGCTTTGCGCCAGGTACAGGCGCATTCAACACGCGCACGCTGGCGCGCCGCGCGTCCTTTACCAGCCACGCGCGCAGCTCCATTTTATCCTTTGGCGGTTTCGCGCACAGCAGCGCCGCGTATCGCTTGTCGATGCTATGGTCTCGGAAGGCGGCAAAGGCCTGTTCATAGACCGCATCGTCCACCGCCGCCAGCATCACGCCGCCGGTGCCGGCATCCAGCCGGTGACACAGCCGCACGCCGGCGCGAATGCGCTCAAGCCGCGCCTGCATGGTGTCCGCGCCCACGCCGTCCGCATCCGGCAGTGAGGGCAGCCCCTGCGGCTTTACCGCCGCCATGAGCCGCCCGTCGTCAAAGAGCACCTCCACGGTCGGACGCAGGTACTTATCCGGCGCGTAGATCTCCAGCACATCGCCGCCGCGCACCGTGTCCTCCGCGCTCAGCCGCACACCGTTTCGGCGCACATCGCGCTTCTTTAGAATATCACGCAGCACGAACCCCGGCAGCATTGGCCAGGCGCGCTTCAGATAGCGGCTCAGCGGCACATCTGCCAGACCGCGCGGCACTTCATGGCGCATCATGCCTGCGCCTCCTCGGGCCAGGGCAGCATAATCTCCTCCACGCGCAGCGGCTCCACGCGACCCTCGGACATATCCGTCAGGCGGCGCAGGAAGCCGTCCTCGTCCGCCTCGCGCACGATCAGCGTGAAGCTGATGACGTCCGTATAGCTCTTGTCCTCTACGATGATCGGCTCCGATTTCAGAAAATGCTCCATGCGCCCCAGCATGGGATAGGGGATCTCCATTAAGTAGCGCGCGGTGGGGTGCATCATGCCCACGCCGCAGGCGTTGATCGCCGCCGCCGCACCCTGCGAATAGGCGCGCACCAGCCCGCCCGCGCCCAGCAGCACGCCGCCGAAATAGCGCGTGACCACCACGCAGGCGTTCGTAACGCCGCGCGCCTTCATGACCTCGATGATCGGCATGCCCGCCGTGCCGCCGGGCTCGCCGTCGTCGCTGTAACGCATCACGCCCATATTCGCGCCGACGATGTAGGCATAGCAGTTGTGCGTAGCATCGCGATGGCGGGCGCGGATCTCCGCCAGAAACGCCAGCGCCGCGTCCTCGGTTTCGCAGGGACAGCCATAGCCGATGAAGCGGGATTTATTGATGATAAAGCTGTCCTCGCCCTGCCGGATCAGCGTCTTGTAAGCCTTGAGCGCCATGCCGCCACCGCCTTTCAATTTCCATATAACATTATAAAATACGCTCACGAAAGCGTCAAGCGGCGCGGCGCAAAAAGCGGTTCCCTTTTGCGCCGCGCTGTGCTATAATCCAGCTATGGAAAAAGCATTTTTTGAGCGCGTATACGAGATCGTGGCGCGCATTCCCCACGGGCAGGTCGCAAGCTACGGCCAGATCGCCTGGATGCTCGGCTGTCCGCGCGCCGCGCGGCAGGTGGGCTGGGCGATGCGCGCCTGTCCGGACGGATTGCCCTGGCAGCGGGTGGTCAGAAACAACGGCGAGATCGCGGGCGGCGGCTACGCCGAAGTGCGCCGCGCACTGCTGGAAGGCGAAGGCATCGCCTTTTTGCCGGACGGGCGGATCGATATGGAAAAATGCCGCTGGCGCGGGGAAAGCTGAATGCAGGAGGGAAGAAAAATGAATCGAAGGGATCGTGAGATTGCAGATCCATCGGAGGCCATCGCGCTATTGGCGCGCTGCGATACCATACGGCTGGGACTGAATTCGCCGGACGGGCCCTATGTGGTGCCGTTGTCGTTTGGACTGGAGACCGACGGCGAACATCCCATCGTCTATTTTCACTGCGCGCAGCGCGGCCTGAAGGCAGACTGCATTCGCCGTGACCCGCGCGTGTGCGTAGAGGCGGACATCTGCCACGGCATGGCGCGCACGCCGCACGGCGCAACCGCGCGCTATGAAAGCTTCATCGGGTTTGGCACGGCCGCAGAGGTGCAGGGCGAAGAAAAAATGCGCGGACTGCGCGCGCTGCTTGCGCACTGCGGCATGGAGGATTATCCGCTGGCGGAGTGCGGCTCTCTTGCACACACGGCAGTATATAAAATCAAGCTCACCAGCTTCAGCGGCAAGCGAAATCTGCCGTGAGGGTGAGGTTAAAACGCTTCTGCGCCTTCTAACTCGCTCTGCGAGTTCTCGGTTGTGTTCTCCCTCACAATCACATCACAAGTCATCGGCAATTTGCAAAAGCGCCTCTGCAGGAATGCGTGGACAGTCCGTCACACCCTGCAGAGGCGCTTCAATTTTGCCAAAGTATTTAATTTCGTATACCCCAATATTAACTGTTCAGCTCGGGCTCCCGCGCCTGGATCTGCTCACCGTATGTAATATCTCCATCCCGCAGGGTGAACACCTCCCAATAACGGCCGTTTCCTGAAGCCGGTACGGTGCGGGTAGCCAAATGGTTCGTGCCACAGTATATTGCAACCCGAGCACCACAATTCGCCATTGATGCCTCGTCAGAAAAGTTATGTACAAAGAACTGATAGGTTTCTCCGGGGAGCATCGTAAATGTAGTAGTTTCCGGTCCATAGGAATGCGTATCGTCGAGATCCAGCTGCGCGTCGGATTCGCTAGAAATCTTATGACTGAAATATATATGATCCTTCGACCAGATTAAATGCGAATCCAGATCCGTCGGCCGAATGCCCCAGGTAAGAACCACGCGATACTGATCGCTTTGCATTTCCGGGCTAAGTGCCGCATCACAGGTGATTCTATTGTCCTTACGAATCGTCACTTCCTTATCCTCTGCAATGAAACCGTCCATCTCAAAACGCAGTGTATATGAGCCTTCATCTGCAGCAATGCTGAAATCCCCGTTTTGATCCGTTGTAACCCTCTGATTCCCACAGGCTACGCTAACGCCCGGAAGCGTAGAACCATCTACTGCGTTGATCACCCTGCCGGAAACATACCCCATTCCGGTAGAAAGCGATATATTCTTTGTGATGCTCGTATCCGCCTCTATTTGCACTCGCTCTGTTGCCTGCTCATATTCTTCCGCAGATATCGTCAGCAGCTGCTCCCCTTTTTCCAGATACAGACTGTATTCACCGTTTCCGTCGGTAACCGCAGTTTCAGTTCCACAGGCGACGCTTGCACCGGCCACCGCACCTTCGTCCATCTTCCGCACAACTCTGCCAGTTACATAACCTTTGCCTGTAGAAAGAGATATATTCTTTGTAACGCTCGTATCCGCCTCTATTTGCACTCGCTCTGTTGCCTGCTCATATTCTTCCGCGGATATCGTCAGCAACTGCTCTCCTTTCTCCAGATACAGACTGTATTCACCATTTCCGTCGGTAACCGCAGTTTCAGTTCCGCAGGCGACGCTTGCACCGATCACCGCGCCTTCATCCATCTTCCGCACAACTCTGCCGGTTACATAACCTTTGCCGTCAGAAATGGTTATACTTCCATCCGCTTCATCGTTGCGATTAAGCGAATAAGACTTCTCAGTCTCTTCATACCCATCGCACGTATAGACAAAGGTATGATCGCCTGGCTTGACAGTCATTTTATATGTGCCATTCTCATCCGTCTTTTGGGAAGTCGTCCCCTCCGCGATCAAAACGCCTGCAACAGGCGCGCCCGTTCCTGCGTCCGTCACTACGCCGACAACAGTCGCCCGAGGAATGATCAGCGGAATGATCTGATTCCTGAACAGGTACAATGCCAGCAGAACGGCCGCCATAATGCCCAGGAACACATAAAGCTTTGTATAATCCTTCCGCGGCTCTGATTCCAGATAGTTCTTGCACAGGCTATCCATTGTAATCCCCAGAGTATCTCCATTTGCATGTACAGCACGGCAATTTCGAATCGATTCAATGGATTCCGGCAATTCCGCCGGAAAATGGAAACCATCTGCGAGGATTGGCACGATGTTCTTATGCTCACGCTTTGCCGTTTCGATCTGCATACGTATCCAATCGTTTTCTCTCTGGATATTGCTCATACAATCCGGCGTAAGAATCAGCAAAAAATCTGTACTGGATACGATTCCCTCCAGCCCTGTTCCGACAAATACGGTATATCGTCTCTGGCGCAGTGCATTCGCCAGAGACTCACCGAGCTGCTGTCCCACATTCTTACCGCAGCTGATGTATATATTCCTGTATTCCATTCCTACACTCCTTACCGTCCATGCAAATCACTGTATTTTCCGTATTGCACAGCTGCATTCACTTCCGGTTCTGTCCTGAATACGCCTTCAATCCATATTTCATTCATTCGTAGCGGATGATAACAAGGATATTATGGTCGCCGCTCAAGGTAATCGTATTGCTGTCACGGGAGAGCACTTCACGGTCGCCGCCGCTGAGCTTGCCGCTACGATTGGTAACATACACACCGCCGCGCACCGGCTTGAAGCAGATTTTGTTCATAACGTCGCTGTCCATCAGCAGGGAGATGGGCGGCAACGTGCTGCCGCTGATTAATGAACCAAGGGACACGACTTTTTTGCCCCAGGGTTCCAGATCCACGGCGCGCCCTTCAAAGGTATTGTTCTCCGTTTTGACCGTGATTACGATCGATGTATTCTCCTTGAAGCGCTGCTTTGTGGCTGCTCTGATGATGATAACCATCAAAATAATCAGCGCCAACGCAGAGCCTGCCACAATGTATGGGCGCTTCATATCCGGAGATCTCCAGAACCCATTGGTATTATCAAATTCCCAATCCTCTTTACCGTTCAGCCTGCATATCAGATGGATATAGAAAGGCGCAGGCTTTACCCGGAGCTCCTCGGTCTTGTTGTTTACAAATTCATCGTCAAAGAAGATGCTGAAGGTGTAGCTGGTGTTTTTATGCGCCTTAAGTCCATCCAACGTCCAGCCCTTTTCGGCATCCCCTTCGAGCGCAAGGTCGTCGCCGCCCTCTACCTTATACTTAACGCTGATCTTTCCCTTTTCATCCTCCCAATCGGGCGCATTCTTTATGTTCTCAGCGTCAAGGGAAACGGAAAGCGAAACATCTTCGTTCAATTCATATTCTTCTTCCAGCCCCACTACATCGAGCGTTGCATTTTTAAGCATATCCCTGGTCAGCTCATTTGCAGTATGAACCTCGAAGCTCTTAAAGTCTTCGCTCCCCGCAGGAACATTATTATCATTGATGAAGAACTGAACAGGTTGCATACTTTCGGCCGCAAATACCGAATACTTCCAGCCCTTTGTTGCATCCCTTTCAAGCTCGGTTTTCGAATCCGACGATGTTCCGGCCTTGACCTTGACTTCATCTTCCCAGTCTGAATTCTCTTCTAAAAAGTTCTTATCCTCCTTGGCCAAATTAATCGAAAGCTCGATTTTATCGTCCACGGCATACCAGGGCTTGTCCTCTGCAGGCTTACATTCGAGCTTCATGTCGTCAATCCTTGCCGGGACATACTTAAGCATCACCGTGATTTCCTGCTTTTTCGAAAAGTCCCCTTTTTTTGGTTTATACTTCGGCTGCGCAGTCAGTGTAAGATTAACTTCGCTCTCATACTGAGCAGGACTGCTCTTGCTTGTGATGACCAAAAAACCTTCTCCATTGAATTTCGCCGTATACCCATCATCTATGCCGCTGCATACGACCTGATCATCATCATTCTCAAACGCATCGGCTCGCTTTATAGATGTCACAACAAATTCGTTCTTTGCATTCGGAGTATCATAAGCGGTAAACGAGGTCTCCTCTGCGGCGTACTTCGGATAAGAAACAACATCAAAAGATTCCTCATTTGACTTTTTCTTTATACCCAATTCATCACAACTCCCCGTCAGGATCAGTGTATATTTTCCATCCTCACTCACGTCATCAGGCGAAAGTACATACTCGCCCCCCTCGTTCGCATCCGTTTCTGACGGTTCAGTTTCTTCCGGCGTGATTAATTTCGGTTTGTTCTCCTCGTTCTCCTCGCCTTTCCTCAATTCCCAAACGAGCTCCAGCCCCTCTGGCGCATTGGTGCCAACGAAAAACTCATCCTCTCCCTGCACAAATACCGCTGTATTGCTTTCTGTTTCGGATTCATCCGCCTTTCGATACACCGATACCTTCAAATCGAAATCCCTTACCGTACCCAGCACTGTCCGCTCGCCTTCCGGCTTTTCAGTTACAAAGATATCCCTCTCCGTCAAATACCCCCATACATTCTCCATCAGTACTTCAGCTTCAGAGTCGGCTGCGAGCTTATATTGGTGAGCATTCAAAAAACCTTTTTCACCTATGCCTGCAGCTTGCAGCAGTTGCTCTGCCAGATTCATTACGCTTATGTCCTGAAGGTTCTCGTAATTTGCGTTAAACTTCTCTGCTAAGCCTTTCATCCTCGCCTCGTTCTCAGACTTAAGTGTGATTATAGCGAAGTTAGATAACGACAACGGCTCCATTTTACGGTAGACCTTGCCAGAGACATCATCATATTTACCGTTCGTAACCAGGATGGTACAATCGATATCCGCCGGGATTTTCTGAAGCTTATTACTCAGCCCTGAGTCCAGTTTATCATCAGTCCGGTCATCTTCCAGATTGTTGACAGCTTCGATGGCCTTCTCAACTGCTCCAGCCTCATTCGTCGCAACAGACACGGATTTCGAGCCATCTGATACGCCCTCAATGCTAATTACAGTATTTGTATCATTTAGTACAGCCGTCAGGATGCCGACGGCCGAGGCAAGCTGCGAACGATACTCATTCAATACGGTATCCTCTTTATCGTCCGAAATAATCAGTACGATACGTTTCTTTTCCGTGCTCGCTTCACTCCCCTGTGTGACCTCTTCTGCGATCGATACAGCGAACATGCTCAATGCCAGCATAAATGCCAGCACAAGCACGACCATTTTATTGAGATATACTTTCAAAATGCTCCCTCCTCCACGCATGCCGATCCCTATTTCCTAAAGAGGCCAAATAAGCCGCTCTTTTTCTTTTCTATGGATGCGTTGCCTTTCTTCAAGATCTTTCCCAGCTCCTTATTATGCTGCTTTACAGCCAGATCGCTAAAATGCTGATCAGACATGCAGTAGTCGGAAAGGGTGTTCTCCGTTGCAATATCGTCGCCGATATCCTTCAGAAGCCCATACACGAATACAACATCCATAATAATTTCTGTATCCTTGCCCGCAGACCAGATGGACTTCCCCTCCGGCAGGTGTGTCGCCATTGAAAGATACTGTGTCCAAATATCATTCATGTTGAGCACCTTTGCAGCCGTAAGCAAAGCGTATGCACAGGAAGCATCCACATAATCTCTTCTGGAGAGATCCTCCTTATACACATGCAGCACAAAACGCTTCAGCATCGCAAGGTCGCTACGCTCGGCATAGACCTGTAAAATTGAAGCATTATCCTGTCGTCCCTCGCGAACCATGGAAGCAAACTCACGACACCAGGCGATGGTCGCTTCAGAAACTGCGTTCTTTTTATCTGCACCCACATTTTTCAGAAGCATCCCGAGATGATCCATTGCATCGTTGAATGCAGCGCCATCCGCATTCTTGCTGTACAGAGAAATGCAGCTCGTAAACACATTCTGTGCGCGCGCAAGTATCTGTTCCTTCAGGGCGTCCTTAAGTACATTGCCGGCGGCAGGGAATATTTCCAGGTTGCGCATTTCCTCATTGGTTTTATAAAGCGCTGTCAGCTCAGCGGTCTTATCGCCACTGACACGTGCCTCCTCGGTCTTACGCTGGATTGAGTTCTCAATAACGCTGCGGAAGGATCTGATTATAGATTCATCCTGGCGGCAAACATTGACGGCAGCCTCATCCAGCCATATCAAGCCGTTAAGACTCTCCGACAGTTCCGACGGTGAAGTAGCTTCCTGAATGGCATTGCGCAGGCGCTCTCTCTGCATCTCGGCAGCAGCCGCGTTCAGTTCTGCATACTGCGGCTCGATACGCACGGGACCAGCGGCCATGCAATTATTCAGATACTTTTCGCGAGCGCCCGTCAACGCAGCGCAGCCATTGAGCAGCGGATCCCGCACGCGAGCAAAGTCGGCGCCTTTAGCATCCTGCCAAAAATTGCAGATACGCTCGTAGGTCTCAAGTCGGGTATTTTTACAGTTAACTTCACCTGAGAGCAACGCAACAACACCCTTGAACAGCTCATCGCTGACCCTTCCCAGGCTTTCTCCCTGTAGCCTGGAAGCGAAAGCAATAATATCGTCCAATGTTCCGTCTGCCTGTACCGGGCTCTTCTGCAGCCAGTGTGTAAGGCTGAGCAGCATCTTCTCACGGCAGGACGGTTCGCGCGCATCGGCATAATCCATCAGAAGAAGCATATCGATCTGCCCACTGCCCTCTTCCAACAAGCTGCACAGCATATCAGAGGCATAGGGCTCCGGCATACGCGTTTCCGCCAGCTTAGCAATCGCATTTTTCAAGGTCACCGATGATATTACATGCCCGCTGACGATACTGTTGACCTTACTGAGAATGCTGCCTGCAATTTCAGGAGTGATGGTTCCCTTGTAATAGCCAGTCAAGTCAGTACAGCTATAATCTTCGCGTCCTGTAACCAACGCATCTGCAAACTCCTGCTTGACACGCTCCGCGAGCACATCGATGCTATCTCCCTTAATCAGGCTGGTGAAACAGCTCAATTCATGTACACTGAGATTCAAACGAATGCCTTCATTGACCACCCTCAGCAGCAATTCCTGGTCATTTCCCAGAACGCTGCGAATCGCTGCAGTTTCTGAAAGCCTGCGCAACCGCTCCATCGCATCATGCTCGATGCGCCCGGTATCATCCATCAGCGCCTTCATCAGGTTACCGGTCTTGCGTTCATCTGTGACTGAAATTGGATGTGCCTCCAAGTAGGTAAGAAGCAGATCCAGCGCCTTGGAATGATTGAATCGTTTGGCGCTTAGAACATCGCAATAGAGCTCGGCATAGCGATTCGCAAAATAGCGCTCCATGCGGAAGCAATATTCCGGTTCTGTGTAATCCTGCGTGCACTCTTTTTCTTTATTAAGAATGCTTTCCTCCAGAACATCGCAGCCTTCCCCCAACACAGTTTCCAGAATATAGTGGCCGTCAATCATCGCGTAAGCGCTGATATACTTTTCAATATCATCTGCCAACGAATCGGCATTGCGTTTCATGAAACGATAGTAACGCAACCAGCGCTTCAGGCTCTCAACATCACGTATACGCCCGCTCCGCTCCAGAGCTTTATATTCCTCTCGTATCATTGCCCGACGAAGCTCGTCATCCTTGAAATCTTCGCTGTCCAGCAGATCGCAGGCATTGATTACATTATCACTGGTTTCTTCGGTCAACTGCAGCCGCGTAGACAACATCACGCGAATATCGCCTGCAATGCTCTGCTCTGCGTTTTCGGCTTCGGCTTCTCTCAGATAGCTCAACCACTGCCGGAATACGGAAATCTTCATGCGCCCCATGGATTTGCCGTTTTGATCATCCAAAACGGCATGCATGCTATCCCAATAAATGTTGCCTCGAATGCCCTTTTTCTGCAACTTCTGCAAGGTTTCCCATGTGATTTTCGTACTCAAAAGCTGTTCACATGCAATAATCGCGTCATTGCTAACCTCTTCCACGTGGGCAGTCAGCGCGCTGTAAACATCGACCCACCTGTCAAAGCGCTCATTATTCAGGCTTTCAACCTGCTTCGCCTCACGTTTTGCCAGTTCGCCCAGCAGCGACCAGGCGCCCGCTTTTCGGGTCAATTCCAGAATACCGTACTCGCCGCCCTTGATCTGTACATGACGAAGCGTATCAAAAATCTCCGCAGCAATCTGATTGCCATCATCCCGTTCAGCCTTCCAGTTGTTGACCCACCATTCGTAGTCCGCTGCTTCCAGCTTGTTACCTTTGTCTTCAATGTCACGAAGCGCACGGCGCACCAGCGCATCCTTCAGCGAAGTCAATTCCTTGCCTCGGGCAATCGCGATATAGCTGTTGAGACCGTCTTTCGCCGCACGGTTCGTCAGCATCTCCACTATGCTGTCTGCTGTTTGCCGTTTGATCTCATTGCACTCCAGGCGCTCCACCCAGACGTTGTATTCCTCATCGGTCATCTGGCCTTTGACAGCACTGCATTCCGCAGTCAGACAGCGATTCCACACTTCTTCCATACCCGCCTTATACAGCATATCTGCGGGGCTCTCGGGGGAATCTTCAAGCTTGTACTGTTCTGCGAGCATCTCGTCGGCATGGTTACGCACTTCTGCATCCATCTGTCCGCTGTAATCTTCGCGCAGCTGAATCAGCTCGGCATACTGCTCATGCTCGAGCTTCCCGCGCTGATAGCGATAATAATACTCTACTATGTTGACAACCAGGCGCCGAATTACATTGTCAATTCCGTATTCCTCGGCAATCTGCAGCGGTGTTTTTTCGCCTCCCAGGAAATGCAGGCAGCAAGAAAGAACCGTCTCCAGTGCGTCACACACCCCACGGTCTCCCTCTGAATCTGCCGTTTTATGCATTTCAGCCAGTTCTCTATATTCCTCACAGCTGAGGCTCCCAGCTCTGCCGTCGTCCACATAAGCCGTCGCCATCTGCAGCTCCAACGCCCGGAACAAGTCTTTCTGCTCCATGACATCGGGATTGCGCAGCAACAGCTGGCCGTCCGCCTCAAACTGACTCGCCAACGTATTGAAGCATTCCTGCTTCAGCTCTGCATCGCCCGTTCTGCAATAAATCTCCAGAAGTGCGATATAATTATAAAACTCAATACTGCCGGCAAACACCTTTGCTGCTTCCGCCAGATCCTTCTCCATCTCGTGCAACAGAATATGTGTGGCCTGCGGCGTAAGTCCGTAAACGCTAACCATGCGTTCGGCGATATTATAGCGGCAGATATTCGCATTGTAGAATTCCTGTCTTTCCCGGGCATTTTTGATATGCATCTCAAATAGCGTACACAGCTTCAGGATCTCATAGTCCGCCAGCAGCGCAACGCCAAAACGTCCACAATTCTCCGGCAGGTCAACACTGCCCTTATGGATCAGATCATGGAATTTCTGATAATACTTCGGGTATCTGTTTCCCGAAAGCTCCTGAACCAGCTCGCGTTCCCACGCTTCCATTTCCAGCTCTGAGGGCAGCCCCAAAACAGAGGGCACCCCGTTCACAACGTTATCCAGATCGAACATACGGCTGCGTCCGCCATCATTTAAGGTATCCGCGTCAGCATTATACATAATGCGGCATACGGAATTATTCCATTTCGCCTCATCATAGGCCGCACCGACGGTTACGCAGATCATGGACATGACCTGCGGCGGCAAGATGCGTGACAGCCATTCGGTGAATACATCCATGCATGTTTTCATGCGGTCTTCCGTGAATCTGCGAATCGCAATATCCACATGATTGACGTCGTCACCGCTCTCGCCCTGCATCATCGACCACATTCTCTCCCAGCAGCTTCTCCAAATGCACAAGACCAAATAAGCCTCTCGCTCATTCGCAATCTCATGAGGGGGCGCCTGCACAATATCGAGATAATCCTCACGCAGCGGCATTCCATCTATCGCCACATTGATATACGTCTCATCATTCAGGTAGATGTCCTCTCCCTTGACATCCCGCATATATCGAGGATTTACGGCATATGCAATACCTCTGCGCACTTCATCCATCTCTTCTACGGTATGAATACTCGGTCGTGCATCATAACCGTCCAGAGAAACGTACTGCGTATAGGCCACCCACCGAGACAATTTTATTTTTTCACTATGAACTGCGCACCAACGGTCAAAATCTGCCGTTGCCAGCTCATAGATCGGATGATAGAAGCTCTCGCCTTCCTCGGTGATGCTTTTATTCTTTTCAGCCGCACGCAAAGGTTTTTCAGCCCACATAACCATAAACGGCAGGTTCGGCGTGTAATCTTTATAGGCGAAATTCTGCGTGTAGTTATAGCCCTTTAGAAACTGGGCATACGCCAGAGACAATTGTTTATCTGCCACTGCTTGTATTCCTCCATGTCAAGATCCGCTGACTAAAAGCGTTAACCCCTGTTCTTCCTCCAAAAGAGCCAGCCGCCCCGTTTTTCTTTCTTCTGTTCTCCATCCTTACCATCAGCGGCTTCGATTTCTTCCACCGAGCTGTCCCCATTATCACCAGCTCCCCAGGGAACGTTGGTTTTCGGCACTGCACCCCACTCTGCTAGCAGAAACAATAATGGCTCCAGGATACGATGCCTTGGATACGCTGAATTATCCATCACATAAAATTCAGCCTTTTCCGGATTCGGTCGCCGCAGCGTAGAAATGACAAACGCGCGGATGTTCTCCGGCTTCAGTTCTCCCTTAACCTTTTTGCAGATTTCGTCCTTAATCGCGTTCTTATTTACATATGTAGCCGACTTACGAATTGAGCGCATGGTTTCGATGTCTACCTGATTAATTACATGGACATTGACCTGCGACTTGTGATCGCTGGATTCATCGCTCTTACATATTTTCATCTGTCTCAGCAAAGGATCATTTCCACCCCTGTCTGCGATGCCGCGCCCTACCTTGCCGATCAGCAAATCCCCCTTCGTCACGACCAGTGCCAAATACTTGACTTCTTTGCAAACCTCATATTTATCAAAATTCTTCATTGGATCCGTGATATAGGGCGTCTTTCCGTTCTCCTTGGGCACATACTGTACATCCACTAAAACATCCTTGGATTCACCGGTCTGAGTATTTTCCACGCGAACCGTTTTCCGATCATGTTCGACGATAGGGAAAAGTTGGGATGCACCGATCATCATAATCGCAGCATCGCACTTTTTCAGGCTCTCGTTGGCTGCCAGCTTTTCTTTCATTCCATCGAGGTAATCGCGATAAAATTCCCCCGGCATATCGCAGAGCGAGATCAGATGCATGGAATCGTCCTCTTTGTTTTTCACCATGAACACCACTGGGAAGACCAACTTTTCTGGATCCGTCGCTTCAGCCTCGCCATCCTTGAAGGCCTCGCCCTCACTGTTGGTCATCTTCTTACTATCGACCGTCAGCTCTACGCTGTCGCATAGCTCAAAAACATCCTCCAATTTGGACAGCTCTTCTACAAATGCCAGCTTGAATTCAGTCTTTCCACAGGAAGGATAGCCAATCAACGAGATAATATGGCAGTTCTGATTCGGAATGCTGAAATATGTAGGATCGATGGCGCAATGGCAATGAGGGCACATAGCATCCGTCAGAAGCGATCCCTTGCCATATTTTGCACAATCCTCATCACTCAGCGTAACGGTAGTCGGCACATTTGCATTTTTCGCCATGATCGAGGCCTTCGCAATGCCCTTTTCGCATTTCTCCATGCTCCAATGAACAATAAAGCGTTCCGTCTTTTTGCCGACGCTCGCTTCATCCTCTCCATGCCAAAATCCGCTGTCTTTCATGAATTTTGCATGAATGGCGTCCTCTGCCCATTCAGCAATGCACAAATCCGATTTATGTTCGGCCTCAGGGACAACCTCCGGTTCAGTCTTCTGCTCCACCTGCGGTTTGGCTGTGAGCGGCGCCCCGAAAAAGCCGCCACCACTCATGGCAAAGGTCATGCTCGCACTCTTCTGCGTGTCCACGCGTGTTGCGACGCCCGGCTTTTTCATCGACTTTGAGCCCATGGCATTTCTGGTGCCGAAGAAAAGCACATCTTCAAACGCAAATTCTTTTCCGCAAATCGGACATCTATTCATTGCTATTTCTCCATTCTATATCGTTACTCAGAAATTCTGCGTATTCCCTCAGGGTCATTTGCTTTCAGCACCATGGATTCCGCAATATCTTCCGGCGCGTAGACGTCCCATTTGACCCCTTGGCCAATCGGGTATAACACCGTATCTTTATATTGAACCGGATCCTGCGCGTCCGGGTTGATACACACTTCCAACGGTATAGGCCGCTTGCCCTGCAGCATGAATACCACATGCTTAAGCGGAATATCTTCATCCCGAACGGTTACGCTTTGCCTCTTGCTAAAGAGTCCACCACCATTTTTTCGCTTATAGGTTTCGTCCGGCGTATTGGCAGCGTCAAAGCCAAAGGTTTCCTCATATTTGGTGCTATTCGCACCCGTGCCCATGCTGCCAATAACGGTCAGGCGACAGTGTCCATAAAAGTCCTTAATCGGCACATCGAAGGTAAGGCTTCCCTTGAGACTGATATACTGCGTATCGGGCGCCTTAATGGTTCCCTCATCATTGTAGCCGTTAATAATACATGTAACATCACTGTTCAGGTGCACCGGAAGCGTGACCTGCAACTTTCCGCCCGCCATTTTACAGGTTCCAGCCCTCGCCGCTTGCATACTCACAGCTTGCGAGGTTTCAACTTTTTCAACCTCAGTTGCAGTGGTCTCCTGGTGGGTTTTATACCGTTCGCTGTTCGGCACCATTTTGATCACTTGTGCCATGCATCGCAGTCTGTAAGAGATATCCGTCTCTTCTTCGTCCTTGGCAGGCATATTGGCCGTCGTAAGCTCCACGACCTTAAACTGCAGGATATTATTGAGTCCTTCCACCGCCTCTTTGCTGCAGGTGGCGGGATCCCAGTCTGGGAAATCCTTGCCGTTAAAGCCCACTGTCGTCAATCTGTCGGAATAAACATACCTCGTATATTGGGTAGGCGCAAAATTCAACTGCGCTCCTTTCATTAGCCGATAACCATTGTCGCGAAGCATAGTCGGTATTGCCTTACCAAAATCCGCCACGTTCATATTGTTCAGATTATTGATCTGGTCAGTTATCTGTATGGCATCCTTCAGCTTTTGGCACTGCCCCTCGATCAGGCGCTCCCACGCCCTTTGCATTTCATCTGAATCGTAATAGAGCGCAGCATCGCTCCCCATAACCATGGATGGTCTCACGTGGGTTTCGCAGTGCGACTCGATACTGCTCATGATACTACGCGCGTAGAATTCATAATTGGTCAGCTTATCATTATGAAGCCGATACTTCCCGATGATCTTCTCTCTCTCATTCAGCTGCATTCTGAGACAGTCGCATTCTTTCAGAAGCGCTCTGCTGATCGCTTCCAGAAAATACGCTGCCGCCAGCCGAACGAACGGATCCAACCGTTTTTCAGCATAATCGACGGTCGTATTGATAAACGCCCGCTCAGAGATGCCAGCATCTGCAGGCGGATTAAGTATCTCATCTCGAATCCGCTTCATCTGCTCGTTGCGAATCCGTCTCGCCTTACTATTGATCCAATCTATCAAATCATAGCGGATATAATCGATCGTCCCATCGCAATAATAATCCGGGTTGGTTTCCTTCTCTTTGTGCAAGCTCTCGAGCCAGGAACGCACGAGGCTTTCGGGTTTATTGCTGATAGTCCCACCGGTTCTTTCAAACCTCTCCAAAAATGCACTGTAGCAGCTTTGCAGCTCAATCTCAGGCTCAGGAACTCCATGCAACCCATTCTGCCGCTCATCGGGAGATTTCCGAGCTGCATAATTCATGCGAATAAATTTATTTACATTGTCCTCCGCGACTCGAACATCCTTATTGGCCAGAAGTGCCAGGCAAGCCGGCGAAGGGAACAGCGGACGAATCTTCTTCTTCAGCACATCACAAAGCTCTTCTGCGTTCGTATCCGCCTTAACACCTTCCGCCCACTCGCCAAACAGGCGCGTGAAAAGTACGTCCTGGCTTTGCGTCGTTTTCGTTGAAAGCGCCTCTTCAATATAATGTTTGCGGATGCGGTCAAAATCACTTTCCATCAGGTTCAGCTTGTTAAACGCGCATGCGTATACGCTCATCTGATCAGGCAGCATATTGCAGCCTGCCAATACCGCGTATTGCGCCATTAGCTGTTCATCCTCGCCGTATATAATATTGCCCGCTTCGCACTGTTGTCCGTACAGGAAAACCTTCATGGGATACTTTGTCAGGATGTCCGCCATTTCGGTCATGTTCAGATTTTCCTTCTGCACAATCGCCGTAAATGCAACATTCGCAAGCATTTGCGCGTCCAGACTTTTCTTTACTTCCGTAATGCAGCGTCCCCATTCCGTAACGGACATGGAATCGTCGATCACAAATACACAATATAGCCGGTTTGCGCTGATCTTCGCTGCCATTACCAGAGGATCGGCCTGAAGGCGATTGATTTCTGCCTTGATATTGACGCCCGGAGAATACATGATGACACGCATGCCGTGATCCATACCGCTGTCGCAAATCTCTTTGACACAGTTGCAGATCTCACTGCCCAGGGATTCTTGTCCGTTTCCCAGAATGTACAATACCAACCGATCGAATTTCATAGCAATAGCTCCTCGTCGTATTTAGCCGCCGCAGGCTGCCGCCAGAGATAGCGGCAGCCGCGGTACTTCGGGTAAGATTATTCGTCTTCGTCCTCCGGCATGTAGGGATCCCACGCGTTAATGAACTGCTTGAGCTCGTTTGTCATGGCCGTCAGGACTGCGCTGCAGAAATCGAAATCCGCCTTCTCAATCTCTTCATCAAACATCGCGTTCTTAGCGCTCTTTTCGTTCTTCTTCAACATCGCAGAGATTTTCTTCGCCGCCTTGAAGCACGCTTTTACATCCTTGGTAACGTCTTCCGCATTCTGAACGCGCTTGGCCATCGCCTTACTCGCCGTAATTGCTTCTGCCAGAATCTGGGAATTTGCACCCTCATGGGAAAGGTACGCTGCGAGGCGAACCGCCATCGGGAACTGACGATACTTTTCAAATGCGGACGCCAGGCCAGCCGTCTCCGTATCCAGCGTGAAGAGCGTCTTGGGATCATCCATCGCATCCGGGAAGGCGTTTGCCTTGGCAGGCAGGAGACGCACGCGGTCATACATCATCAGCTTCGCCAGCGTCGGCGCAAAGGCAACGACCTTCTGGACGTCGAATCTGCCGGAGATGCCTTCCCTATGCGCTTCCAGTTTGGCAATCATCTCATCCAGACTGGCAAGCGCATCGTTTACTTTCGCGCGGCAATCACTCTGCGCCTTCAGCGTATCCAGCAGGATCGGGCGCAGTGCCAATGCTTCGCGAATTGCGCGTTCGAAGGCCTTCTCCCATTCATTGCGCATCGCTTCCAGCTGCTGATCGTTCAGCATGGCGCCGTTCAACGGAACCAACGCATCGTAATTCCCCAGGGTATTACCCCACTCCCTGGCCTTGTTGGTCAGATGGTCGATACTGAGTGCAATGACCTGCGGTTGTTCCAGCAATTCCGCAATTTCATCGCGTCGCTGCTGCAGTGCGGTAATCTTTGCCTCGATGGTGGGAATATCCTTCGCCATGGTCAGCCTTGCCTCGGCATCAATCGTGGGCAGCACGCCGATCGCCTGGGTGACTACATAATCGGAAGCCTCTACGCCGTTAATTTTGCGCAGCTTTTCCATGGTAACATCCGCGCTGGGTTGATTGACGCCATCCTGCGGGAAGGAATAACTGATTTTCAGCGCGCCTGCCTTTTCAGCCTTCTTAAGCAGCTCCGCCTTTTCACCGATCTCCTTCGCCTGGCGGTAGATGACCGGATCCGGCATCACATCCATCCAGTTCTGCTTGATGGGGTCATGAATCAGGCCATGCGTGTTCGCCATGAACGAATGATAGCCCTTCTGAATGCCCTTTTGCGCCGCGTAGTCCTTGCGGAGCTGTTCCATCCAACTGTAGAAATACAACGGCATGCCGCCCTTGTCGTTGACCCAGAATATGCGGTCGGAGGAAGGGGATCGCTTGAGGATAACCGTCATATTGCAGCGCGTGCAGTAAGCCGTTATGCCCTTCGCAATATCATCCTCATTCTGCGGAACGGAAATGACGGAGGTACGCGCCGCCTTGTCCGCAGTCAGCGCGCCAGTATCGACGCTGGGGCTGAACATGACACTCGCGCCAGAATCAAACTTCGGCGCCAGTACGGTATCCACATGATCCTCCATCGCCTTACCCGGAAGAATGTTCATGTACGCCGTAATCTTCTGCGTAATGGACATACCGCCGACCGCAACGAACATATTCTCGCGCAGGCTGTCAATAGCTTCATCGACCATCCCGGGCAACTGCTCTGCCGGCACTGAGCTTTCCATGCACCGTTCCGTGATATTAAGAACGCCTTCATACAGCCCGTGCACGGCCTTATCCCTTGCAACATCCGCTGCAAAGAGGCTGGTCAGGCTCTCATTCATCTTTTTGATGTCAAACAATGCGGCGTTCACATTCACGCGCCCCAGTTCCAGCTTAGTATCCTGCTGATGCTTGCGAATTGCGGTCACAAGGTCGGTCAGCACCGCAATATAAAGCTGCATGCGATTGTTGAACTCCGTCAGCGCGAATTGAAGCGCTTTGTAATACGCATGGTTCCGGCTGGAATCATACAGCTCACGCACATCGGCCATATAGGAATTATACAGCTTTTCAGAAGCAGTACGGATACCCACAATGCGGTGATCCACAAAGGTCTGGAATGTACCCCTTGCCTGCTTAAGCTTGCTCTCCTTGGCTTCTCCGGCGGTGCGGCACAAGGTATCAATGCGCGCCATGTAACTCGGCAGCTTCATCTGTAGGCTGTTTGCGCCGTTGCTCAGCAGATCCAGAAGGTACTGGGGCCCCTTCGAAACGTCCCCGCCAATCCGACGCGCTTCGCCGAGAAATACACGCCAGACCTCATTGCAAAGCCTGACCTTTTCATCCCCGTAGCTCTGATTCAGCAGCTTTTCGGTGCTTGCGTACAGATCGCCGTGGGGCGCCGCTTCGGGCGTCTGGTTAAAGGTCTCCTTCATTGGAAAGTCCGTATCCAGTTCGGGCAGCCTGTGGCGTTCATTGTAATCCTTGCGGATCGTGCCTGCCGGGGTAGGCTTGATTTCTTCAAAGCTCATCGTGGCCTTAATGAAATCCTCGGGCGCAGCGCCATCCATCTGAACCACGCGCGTATCGAAGCGATCTACCGTCTCTGTATAGATCATATCCCACTCGGTCAGCTCCATCAGGCGATCCTCGCCCGCATTGGAAAACGCGCCGAGCGAATGGTAACGATAGGGCACGGGGTAAGGTTGATAGATGTTGTTCACGATCGCATCCTGGTTGGATCGCGCACTCTGGAAGGAGAAGGAATTGCTATCCGTAGTCGCGCCGCCGTCCTTTGCATTCACGACGGACATTTTCTCATCGCCATTTGCATCGCCTTCATAGCAATGAACCAGATACTCCGAAATGACTTCCACATTGTGCCAGTAGGCATTCTCAATGTTCACACCGTTTTCGTTGCGGGCGCACTGCAGATACACGTCGTCAAAGGGCGCGCCCTCCCACTTGATGGACTTGCTGTCGGTATATTGCTGCGTAAACTCAATGCCGTTCTCACTGGCATTCATCCAGTAATCCAGCTCCTTAAGCAGGGCATAGCTATTGGTATGCAGACTCTTGATCAACGGCCCGGAACCCTTTGCCGCAAAATCCACCGTCGTATCGGGCATGAACAGGAAGGCTTCCATGTTAATGCTGTAGCCCTTTTGATGCGCGATGTCCTTAATGATATAGGCAATGTCCAGCAGCGTACCGGAGCCGGTACCGCCGCAAATGCCGGACATGATCTTGATTTCAATCTTTTTGGCTCGATCCGCAGCATTTGCAGGAACGTTGGCGAGTGTAGCCAGCTTGCCCTCGATTTTGCTGCGAATGGCGTCAAATCCATTGAACAGGAACAGCCTGCCGACCTGGCGCACCTGCCCTGCGCCGTTGTGCGCAATACCCATAGTCGCAATACTGTTGTCCACCCATTCGGAAACGTAGGTTTTGCCCTTCAGAAGGGCATGCACTGCGGAGACGTCGCCCTCAATATTGCAAAATTCGGTGGGCTTGAGCTTCATGCCATACTTATACTGAGCGGCAACGGATGGATCCGTATCGATCTCCAGGAATTCGGTGCGCTCGGGACAATCCGTATAGCTGCCATCCGCCAGCTGTGCGGTTATAAAACGCTTTGAAAAGTCACTCTTGACGCGCATCAGCACATCAAAGCCCGTTCCGCCCAGACCGATCACAAAAATCGGCGCATCTATTTTCTTTACTCTTGCCATGGGAACCCTCCTCAACAATTAATTTGAATTACCGCTTCAAAGCTATGGCTTCCTTTTCGCTTTCCTTATCTGCGCTTAAATACGCAGGTATGCTCTATGCCGTTGCTGTCCCTGTACTTGCAGGTGATGCTGCCTCTGCCCCACTTGGCTTTAGCTCCCAGCTTCTTGCCTTCCACCAGAACCTCCGCGTTACGCGGTCCGTGCTTGGAACCCTCCACGACGATTCTGCCACCGGTGGTAGGCCAAAGCTTGATTGAAGAGAATAGGGAGTTCCCCGCGCCGTCGTCCTGAATATCAAACTGCTTTGCCAGCTCCCGCAGTGTAATCGCCCTGCGACCAGTCTTGTTGAATTTGGAGGTCTGTTCGCCGGTGTGGTTATACTGGGCAAAGCCGTTCAGGATAACTTCATAGCCGCTTCCCTTGCCCGAGGGCCACTTGGCGTGGACGATCAGCCTGTTGTACAGGATGATCAGTATGATTATGATAATCAGCAGAATAACTGCATAGCAGATGATGCATTTAAGCTGATCCATGGACGACGCAATCTTGTAGTTGATGGTGAACGGCACCGATTCGCCATCGTTATCGGTCGCAGTGACAGTTACGGCAGCGTTGCCGAAGCGCACGGCGTCGATGCTGAGCTTCCCGTCGTCAGGGACATTGCCGTCGGCGTCGGTATTTGCCGTGATGACGTCGCCATCTTTCTGAATCAGATTGACTGCCCGCAGAATGGAACGCGCCTTGGAGAAAATATCGCTATCCTCTTCAGCCGGTTCGATTTCTGCCCTGTAATGAAGCGCATCATGGTCGCCATCAGCATCTTCAAACCACTTGCTCAGGTCAAAGCTCAGCTTGCTATCGTCCTCACGATCGCAATCTACCGTGAAGGTAAGCTTGCCGTTTTCATCGACTGCTGCGCCCTTCTCGCTGAGCAGAGCCTCCAACCCTTCAGCCAGGGTAGGCTTCTGATTTGTAACTTCGAACGAAACGCTCTGGCTATCAAATTCGAATTCGCCCAGCTTGGGGGTAACCGTGACAGAAAATGCTCCGCTGGTATCGCCTGCCTGCACCGAGAAAGCACCCGTCGCCTCGTTCGAATTGATGTTGGTTCCATTCGGCCGATCTTTGATGTCGAATTCATAGGTAGTCTTTTCTGCCAATTTTTCCAAATCTACGTTGCTCAGGTAATTATAGGGGAAAGCATCGCGGGACGCCCCTTCGGGCAGCTCGTAATAGGGCTTAACAGTATAAGAACCGTTGGATTCATCGCCCTTGTTCAACGTTACCACGCCGGATTCATCGTCCATGTCGCCACCTTCAATGCGGAACGCGACACAGCTTTCTACCAGTTCCTTTATTGAAACGACATCCGCATGGAAAGTAACCGGCTCAGAGGTACTACCAGCACGGTTTTTTGCAACGACGGTAACGTAGCAATCTTCCGCGTTGCCGTTTCCAGAAGGCTCGACCCGCAGCTTCGGATCCTCTCCCTCGAGAAATTCGTACTTAAGACCTTGACTTGAAATGACATTTTCCGAGGAGAACACCAGCGTTTCTTCGCAGCCGAAATAATGAGACATGCTTTCGCTCTCAAGGTAGTTCGGACTGTCAGACAGAACGTCATTTATATAGATGGTTCCAAGATCAACGTCGCCGTTAACCTTGCGGTAGGGTTTTTCGCCGACGATGACAAACGAACCGGCGATGCCCGTTTCGCGAACGAGATAGTCACCCTCTGCGGAAACAGAGAAATTGAACAACTGCTCATCGTCAGTTTCATGATCGATAAAACCTTCCGCCTCCACGTTAATTTCGGTATAGAATCGCTTGTTTTCGGCGTCAGGGGTCATAGGCCGGCTATAGACGACATTGTCATTTTTATCATATATATTCAGCGTTGCCTGAATGCCGGAGCCGTCTTCTGCAACCCCATAATACAGCGTCTCGTCATCGCTTGCAGTGCCATCTGCATTAACGAAGCCGGCCTCGATGTCAAATTTGGACTTTTTCTTAAATACGTTTTCCCCCACCACACCGGGCGTAGCAAGCGCGGCTCTCAGCTCAATTTCATAATTATAAAGCAGGTCGACACTCAACTGTTCATCGGAAGGCACGCCATTTGCACGGTTTGCGCTGACCACCCAGTTGCCGGGATCGGGATTGATTATTTTAACCGAAACAAAGTCATAGGACTTCTTAAAGTCGGAGGTCGCTTTGGAATAGACAAACAGATTCTCACCGTTTTCAACAATGGCACCATCAGGGTTGTACACAGTCACGTCGCCGTCGCTGCCGGCTTTATTGCGATCAATAACGACATTGACTTCAGAAATCGCCTTGTGAGGCACCCCGATTTCGAAGGTAAGCTCAGATCCCGTAGTGCTAGAATCGATGGGCTTTGTCCTGGTACCGATCAGACCGGCAAAAATTGCACTGTAATGCTCTTTCAGTTCTTCAGGCTGAACATTCTGCCAATGTGCTTCAGGAGAAGAAGCGAGCGCTTCCATCAGTTCAGTTCCTGCCTCATCATGGCCGAATTGCAGACTGAAAATGATGCCGCCCAGGTCTTCAATCTGGCGCGCATATGCGATAGCCTGATCAACGCTGGTATTCTTCTGGGAGTTTATACCATCACCCAGCACCAACACCAGCACCTGATTATCCGTTTCCCGCTCGGCAATCAGGTTATATGTTTCGCGCATGGCGTATTCATAATTCGTCCTGCCGTTTCGCAGCGTATGGTTTTCAACCCCATCCACGGTCGAGGCCTGGAAAACCATGGCTCCAAATAGAGAATCACACAGAGCGCTCCTGCGATCCATGTCCGACATATCGATCCAGTTATACCAAAGGTCGGCATTCTGGCTCTTATTGAACTCTTTCCAATATTCCGCGCCCTGGGTAAACGGGACAACTGCCACGTTTGAGAATTCGCTGTCGCACATATTAATCAGCATGGCCGCAGCATCCAGGCTCATGAACTCACCATCGGCATGCTCTCCAGGCAATCCCGGAAATGTCGAAGAGGAGAAATCCATGACGATGACAACGTCCAAACCCGGCGACTGCTGTTCGCCTGGTTCGCCTAATGCGGGCATCGAAATAGCACAGAGCATGAGCACGGCGATCAGAAGCGCAATAGTTTTTCTCATAAGTTTCACAGTGACATCTCCTTCTTCTGAGCAAAAATTCAATAAAGTCCTATTTCTGCCATAATATTTATAATGATAATATTTTTCGTCGCAATTATCAACCATATTCTGACATACATTTCTAAAAATACTATATCGAAAGCAAGCCAAGAGTAACCGCGTTGCAATTTTGTGGCTTCTTCGTTGTCGCTATTGAATTACAAAAACACCCCTTGCCATTGCCATGGCATTAACTATATGTGTAGCCCACCGTGTTCACCATATACCAACCGTTGTCATCATTGAAAACACTATCGACAATCGCTTCTATTATACAGGTGGCGCCGGGAACAAGCTCATTCGCGGATCCGCGCTTTTTACCACCGTGGATCACGCTGTCTGCCAGACCAGTCACTAGAAATACAATCGCAAGCAATAGCAATAGAGCACCGAGCCGCCTTAATACCTTCATGAAGATTCTCCTTCCCTTGCAAATCCAATCTGTGATTTGAGTTGCTTTTCCGTTTGGCAGCTTTATTGTATAGTGGACTGATCTAATTATCAATTGTGATTGCAATAAAATACGCTAACTTTAAGGGCATATTGCTAATTGCTGCTGACGGATTGAATCATAATCGCAAATGATGCTGTAGAGGTAAATACAATCAGCATGTTATCCAGCATGCTGCGTTTGCGCAAAACGCTCAACAATTTCCCAACCTGATCATCAATCAGTTTAAGCATGGCTTTGCTGGCATGTTGCTCCCGATAAACAACCTCTTTTTCTTCTTCTGAGAGAGTCTGTCCCTCCTCAAGAACAAAATTATCAATGCGCTAAATCCATATAGCGCTTAGGCTGATCGTACGGCTTATGGGGGCCACAAAAGGAGACAAACATATAGAACGGCTTATCCTCAGGATGTGCTTCCAGTTTTTCACAGGCAATGCGTCTGGTTACACTGTCAACATAGTCTTCCTCCGCATAAGGAAAAGGTTGTAGCGTTACAATAGAAGTGAGACCTAGAAGAGGTAGAAAAAGGCGATTGAAGACGTTAGAATAAAGTCACCAC
>CAKUOX010000017.1 GCA_934670175.1 uncultured Clostridia bacterium | reverse complement strand
ACCACGCCGGTGATCTTGCCATAGCCGCCGGTGACGCTCACGCCGCCGAGCACGCACGCCGCGATGGTGAACATTTCGTTGCCCGTGGCGGTAGATTTCTCGACCGCGTTGTAGAAGCTGAGCCACATCACGCCCGCCAGACCCGCCGTCGCGCCGCAGATGACGTGCGCCAGCACCTTGATGCGGTTGATCGGCACGCCGCGCATGCGCGCCGCCTCGGCATTGGAGCCCACGGCGTACAGGTTGCGCCCCGTGCGCGTATATTTCAGGAAAACGCCGGTGATGACCGTGACGGCAATCGCCATCCACACCAGCAGCGGCAGCCCCAGAAAGCTGTTGCGCGTCAGGAAGAAGGCAAAGCTGTCGGTCAGGTCGGTGGGGTTGATCTTGTTCATGCCCATCAGCCACTGCATGGGGATCAACGCGCGCACGATGTAACTGGTGGACAGCGTGACGATGATGGACACCACGCGGCCGTAGCTCATCAGCACGCCGTTGACCAGGCCGATGCCTGCGCCGATCAGAATGCCCAGCGCGAACATCAGAAACACGGATTGTATCGTGCCCATGCCCATCAGCTTGCCCGTCACGCAGCCGACGAAGGCCAGTATGGCGGTGATGGAAATGTCGATGGAGCCTACCAGCAGCACGCACAGCATGCCGCAGGAGAGCACCATGTTGATCGAGCCGTTCTTGAGCACGTTCATGTAGGATTTGGGAATATAGCCCGGCACGCGGATGCTGATCGCGGCAAGCAGCAGCACCAGAACCGCCAGCAGCGGAATCTCACGATGCTCAATCAGCAGCGCGTACAGTGGCTTGCGCTCTTTTTTCGTCTGCATTGTGTCTGCTCCCCTCCGTCATTCCTTCGTTTTGGGCATCGCGGCCTTCAGGATCTGATCCTGTGTCAGCCCCTCCGCCTCAAATTCGGCGCTGATGTGCCCCTCGCTCATCACATAGATGCGGTCGGACATGTTCATGACCTCCGGCATTTCGCTGGAAATCATCAGTATGCCGATGCCCTGCGCCGCCAGGTTGGACATGATCTCGTAGATCTGCGCCTTGGAGCCGACGTCCACGCCCTTGGTGGGCTCGTCCAGTATAATCAGCTTCGGGTCAGCTGCCAGCTGCTTGGCCACGACCACCTTCTGCTGGTTGCCGCCGGAGAGCGCGCCGGTGTGCGTGTGGCTGTCGGGCGCCTTCACGTCCAGCAGCGTCTTGAACCCATCCGAGAATTTATATTCCCTGCCGCGATCCAGAAACGCGCCGCGCAGGCACTTTTCCAGCACCGACAGCGAAATATTGTGGTTGATCGACCAGTCCAGCAGCAGCGACTGCTTCTGCCTGTCCTCGGGCAGCAGGCCGATGCCCAGCTTCATGGCCTCTATGGGCTGAACGCAGGTGATCCTTTTGCCCTCGAAATACACCTCGCCGGCGTCCGGACGGGTAATGCCGAAGATGGCCTCCACCACCTCCGTGCGCCCCGCGCCCACCAGGCCCGTAAGTCCCACGATTTCGCCCGCGCGCACGTTCAGGCTCACATCCCTGAAATAGCCGGTGCGCGACAGGCGGTCCATCTTCAGCAGCTCGGCGCCGAGCTCCGTCTTTTTCTTGGGGAACAGCTGCGTGATCTCGCGCCCGACCATATGGTGCACCAGCACATGCTCGTCCACCGGCATGCCCCAGGTGCCGATATAGCGCGCGTCGCGGAACACCGTCACGCGGTCGGCCAGGCCGTAAATGTCCTCAAAGCGGTGCGAGATCAGTATGATCGCCGTGCCTTGGTCGCGCAGCCTGCGCGAAATGGCGTACAGCTCCTCGCTTTCGCGGCGGGAGAGGGCGGCGGTCGGCTCGTCCATGATCAGGATGCGCGCATTCATCGAAAGCGCCTTCGCGATCTCCACCAGCTGCTGCTGCGCCACCGACAGGCTGCCCACGGAAACAGTGGGCGAAAAGTCCGCGCCCACGGCGTCGAGCAGCTTTTTCGCCTCGCGGTTGGCCTTTTTCCAGCTGATAAACGGGCCGTTCCTGAATTCATGGCCGATGAAGATATTTTCCGCCACCGACAGATCCGGATACGATGCGGCGTGCTGATAGATGGCCGCGATGCCGTACTTCTGGGCGACGATGGGGTCGGACATGACCACCCTTTCGCCGTTTAGAATGATCTCGCCGCCGTCCGGCTGGTGCACGCCGGTGAGCACCTTGATAAAGGTGGACTTGCCCGCGCCGTTTTCGCCGACCAGCGCGTGGATCTCGCCCGGCTTCAGGTTAAAGCTCACCCGATCCAGCGCCTTCACGCCCGGGAATATCTTGGTGATGTTGTTGAGCTCAAGTATGTACTCCGCCATGGCACTCTCGCTTTCTTCGGAAAAATTCTGGCAGCAGCAAAAAAGGTTCTGCTTACTTTACCATATTATATATCCCGTGTTTCGTTTCCGTCAAGTACCATATTCGATTTTGTCGATCAAATTCCCTTCAGGCCGCATGTTTGCAGCAAAATGCCATATTTTTGACAATTTTTATAGACCGCATTACATTCATATTCACATTTTGTAATTTTGAGCAACGACCGCTGTAAGCTCCCCGCGGCGCGCGCAGCCGCATGGCTTGCCGATCCCTATCCCAATAAAAAAACCGACCCGAAGGCCAGCCTCAGTTTGACGAAAGGCTCTCTCGAATCTCCAATCGTGCCCAGCGGCGTGTACGGTGGGCACGGGACGACTTTTGCAGCGGAAAATCTCATTTTCCAGAGCAAAAATCGTTTCCCTGCAGTTTTTGCGCCCGAAAATCCGAAGGATTTTAGCAAAAACTGGTGGGGGTGGCAGTGGCGGGGGAGCGTGCTTCCCCGCCCACAGGCTTGTCAAAATCTTTTTTGACAAGCCAAAAACCGACCCGAAGGTCGGTCTGATCGCCAATGAGGCTAATGAGGCTTGAGCTTATTCTTTTCTGAGCGCCGAGCTCGATACATAGCCGATGGCGCTGCCCTGAGCGTTGGTAATCAGCGCGGAGCTGCCCTTCTTGCCCGCCACATACACCTGCGTGCCCGCGGTAAGCGTGCCGTCGTAGTATTTGCTCTGGCGATAGGAATCGCGCGTGACGAACTTGATGTGCGTATCGCGGGTCGCCACGGCCTTCACGCGCTTGTTGAACATCAGATCCTGCAGATGTGCATAGCAGGTTCTGCCCTTATAGCGCAGCTTCGCCCAGCTGCCGGAAACGCCGGTCACCGTCACCTTCGTGCCCTGCTTGAGCGCGCCGATGGTCTGCTTGCTGCCGCTGTACACGCGCATGGCGCTGGGCAGCACCCTGGCGCCATAGGACGCCGCCAGCGCGCCAGAGCACAGCATGGCCAGAATCAGTGCGAGCGCAGCCAGTTTCTTCAAATGCTTTTTCATGGTTTCTCGTCCTTTCGCCATTTCCGTATTTGACAGTGATCCGCAAATCACCTTGAATCATGACATTATTTTACACTTTTATGTCTCCGATGTCAAGATGTTTTACGATTTTATATCAAATATATTTCATTGCTGATTTAAGTCTGGGACAGGAAATCATGTATCTCCACGAACTGCGGCGCGTGACCCACGGCGGGCAGGAAGCGCGAAAAGAAATCCGCGCCGCGCATGGCGAGGGTCGCGCTGTTGTCGCAGGGGTGAAAGGCGAGCCTTTCCACGCCGCACAGCGCCGAATCCACCAGCAGGCGCACGCACATTTCCGTATCGAAGATCAGCCCCAGCGGGCTGACCGCGCCGGGATGCACGCGCAGCAGGCGCGCCATCTGTTCATCCGTGCCGAAGGATAGGCGCGAGGACGCGGCCTGGCGTGAAATATCGGCGGTGCGAAAGCGCGCGTCCGGCCGCACGAGGCACAGAAAGAAATG
Source organism: uncultured Clostridia bacterium (assembly GCA_934670175.1). GTDB lineage: Bacteria > Bacillota > Clostridia > Christensenellales > Aristaeellaceae > SFTH01. The sequence goes on along the minus strand of CAKUOX010000017.1, from coordinate 37,915 downwards.
CTGGCGGTTCTTCGTGGTCAGAAAGTAATTCTTCGGCGTGAGCGCGCCGAGCCGGGCATCGTTTTCGGCGCAGTCGGCCATGGAGACCACGGGCGGGTGCTCCAGATAGTCAAAGGCGACGCCCATTTTTTCGAGCGCGGCAAAAACCTCAAGGGCGACGGACGTCACAGCAGCCTCAGATCCTTTCCCTCCAGCTGGATCAGCAATCCCTTCGAGCGATCGAGCAGGCGCGACGCCACGCGCTCACCGTAGCGCTCCTTGAGCTGCACGGGCGACAGATTCGTGGCGATCACCGTATGCCGGCCGGCGGCCATGCGCTCGTTGAGCAGCGTGAACAGATATTCCACGGTGATGTTCTTCATCATCGGTTCGGAGCCCAGATCGTCGATCAGCAGCAGCGGCGCTTCAAGCAGCTGATCAAAGCCCATCTCGCCGTCCGCCGCGCCGAAGCACTGGCGGCGCATGGCCTCGAGCATGCGAAACGCGGTGATGCGCGCGGCGGAAAAGCCGCGGGAGATCACGCGCTCGAACACGCAATTCAGCAGAAAGGTCTTTCCCAGCCCGCCCGAGCCGGAAAGCAGCAGGTTCGCAAAGCGCGTTTTCGGGAACGAATCGGCGTAATCCTCGCAGGCGCGGCGCGCCATATTCAGCAGGCGGCGCTGGCTGCCGTCCTCGGGGATGCGGTTCTCATCGAATTTTTCAAAGCACTGATCCAGCGTGCTGGCCATGCTGCCATCCTCGAACTGCAGCAGGCGCAGCCGCCGCTCAAAGCACTCGCAGAAGCGCGACGGCGCCTCGCCCACCAGACCGGTATCGCGGCACAGGGGGCATTCGCTGCGCATTTCCAGATAATCCGCGCCCAGTCCGGCGGCCGTCAGGCGGCGGCGAATCTCCGCGTTGTTGGCAAGGCCGCGCTTTTTCATATCCTCCGCCACGGCGCGGCGCGCGTCCATGTCCGTAAGCGCAGTCATGCGGCGCAGAGCGTCCACGGCCAGATGCGCGTTTTCGGCGCGCAGGCGGCCGATCTCGGGGTCGATGCGCGACGCCTCGTCGATGCGCGCGTCCAGCTCGCGCTGAGCGCGGCTGCGCTTTTCAGCAAACTCCGCCTGTGCGGCGCGAATGGCCTCCGTTTTCGTCATTTATCGTCGCCTCCGTCCCCATAGAGCCGCTCAAGGTCGTTGAACCGGTCGCGGCCAAAGTCCTCTTCCTTATATTCGCGCTGCTGATAATCGAATTTCGCGCCCGCAGCGGCGGCAGGCATCGCCTTGGGCCTGGGGCGCGCCGCCACGGCCTCCGGCGTGGTCACGCCCTCCGCGCGCCACATCTCCAGCAGCTTGGCCATATACACCATCGGCGCGCGCGTGCCCCGCGCGTTCTGCGCGGCGCAGGCGATCAGCTCCGGCGAATACAGGCGCTTCCACTCCTCGTAGCGCTCCAGATCGTCCATCGTGGGCCGGCGGGACAGCCCCGCCTGCTCCAGCAGCGCGCGCACCTCGGCGGTGAGCTGCTGCATGTCCGCCACATATTTCTCCGCTGCGGCGCAGGTGAACAGCCCCAGCTCGCCCCAGCGCCCCAGCATCCACACCAGATCCTCGAAGCGGTACTTTCGCTTGCGGGCGCACTGCACGGCGGCCAGCAGGATGGTCGCCTCCTCGAAGCCCTGCGCCACCAGATCGGCGTAGGTGTGCAGCTGGTCGGGCGTAGGCTCCTTCACGGCAGCGCCCAGCTCGCGCAGCGCGGCCCGCAGCCCGTCGTAATACTTCTCCAGCGGACCGTCCTCGTAGCGGGATCTGAGTATCTTATCGATATAGGCAAAGGACGGCGCGCGCGCGTTCGTGGTCTGCGCGCAGGCATCCAGCACGTCGCCCTCCGAAAATTTCCATTCCCCCAGCCAGCGCCGCACCAGCGTGCGCTCAGCCTCAGTGGGCGCGCGCTTGATAGACAGCTTCTTGAGCACACCCGCCGAGAGCCGGTAAATGCGATCCTCGCCGTCGATCATGCGCTGCACCGCCTCCGGCGTCTTAACGCCCATTTCCGCCCATTCCGCGGCGCGCTTGTTGGCGCGGCGGAACACCGCAGCCTGCTTTTTGCCGCCCGGCAGCCGCATTTCATATTCCAGCAGCATCAGCGCCGCCTCCTGCGAAAAGCCGAGCACGGTCAGCCAGTCGTTCGCCATAACGCGGTAGCGCGCCTCGACGTTTTCGCCGCCGAAGAGCGCCTGTATGGCGAAATCGTATTCGCGGTAGGCATACATCGTTTCGTCCACCTGCTTGCGCTGCTCGATGGCGCTGCGCACCGGCCGCAGCGCGAAGCTGGGCGGATTGTCGCTCAGCCGCTCGGCCAGCCCCTGTCGCTCCCAGTAGGCGAAGGCCTCGAACACCGCGTCCTCATCCATGTTCAGCGCGCGGGTCAGATCCCGTATGCCGCCGCCCAGCTCCGGATGCAGGCAGAGCATGCGCGCATAAAGATACACGCACACATAATCGCGCGGCGCGCCCGGCATATATTCCAGCAGGAACATATTGTCTATGGGCGTCATATCAAACATGGCGGCGTTTTCGCCAAAGGAGCAAAACGGCATCGAACATCCTTCTTTCGTAGATATGGCTTAATGATAGCACAAAACCGCCGCGCTTGCAACGCGGAAAAACTGTCGGATCGTTTGCTGCAATATGCGGGCGGAGCCGTTCCACATTGCGTTAAGCATCCATTAATCACAAAGTGAAGTGCCGCCATGTCTTTACATATTCATCGTATTTGTGTATAATCATCATCAGGCGATTTGCCATATATCAGGAGGGGATACTTATGAACAAATACGGTTATGAGGGCGAAGAACGCTTCCGCCCGATGTCGCCCTGGGGATACTTCGGCTACTCTCTGCTGTTTTCCATTCCGCTGATCGGCCTCATTCTGCTGATCGTCTTTTCCCTGAACAACGAGAACATCAACCGCAGGAACTACGCGCGCTCGTTCTTCATCGGTGTGCTGATCGCCGCGGTCATCCTGCTGATCCTCACGCTGACGGGCACCTTTGCCTCACTGTCCATTCTTTCGAGTCCGAGCTACTCGCGCTACCTGTAACAGACTGAGGGGACTGGTGGAAATGCTCCCCAGCCCCCTTTCTTTCGGTGTAAGAACCGGCAATCCTCTTTACTGTCCCTGAAAGCCCAGCGAAATTCGCATGGCCTCCGACACCTTTTGCATCACCTCGGGCTTCAGGCAGCCGATCTTCTCGCGCAGGCGGCGCTTGTCCAGCGTCCGAATCTGCTCGGCGAGCACGATGCTGTCCTTCTGAAGTCCGGTATCCTCCGCCTCCACCGGCACATGGGTCGGCAGGCGGGTCTTATTCACCCTGCCCGTGACCGCGAGCACGATCACCGTGGGACTGTAACGATTGCCCACATCGTTTTGCACGATCAGCACGGGACGAATACCGCCCTGCTCCGACCCTACCACCGGATCCAGGCAGGCGGAGAACAGATCTCCGCGCATTATCATCAGATCACGCTCCGCATAGAAGGGCTGCTGCATCCTATGCCCCTGCGCTCTGCGGTGTGAATAGAGCGTTCCTTCCATGTCTCCTCACATCACCAGCGTTCCATTTTCGCGGGAGAGCACCTGCATCAGCTCCCGCTCGACGCCGGTCTGGGCGTCGATATACACCAGAAATTCGCCGCTCGCGTCCGCCGCCAGCACCTCGTAGCACAGGTATTCCGAATTGTTCTGCGGAATCAGGCACAGGCGTGCCGACAGCGGCGCCAGCCGTGCGCCCACGCGCAGCATCGCCTCGTCCTGCGAAATGGCGGGCGTGCCGATCGTGCGCGGCACATGGTTTTTAAGATAGCTCTTCGCATCCAGCCCGATCACGCTGCCGTCCTTCATGGAAAGCTGCAGCTTGAGCAGATCGGAATAGAGGATCACGCCATCCTGCGATGCGGCGTAGTTCACCGTCAGTATGCCGCCATAGCGGCTGTAATAGCTCATTTCCATCGCGCCGTAGCCGCGCGAGATGAGAAACGCCTTCGCCGCGTCCAACAGCTGCGCCTCGGTGTAGTTGGTTTCGCCCACACCTTCGTCCGGCAGAATGTACAGTATTTCGCCGCCGCGCTTCGTCACTCCCGCGGACAGGCTGTATTCGCCGCTGCGCAGCCTGAATTCATACACATCCACCTCCGGGTGGCTCATGCCCTGATAGCTCACGTCCTCGGCGCTGATAAACGCCTCGAGCTTGGCGCGCGCGCCGCTCAGATCCACCTCCGGCAGCGTTTCCAGCAGCTGATAGCTGCCCGCCGTCGCGCCGTCCGAAAACGGGCCGTCGTAGAGCAGGGTGGGGTAGTCGCCCGCACTGCCGGTCAGCGGCGCGAGCGCGCCGTCCGCATATTCCGCGCCGGTGAAGCTGGCCTCGCCGCGCTCGTAGCGCTCCAGCAGGCGGTTCAGCCCCACGGAAAAGCGCACCGCGCTCTCGGAAAGCTGCGCCATGGTCTCGCGGTCGGCGTCGCTCACCGCGACGCCCGCCGCCAGCTTTTCAGAGAGGCTGGCGGCAAAATCCTCGGTCTGGTTGATGAATTTCAGCGTCGCCGACACGGTGCCGTCGCTGAGCGGCAGCAGCGCCAGATCGCTGGCCGCGCCCTGCGCGTCGCGGCTGATGTCGCCCAGCAGCGCCTGCATCTGCATATCGTCCGCCGCCACCAGCAGCTTGCGGCAATTCGCGGAGATGCCCTCGGTCAGCTCGCAGGTCTCATAGAACGCCTTCTGATATACGGCGGCGATCTTCGCCTCCGCCCGCGCCAGCTCCGCCGTGCGCGCGGCGCCCAGCAACAGCAGCGCCGCCGTCAGCGCGCCCAGCACCGCCGCCAGTATTCTGAAATCAAAGCCCCTCGCCCGTTTCATGGCCGCGCACCCCCGTTCAAATGGCAAAGGAATGGTTGCCGATCACCGTCTGCACCGTGCGGGAGAAGATCCAGCTGTCGGCGGCGGTTTTGGCGTTGTAATAATAGAGGCAGCCGCCGGTGGGATCCCAGCCATTGAGCGCGTCCAGCGCGGCGCGGATGCAGCTGTCGTCGGGCGTGCAGTTGATGGAGCCGTTGCTCACGCAGGAAAACGCGCCGGACTGGTAGATCACACCCGATACCGTATTCGGAAACGAGGCGCTGCTCACGCGGTTGAGCACCACCGCCGCCACGGCCACCTGCCCCTTGTAGCTCTCGCCGCGCGCCTCGGCGTACACCAGCCGCGCCAGCAGCCGATGGTCGGAGGAGACGTAGCTGGTGGACGCGGAGGACGCCGAGGATGAGGACGCGCTGCCGCCCGAAAGCGTCACGCCCAGCGCCGCGGCGGTCTTGGCGCCCACGCGGCCGTCCGCCGTCAGTCCGTTTTTCCGCTGAAAGCGCAGCACCGCGTTGCGCGTGGCCTCGCCATAGCGGCCGTCCGCCGTGCCGGTCATGTAGCCGTATTGAATGAGCCGCTGCTGCACCTTGACCACGTTGCTGCCCTTGCTGCCCACCTCCAGTATCACCGCCGCAAGCGCGCCGCAGGTCAGGCACAGCGTCATCATCAGCGCCGCGGCCAGTGCCAGCGCCCGCCTCATCGGCCGCCTCCCAGCCGCTGCGCGAGCCAATCCAGCACCGACTGCACGTCCAGCGCCGATTCGTCCACCTGGCACAGCGTCGGGTACAGCACGCACCACCAGTTGTGCCCCTCACCCGTGCCGATGGTCACGCGCAGGGCGCGATATTCGCCGGCGGGCACCAGCAGCCGTCCGTAGAGCCGATCCGGAAAATCAAAGCTGCCCACTTCCACATGTATCTTCCCCGCATAGCCCGCCGCCCGCGCGGCGCGGCGGCATGCCGCCTCAAAGTCCTCCGCGTGGTCGTTCAGGCGCGCGTAGGCCGCGTCCGTGCCCTGCGCGCCGTAAAGGCAGACGCTCGAGCATTCCAGACAGGCGTCGCGCAGCGTGAGCTTCAGCGCCTGCGCCTCGGGCGAATCATCCTCCGCCACCACCTGCAAACGGATCAAATCGTACACGCCCTCGGCGCGCGCGGCGCAGCAGAGCGCCAGCATAAGCGCGATCAGCGCGCAAAAAAAACGACGAATCAAGGCTCAACTCCCCCTTTGCGATTTAAGGAAATCATGCCTCTATCGTCGGCTGTTTGCGCCGGTTTTATACAGCTCTGTATCGAAATTTTGACGCCGCTCTCCTGATAAAATGAAAACACGCACAGCGTCCTGAGCGATCATACCTTTCTCAGATTGAAACGCGCCGGACTGCGGCTCGGGCCCGCGTTCCGCTCAAGCCGCGCGGAGCAGCCCGAAAGCAGCATCAGACGTCCATCACCATTTGCTCATAGTCCAGCCTGGAAAAGCCCATTTCGGCATAGAGCCTTTTCGCGCGCAGGTTGTCCGGCTCTATTTCCAGCCGGTAGCGCGCGGCGGGCTCAAGCTCGCGCAGGCTGGCGAAGAGCTCGTGCGCCAGCCCGTGCCCGCGAAACTCGGGCAGGATATAAATTTCCTCCACCCACGCGACGCGGCCGCCGGCCTCCTGCGTGAAGGTCTTGCTGATGACGGCGTAGCCCGCCGTGCGGCCGTCCTCTTCAAAAATCAGGCCGCGCATATAGTCGCCGGAGCGCATCATTTCGTCGAACGAGCGCTCGAGGCAGGCGTCCGGAACCGGATGCAGCACCGCCGGACTATGGTAAAAATCGTGCGCCATTTCAAGGTATTGCCGCCGGTCCTCCGGCCTGAGATCGCGTATCATTTTCCCAAGCTCCTTATTCCATTTCTTCGTCTTCCAGGCCCCGCCGCATGGGAATATCCAGCGGCGCATCCAGATTGCCGCGGCGGCGATGCGCGCGCTGCACCTGAAGCGCATGCGCCATGGAAACCTCGCTGGCCGCCAGAATGCGCTTCATCAGCATGGCGACCACCTGCTCCAGCTCGCTTCCGGCGGTGTAATCCGTTTCCACGGAGAAATCCGCGCGGTTTTGCAGCAGCAGATCATCCGCCGTCTCGGTCTTTCCCGGCGGGTGCACGGCGATGGAGAAGCCGCCCTTCTGGCGCGTCATCTTCATGCAGGGCACATCGGTAAGCCCATCGGCGATGTAGATCATGTTCGAAAAGGGGATGCGGCGCATGTATTCCGGCGTGAAGGCGTTGAGATCGCGGTCGTTGGTCACATCCAGTATGCCCTTGTTGATACGAAACAGATACTGCGTCTTGGTGGTGTAATTCACCGCCGACGACGGCCAGACCGGATGTCCCGCCGCGTCGTAGCAGAAGGAGGCGGCGAACACGGCCTTGAATTCGTGACCGATGCGGCTGCCCTCGATGATCTCCGTAAGTCCGGAAGAAATTATGTAGTGCTCCACATCCACGCCGACGCGGCTGCCGATCTCGCGGATGCGGCCAAACCAGTCCTCCACGCCCGGGAAAAATTCCACGCCCTGTCCCAGGGCGCGCAGCGCGTTGCGCGTCAGCTCCATGCCGCTGCCCTGCGCCATGTGCTGCATCAGGTACATGTAGGTCAGTATGCCGTCCATCTGGTGCTGGCGCGAAAATTCGGCGCATTTGCCCCAGAAGGCGTCCGGCTCCACGTTGATGCCCGGCAGGAAGGTGTATTCCTCCATGTCGCGGGGCGAAAGCGTCTTGTCAAAATCGTAGATCAGGGCAACGATCGGTCTGGCCATGGGCATCTTCCTTTCAGTATTTTTGAAGCTGGAGCGCACGTCCCTCCGGCTCAACAGACTGCCAGACGCTGAAAAAAACTGCAAAGCAAGGAAACACGGGCTGCAAATGAGGGCGCATACATATTACGCACCGAAGACCCGCAAAGCGGGTTTCGGCAGCGCCGCGCGAATCCTTTTGGATTCCAGCGCGGGCTGGTCGCGCCTGCAGGACACTGCAGCGGCGCGACTGCTTCAACGTATATAACCGATTTTGCAGCCCGCGTTGACGAAGTAAGCAGAAATTTCAACTTTGTCAGAAGTTGTTCAGGAAATTTCTGCGATTGCAGGGTTTGTCAGCGGTCTGAGCCTCCCTTCGGAGACTGCCCTCGAACATGCGCCTCAGATCTGCGTATCCGCCGAGAGCGGATCCGCCTGCGCTGCGCCGGAATCAGCGGCCTCGGCGGGCTGGATAGGCAGCTCCGTGGCTGCGGGCTCGGGCGTAGGCTCCGCTGTGGGCTGGGGCGTCGTCGCGCCGGGCGCGTAGGGTGCATCGTCGGCAAAGAGGCGGGTCTGCGTATCGTTGTCGGCAATGCCCGTCGCTTCAAGGCCGGCGGTCTCCTGGAACAGCTTGACGGCGGTAGCCGTCTTGCTGCCGAACGCGCCGTCCACGCCCTCCTTCAGATAGCCCAGCTCGAGCAGGCGCGTCTGGAGCGTATACACATCGTTGTTTTCGTCGCCCTTCTGCAGCGAGCGGTAGACCACCGGCTCGGGCGTCGCCACCGGCTCGGGCGTCTCGCTGACCACGGTAATGACCTGCGCGTTGATCACGCCGGTCAGCTCTGCGGCCGCGGTAGCGGATTCGAGCTGCGAAATAGAATTGTTGATGATCTGCCAGCGCGCGTCATGGTCGGCGTCGTTGGCGGAGCCGCTGCGCTCCACCGCCAGTGCGTCCATCGTGATGGCGCTGGCGATGTTGTCCTGAATGGCCTGCAGCGCGGAGATAAAGGTCGCATCGTTGGCTGCGGGCTGCGCGGGTATGAGCGCGGCGATGGCGGTGCTGTCCGCCTGCAGCGCGGTATCCAGCGCCAGACTGCCGTCCGAGGTATACTTGGCGACGTACTGGTCAATGTAATCCTGCTGGGTGTGCGACTTCACCAGGGCGATGCCCTCGGTGTAGAGGCTCTCAGTCACGCCCTCGATGGGCGCGCTGCTGCCCTTGCCGCGCACATATCTCAGGCCGACGATGCCGCCGGTGATCAGCAGCGCCGCCACGACCACCGCGCCCACCACCTTGACCAGGCGCCTCAGGTCCACGCCGCCGCGGCGCGGGGCGGCGTAATCGCCGTCATCCTCGGCATAATCGCCGTCGTCGCCGTAATCGGCGTAGTCCTCGGCGTAATCCTCAGCGTCGGCGTAATCCTGCGCGGCATAGGCGTCGCGCTCATCCTCCTCGGCCTCATATACGGCGCGGCGGCGCGACGCGCGCCTGCCGGAGCCATCCTCGAGCTTGCGGATATATTCGCTGACGTCGCGGGAAATGCCCGCGCGCCCCGCCGACTGGATCGGACGGACGCGAAACTGGCTGCGATCGATCTCGCCGTCGGGGCGCAGCTCCTCGTCCAGCTCGTCCAGCGCCTCGCGCGCCGCGCCGGAAAGCGGCGGATATGCGGGCGAGGGATCCGGCTCGTCCTCGGCCTGAGCCTCGTTTTCATCCGGCGTGATGGCGGCGCGCATATCGCGGCGCACGCGCTCCGGCGCGGAAGCGCCCTCATAGACCGGACGATAGGTCGTGCGGCTGCCGACGTCGCCCGCGTCCTGATCCGCATCGGCCATGCCGGTGTAGGTAGTTCGGGTATAATCCTTCACCGCATCCCTGCCCAGCTTGCCGGATTCCGGCTGGCCGGGCGCAACGGTGAACTGCGCGGACGTATAGGGGAGACCCCCGAAGCGGTTATCGCCGATAGGCGCGCCGCAATTTGGACAAACCTCATCCTCCATTCGGATGGTTTTTCCGCATTTCGAGCAAAACATGGTATGCCCTCCTCTTTCGTTCGCCGCGTCTGACGCCCAAATGGGCATACAAACACATAGAACCATTCTATTATAATGATAGAATGGTTCTATGCGAAGGTCAAGAATAATATTATGACTTTAATCGGACATTTGCCGTCTAATTCAGTTGCCGGAGCCCATATAAACCGGCGGATCGCAGTTCGGACAGGGGCCCATGTTTTCATTCATGGCCTCACGCACGGTCAGCGCGCGGCGATTGCTCTGCGTGCCGCAGACCTCCTGGCTGTGATAGTATCTCGCGCCGCTGCCGTACACGGAATAGACGGTGGTGTTGAGGATGGCCTCCTGCTCGGCGGCGAACGCCACGGGATCCGTCGTGGGCTCGGGCGTCTCCACGCCCGCCGCAGCGTCGCGCTCAGCCTGCTTTTCGGCCAGCACCTTGTCGATGTTCGTCAGCGCCGTCACCACGCCGTCATCGGGCGCCAGCGTGGCAGCCGCAGGCGCCACGGGCACCGGCGCGTCCGCGTTCAGCTGCTGCCCGGGCAAGATCAGCATCAGAATCAGCGCCATTTCCAGCGTGGCGATACCGGTAAGTATCATGCGCCCGCGCGTGCGGAAAACGCCCGCGCGCCACAGATAGGCGAGCCCGAGCGGCGGCAAAAGCAGCGTCAGCACCAGGCCGAACGCGGCGCGATTGCCCCTGCGCTTTGCGGTGGGCGCGTCCATATTGGGCGTGTAGGCGGCGGAAGCGCCGTTTGTCTTGCGTGCTCTCATATCCTATTCCCGCCTGCTTCAGGCCTGCGCCTGCTTCTGCTTCATTTCCTCCAGCGCAGTCGCCAGCTGATCCGGACAGGACGTACCCGCGCGACACTGGATACCCTTGCATTTGGCGATTACGTCGTCGATCTTCATGCCCTCGATCAGCCGCGATACGCCCTGCGTGTTGCCGGTGCAGCCGCCGATGAACTCCACATGCTCGATCGTGTCGCCCTCCGCCTGGATCAGGATCATCTGCGAGCAGGTTCCGTGCGTCTTATACTTATATACCATATCAAACCATACCTTTCCAAACACCGATAATAACAGTCATACCTATTATACCGATGCCACGCGGCAAAGTCAAGCGCCCCAGGGCTATGGGCGGCGGCGGGCAAGGCCGGCCAAAAACGCAAGTGATAATATACCCGTCAAAAATGTCAATCTCCTCCATTGACATTTTTATTTTGTGTATGATATAATAAGTAACAGAATAATGAAAACGATTACAAAGACCATTTCAGCGATATACGGAGGGTGATAAAATGAAGAAATGGCAAGTAAAGGCGATACAGGTCGGCACAATCAGCGGTTCGATGAGCGGCATACTGCATTTCGGCGGCAACGGCAAGGCTGTGGAGCTGCCCATGTGGATCGTCGCTGCCACGGACGGCGAACACAAGGTGGTTATTGACACCGGCATTGACGAGCTGGAACCCATTGTAAATGGGCCTGAGCCGTTCGCACATCAGAAGCCGGAGGAAAAGACGCTCGTAGCGCTCAAGCGTGCCATGGGTTGGGACGCGGCGGATGTGGATGCCGTTATCAACACACACCTGCATTTTGATCACTGCGGCTGCAACCAGTATTTTAAAAACGCAACGCTTTATGTACAGCGCACGGAATGGATAGCGGCACATAATCCAGTACGCGGCACAGCGCATCTGTATTATGAACCCTATTTCAGCAAGAAGGTTATCTCCTACTTCCAGTGGAAATTCCTAGATGGAGAAACGGAAATCTATCCCGGCCTGATCGTCATCCCAACGCCCGGCCATACCTACGGCCACCAGAGCGTTCTGCTGAATACGGAGCAGGGCACGCTGTGCGTCGCCGGAGATATTGCCAGCGCGCTTGAAAATATTAACCTGAATATGGAGACCAACATAATGGTCGACAGCCAAAAGGTATATGAGAGCTACGCATCCATTCGTGAAAAAGCGGATCGAATTATTCCGGGGCATGAATTCAGAATTCCCGATGGCGCCGAACGGGATTTCCCGGAAATAATTTGAGATAAACGGCAAACGTACTAAAAAGGAGAGGAACTATCATGAAAAAACTGTTGGCTCTGGTATTGGCGTTTTCGCTCTGCCTGCTGGGCGTAAGCGCGCTGGCTGAGGAAAAGGGCGGCTTCTCCATCGGCATGTGCACGGCAAACTTCGGCAATTCCTGGTGCGCCCAGTTTGTAGACGACTTCACCATGCGCGCCGAGGAATACAAGGCTGAGGGTATTCTGGCCGACTATCAGGTGGCTACCGTTTCCGCCGACCTGACGGATCAGATCAACAAGTGCATCGCCATGATCAACAGCGGCATCGACGCGCTGCTGATCTGGTGCGTCTCCGCCACGGGCGTCAGCTCCGTCGTGGAACTGGCGAAGGCCAACGACGTTCTGGTAATCATCGCCAACGAGGCTGCGGCCTACGAGGGCACCTACAACATCGGCGGCAGTTGCTATGATCAGATGCACATTCTGGCGCAGTGGCTGTTTGAACAGCTGAAGGACGGCGGCAAGCTGGTCAGCATCACTGGCGTGGACGGCTTTGCCGGCAACAACCAGCGCCTGCAGGCGGTGGACGATCTGCTCAAGGACTATCCGAACATCGAGATCATTGCTTCCGCGCCCGGCAACTGGTCCAATTCCGACGCGCAGGCCGTTATGACGACCTACCTGTCCACCTACGGCGATCAGTTCGACGGCCTGCTGGCGCAGGACGTGATGGGCGATGGCATTCTGGCTGCCTATCAGAATGCCGGCGTAGAGCCCACCCTGCTGACCGGCGACAACACCAAGAGCTTCCTGAAGGCTTGGAAGGGCTATGAGCACATGAATTCCTGCACCGTTTCCTACGACCCCGGCACGATCGTAACCTGCCTGGACGTGGCTGTAAACCTGCTACAGGGTAAGCAATTCAAGGAAGGCGTGCTTCAGCCCAACATGATGGACGAAAGCCTGGTCAACGCCGTCTATGTCGCGCCCTACTATTGCGTGACCCTCGAGGGCGACCAGAATGCACCGTGGCTGGCAAACTATCCCACCACGAAGGCGCTTACGCTGGACGAGGCGCTCGAAATGCTCAAGGACAAAGAGGATACGGCAGCGCTTGACGGCTGGCTGGATCGCGAAGTTGTAGAGAGCTGGTTCGAGTAATTCCTTCCATGCTCGACGGCGCAGCATAAATTCCTGGGAATATGGCATGCCCGGCATAAACATGCCGGGCTGCTTGCTTTCTTATTCTTTTCGATATTAGGGGAAATGCCGATGATTATTGAATTCAGGGAAATATCCAAAGCCTTTGGCGGCGTGCAGGCGCTGAAAAACGCCAGCCTGTGTGTCAAAAGCGGTGAGGTCCGCGCGCTGCTGGGCGGCAACGGCTCGGGAAAATCCACGTTGATCAAAATCGCTTCCGGCTTGATCGCGCAGGATCACGGCGATATTTATATCGACGGGCAAAAAGTAAATGTGCACACGCCGAAGGCCGCCAAGCGCATCGGCATTGTCGCCACATCGCAGGAATTGAGCATACTGCCCAATCTGACGGTTGCGGAAAATATCGCGCTGTGCGCCATTCCAAAGCGCAAGGGCGGTTTTACTGATTTTAAAGCAATACGCAGGCGCAGCCTGGAGGTGCTTCGTGCATTAGGACTCGAAGACAAGATTGACGTCCCCGTAGCGGAACTCGCATTAAACGAACAATATCTGATAGAATTCGGAAAGGCGCTGTTTCAGGATTTCGATATTCTGATGATCGACGAGATCACCTCTGCGCTGTACGCACAGGATGTGCAGACCGTAAAGCACATCATAGATCAGTACAAGGCGCAAGGTAAGATCATTCTCTTCGTTTCCCATCGAATGAAGGAACTGCACGACATCTGTGACAGCGTTACCGTAATGCGAAACGGCGAAATAGTTGAGACCTGCAATATGGCAGACGTAAACGATGACGATCTGCTCGCGCTGATGATTGGCGAAAGGCAGCAGACAACGCCCGCCGCAAGAACGCAGGCTGTCGACATGGAGGTGCAGCGCGAGGTTTTCATTCGCGTGCGCGATCTGCCCATTGCACGCTACGGAACGCACATTGATCTGGACATTTGCAAGGGCGAAATCATCGGCGTAGCGGGCCTTCAGGGGCATGGCCAGTCGGACATTGTGCGCGCACTTCATGGTTTGAATGGTGCGCTGAGCATCGAAATGGACAACAAGCTGGTGCATATTCGCAATCCCCGCGACGCCGTATACAACAAAATTGCGTTCATCTCCGGCGACCGCGAGCGAGAGGGCTCGTTCCGCCAGCACAATCTGGCTGAAAATGTAGCCGTTGTGCAAGAGCAGATCCTGTGCCAGCGTGGGATCACGCCCGTGCAGGTGCTCAAGGATATGGAAGTGAAATACGCCTCGGAATTCCAGGGCATTACCTCCCTCTCCGGCGGCAATCAGCAAAAGGTCATCTTTGGCCGCTGGACGCACACGCATCCGGCGCTGCTGTTGGCGGACGATCCTTCCAAGGGTATCGACGTACATGCGCGCAGCGAAATGCAGGGAATCCTGAAAAAACTCTCCGATGAGGGAACCTCCATGATCGTCGTCTCCAGCGACGATGACGAACTGGCCAAGCTGTGCACGGTCACGCCGAACGCGCGGGTCATCGTAATGTACGAAGGCAATATCGTAGCGGTATTGAAGGGTCAGCAGATCACGCGGGACAATATCATCTCGGCAACGCTATCGAAAGGAAGCAAAATATCATGAATGCAGTAAAGCAACGCGCCCGCAAAGTGCTTTCGTGGGCGGCCTTTCCTTCCCTGGTCCTGCTGCTGCTGGTGCTTATCATTAATTCCTTTGTCACAAACAACGCCTGGAAGCCATCGCTGATTGCCAGCTTTCTGAACACCAATGCCATGACCGTATGCGTCAGCATCGGCGTGACGGTGGTCATCCTTACGGGCGGCATTGACATTTCGCTGGGCGCGCTGGTTTCAATGTGTAACGTCATGGCCGTGCGGCTGATGACCGGCGGTATGCCCTATTATTGGGCAGTGCTCATCACCCTGGCGGCCGCTACTGCTGCCGGCTTGTTTAACGGCACTATCGTGGCCTGTCTCAAGGTAACGCCTCTGCTGACCACCTATGCTACCTCCACCATTTTTGCCGGTCTGGCACTGCTGATCCTGCCGACGCCCGGTGGAACAATCGATACCACGCTGCTGCTCGCATTCTACAAAAAGCCGCTGGGCATCCCAATCGTTGTGTTCTGGGTGGCCGCCGTGGTGTTGATCTGGAAACTCTATAAGCGCACGCCAAACGGCCTGAAGCTGTACGCCACAGGCAACAACGAAAGCAAGGCTTTCCTTTCAGGCATCAATGTACGCAAGGTCAAGCTGTTCGCCTATGCGTTTGCGGGCTTCGCTTCCGGCGTCGGCGCGCTGTGCATGACCTGCATGATCGGTGCGGGCGACCCGCTGATCGGTTCGTCCGTGGGCATGACCGCCATATCTGGCGCCGTTATCGGCGGCGTATCGCTTTCAGGCGGCAAGGGCGATGTTGTCGGCAGTATTCTGGGCTGTCTCTTTCTGGGGTATTTGACCAATCTGATCGTCGCTCTGAAATTCGACGCCTATTCGCAGACGCTGCTTAAAGCGCTGATCCTGCTCCTGTGCGTCATTTTGTCAATTCTGGTGAGCAAGCAGCGTGAAAAGAAGGGAGTGAAGCCGCATGCGAAACGCCGTTAAAAAATCAAAGCGGATTCTGGCAAGCGCGAAGCTGCGCATGTTTCTGCCTTCGTTGATTGCCGCCGCAGTACTGCTGATCATCGGCCAAATCGTGGCAAACGGTTTTCTATCCATTCGAAATATCAGCAGTATCCTCATGTCCAGCAGTATTCTTGGACTGATGTCCGTCGCACAGAACACGGTAATCATCGCCGGTGATAACGGAATCGATCTTTCAATAGGCGCTATCGCCTCAATGACCGCCGTGATTTGCCCCATCATGCCGATGGAAACCGGACTGGGCGTAGTGGTTGGCTGCATTGCAGGTATGCTGCTCGGCGGATGCTTTGGCCTGATTAACGGCATTGGCATCAAGGTCATTCATATTCCGGCACTGATCATGACGCTGATCCTGGCAGATGTGATCTCCGGCTTCACGATGCTGGTTACCAGAGGACAGCCGCCGGCGCACCTGAGTGCAGCGCTGAAGAGCCTGTGCAACGTAATGGTTCAACCCATCCGCTATATGACCCTGATCGGCTTTGGCATCACAATTATTGCGGAGCTCGTTCTGCTCAAGAGCCGCTTTGGCTGCAAGCTGCGCCTTGTGGGCGACAACCCGAGCGCCGCGCGCATCTGCGGTCTTAATGAAACGCGCCTGGGCATCGCCGCCTACGTTATCAGCGGCATGGTAGCCGGACTGGTCGGCCTGCTGCTGGTCAGCTACAACGGCGGCACGACCATGTCCATGGGCAACAGCTATACGCTGCTCTCCGTAGCGGCTGTCGCCATTGGCGGCACCAACCTTGCAGGCGGCAAGGGGAGCTATATCGCCGGTATTCTGGGCGCACTGGTGATGATTATTCTCAATAACATCCTTCAGGCGTTCAATATCGTACAGGGACTGCGCTCAGTCATTCAGGGCTTTATCCTTCTAGTCATCATGCTCATCAATACCCGCACCTCAACTCCCCTGCGCTGAGTGCGAAGAGCTGTTTATCACCAGCAAGCTGCGCAGCGTCTGCCACGGCTATAAAGCCACTCTGGCGGCCTTCGAGCTGACGCTGCGCCAGCTCGGGCTGGAATACCTGGATCTTTACCTCATTCATTGGCCGAATCCCGTGCAGCGCCGGAGGATATGGCGCTCATTTCCGGCCTCAACTGCTGCGAGCCCGCGATCGACCCCGACACCATCCATTTCTGACGGGGCTTCGTCCTCCAGGCGCACACAACCAGACGCTGAAAAAAACCGCAAGGCAAGGAAACGCGGGCTGCAAATGAGGGCGCATACATAATACGCACCGAAGACCCGCAAAGCGGGTTTCGGCAGCGCCGCGCGAATCCTTTGGATTCCAGCGCGGGCTGGTCGCGCCTGCAGGTCGCTGCAGTGGCGCGACTGCTTCAACGTATGTAACCGATTTTGCAGCTCGCGTTGACGATGCAAGCAGAAATTTCAACTTCTCCTGAAGTTGTTCAGGAAATTTCTGCGTTTGCGGGGTTTGGCAATGGATTGAGCCGCCCGTTTGCTTCCATATCAGAGAAGCAAACGGGCGGCTGCATTTTATATACCGGCGTCCTGCAAATATCCTTCTCAGCGCGCAGCTCAGCCCTGCGGGAACAGATACGCCGCAAGCTCCGCCGCGCGGGCGAAATCGGGAATGATGACGTCCGCGCCGGCGCGGATCAGCCGCTCGCGCTTCCAGGCGTCCACGCGGCCGTCGTGGTGCTTTTCATCAGTCGCGACGCCCACGGCAAAGCCGCCGCGCTCCTTCACGTTTTCGATCTCCACAAAGCCGTCGCCGAAGCCGACCAGCTCGTGCCCCTGAAGGCCGTTTTCGCGGATAATGCGCTCCACGATCATCCGCTTGGAAAAGGACTTGTAGTCGCGCTGCGCGCCGTAGACCGGCGCGGAGAGATACTGCGTCACGCCCAGCAGCTCGGCCTCATGGGCGGCGTAGATCTCGTCGGTGCCGCTGGCGATGAAGATGCGCACGCCGCGGCTGGACAGCTCCTTCAAAATCTCGATTGCGCCGGGCACGAGCAGCTCGGACGGGTCGATGGTTTTATCCTCCAGCCCGCGAATGCGATGCCCCACCTCCTCCAGCAGGCGGCGGGAATATTCGTCCTTGTAGTCCTGCGGATCCAGCGGCGTGCCGCCGCGCTTTTCGATCTCCTCCGCCAGCGAAATGCACTGGTAGATCGTCTGCTTGCCGGTGCTCATGTCCACAAACTCGTCGATGCAGGCTCGAAGCGCAGCCTCATCCTCGGCGCGGGGCGCCTGAGACAGCGCCTCATAGAAATAGCCCTTCATGATCTTCTGCCAGCCCTCGCGAATCAGGCTGAGCGTGCCGTCAAAATCAAACAGCGCAAATTTGAAATGCCCACGGGGGTAATCGGGGTTGATGATCTCCGGATAGCTGGCGTTCATAAATTATTTTCCTCCGCGCAATCGTATGTTTCTCAATATCGAACACGAACACATTACCGCCTGCGCACCGCTTTGTCAATACATAATTCTCTGCTCGATTTGAATTTAACAAATCATCTCGAATGAAATTTTTGCCGCGCCGCCGTTCGACCTATTGACAACGACGTAAAGCGTGTGTTATAATATACCCATATTGTAAAAGAGTTTTACAAATCAACTGTCGACGGTGCGAGCCGTCAGGAAGTGCGGGTGACTATGGAGAACAGGAGCGGTGAATACATCATCGAGATGCAGGGCATCACCAAGCAGTTTCCGGGCGTGAAGGCGCTCAGCGATGTGTCCTTCAGGCTGCGTTCCGGCGAGGTGATGGCGCTGCTGGGCGAAAACGGCGCGGGCAAATCCACGCTGATGAAGGTGCTCTCCGGCGTATATGGCAAGGATGCGGGCACCATTCGCATCTTTGGCCGTGAGGTAGATGCGCTCACGCCGAAGAAGGCGCAGGAGATGGGCATTTCCATCATCCACCAAGAGCTGAACCTGTGCCGCCATCTGACGGTGGCTGAAAACATTTTCCTGGGACGCGAAAAAATCGGCGGCATGCGCGTGCTCTCGCAGCGCGAGATGAACCGCGAGGCCGGAAAAATTCTGGAAAACCTGCGCATAGACCTGTCCCCGACCACGATCGTGGGCGATCTGCAGGTCTCCAAGCAGCAGATGGTCGAAATCGCGAAGGCGCTCTCCACGGACGCGAAGGTGCTGATCATGGACGAGCCGACCAGCGCGCTGACCTCGAACGAGATCGAGGAGCTGTTCCGCATCATCCGCCAGCTCAAGAGTGAGGGGCGCGGCATCGTGTACATTTCCCACCGTCTGGAGGAGCTGCAGCACATCGTGGACAGCGTGACCATCCTGCGCGACGGCCAGTTCATTCTGGAAACGCCGTTCAACGCCATTTCGATGAACGACATCATCGCCAACATGGTCGGCCGCGAGATCAAGGAAAAATTCCCGCGCGTGCACTGCGAAAAGGGCAAGAAGGTGCTGGAGGTAAAGCATCTGAACGCCGGACGCATGGTGCGCGACGTATCCTTTTCCTCCTATGAGGGCGAGATCCTTGGCTTTGCCGGACTGATGGGCGCGGGGCGCACCGAGACCACGCGCGCGATCTTCGGCGTGGATCCCAAGGAATCCGGCCAGATCTTCATAGACGGCCGGGAGATCACGATCCACAACCCGATGGACGCCATTAAAAACGGTCTGGTGCTCGCGCCTGAGGACCGCAAGAAGGACGGCCTGTGCACCAAGCTGTCCGTGCGCGCCAACATCGAGCTGCCGAATCTGGATATTGCCAGCTCGAAGCATATCGGTGTGGTTGACCGCCGCAAGGTCAGCAGGATGGTGGCACAGTCGGTCAAAAACTTTTCCATTAAAATGGCCAACGACGAGGTGGACGCCGGCAGTCTGTCCGGCGGCAACCAGCAGAAGGTCGTTGTGGCAAAATGGCTGGCGCGCGACAGCCGCGTGGTGATATTCGACGAACCCACGCGCGGCATCGACGTGGCTGCGAAGGTGGAAATCTACCACCTGATGAACAAGCTGAAGCAGCAGGGCATTTCCGTCATATTCGTTTCCTCCGAAATGCCGGAAGTTCTGGGCATCGCGGATCGCATCATCGTAATGTGCGACGGCCGCATCACCGGCGAAATGAACATTCAGGACGCCACCCAGGAAAAGATACTGGAACTCGCAACCCGGTTTGAGTCCAAGCTCGACGCTTCCAAGAGGGTCGAGGGCTAAGCGAAAGGAGCGGCATTTCGAAATGGAAAACAGCAAGAAGCAGAATCCGATCAAAAAATTTGTATCCGCGCGCGGCGTGGGTCAGGTGCTCACGGTGTTCGCAGGCCTGATTATCCTCTGCGCCATCTTCTACTGGAACAATCCGAATTTCCTGGGCAAGCGCAATATCGCGAACCTGCTGCGCCAGATCGCGCCGTGGATCATCGTGGGTATCGGCCAGGGCTATGTGCTCATTACCGCAAACATCGACCTTTCCATCGGCTCCGTGGTCGGCATGAGCTGCATGATGATCGCCACGCTGATCTGCAACGGCACGCACCCCGTGCTGGCCATACTGATCGCCATGGTCGCCTGCCTCGCAGTGGGCGTGATCAACGGCGAGCTGGTGGCGCGCTGCAAGCTGCCGCCCTTCGTGGCCACGCTGGGCACGCAGACCATCTGCCGCGGCATCGCGCAGCTGGTGAACAACAACGTCAACACCGATTCCATCGTCTCCGCCGGCAGCAAGTGGCGCGCCGCCGCTGAAAGCGTGCAGAAATTCTGTTATTACGGCAAGACGCTGGGCATCTTCAATACCTTCTGGATCGCGCTGGTGCTCTGGGCGATATTCAACTTCATCCTCTCCTACACGCGCACCGGCCGCCACATCTACGCCATCGGCTCCAACGTCGAGGCCTCCAAGCTCTCGGGCGTAAACGTACCGCTGACGATCATCAAGGCCTATCTGGTATCCGCGTTCTGCGCGGGCATTACCGGCCTGATCACCTGCGCACAGTCCGGCACGGGCACGATGAACGCGGGCATTTCCTACGAGACCTTCGCGGTCGCGGCCTCCGTTATCGGCGGCATTTCCACCATGGGCGGCACGGGCATCCTGTCGGCGGTGCTGGCGGGCGCGAGTGTGTGGGCGGTCATGGACAACGGCCTGCAGATGCTCAACACGCAGGTCGGCCTGAAGAACGTGGTCGTGGGTGCGATCGTTATCCTGTCGGTTCTGATCGACGTGGTGCGCCGCACCGGCAAGCTGTCCTTCAAAAAGAAGGCATAAGGACATTGAGAATTAAAATGCTGCAAGGCGTTTTAATAAATTAAAAGGAGGAACAGATTTATGAAGAAACTGTTCGCACTGGCTCTCGTACTGGCAATGGTTCTGACCTGCGCCGCAGCCCTCGCCGAGGACTACACCATCTACCTGATCACCATGGACCTGGAAGACATGCACTGGGTATCCGTTGACGAAGGCGCTCAGGCTGCCGTTAAGGAAGCTACCGATGCCGGCCTCAGCATCCGCTATGTATGGTCTGGCCCCACCACCGGCAAGAACGACGCCGCCCAGATCGAGTGCATCAACAATGCTTACTCTGACAACGCAGACGTGATCCTGCTGGCCTCCAACGGCCCGGACACCGAGGTTGCCACCATCGAGCAGTACAACGCCGACGGCGTGAAGTTCATCTATGTTGACTCTCCCGCCAACTCCGACGTCGCTCTGCAGACCCTGGCCACCGACAACACCGCCGCGGGCAAGCTGGCTGGCGAAACCCTGCTGGCCGCACTGACCGAAGCTGGCGTGACCGAGGGCAAGATCGGCATCGTGAACGTGAATGCCGCCACCGTTTCCACCCAGCAGCGCGCTACCGGCTTCCGTCAGGCCTTTGAAGGCACCGCCTTCGAAATCCTGGAAGACGTCTACACCGACGGCGACGCCGCCCGTTCTCAGGAAGCTGCCACCAACTTCATCACCGACGGCTGCGTAGCTCTGTTCGGCGCGAATGAAGGCTGCACCGTGGGCACCGGCAACGCCATCAAGGCTGAAGGCGAGGATTGCAAGGTTCTGGCCGTTGGCTTCGACAAGTCCGACGCCATCCTGAACCTGGTTGCCGACGGCTACCTGGTCGCCACCACCGCCCAGAACCCCTACAACATGGGCTACTATGGCATCCAGACCGCCATCGAATACCTGACCAATGGCACCACCGAGTTCGAAAATGTCGATACCGGCGCCACCATGCTGACCGCGCAGTACATCGCGGACAATGGCCTGCTGGGCTAATCCCTGACAGACGATCGCGGGGCTGCCAACAGGCAGCCCCATATTTCTGATGTCTACTGATATTTTAAAGCCTGCCGGAAAGGAGGGAACGCGGGAGCATGGATGTGCGCACCGGCCAGTCGGCCGTAGACCTGAAGATCGCCAATCGCTGCCTGGTCTTACGGGCAATTGTAGAAAACCCGCTCATATCGCGCGGCGCGCTGGCGAGCGCCACGAAGCTGAGCAAAATGAGCGTGAGCAACATCATTTCCGAATTTGCGGAAATGGGCATGGTGCAGGAGACGGATCGCGAGCATCCATGCTCCGGCGGCCCCGGCCGGAAGGCGGGTCTGCTGGATCTGGCGGACAGCTCTCCCTGCGTGCTGGGCGTGCTGATCACGCGCTGGAACGTACAGGTGGCGCTGAGCGACCTGCGCGCGCGCATACTGCGGCTGGAGCAGCGCGATTACGCGCCCGATATGAGCGAGATGGCGCTGCTTGAAATGATGCTGGACGGCATTGACGCGGTGTGCTGCGGCTTTGACCGGCGCATACTGGGCGTCGGGCTGGCGGCCATGGGGCCGGTCAGCAAGGAGCGCGGCACGATACTTTCGCCCTCGAACTTCTTCGGCCTGCACGACGTGCCCGTGGTGGAGGCGGTGCACGCGCATACGGGTCTGCCGGTGTTCTTCGCATCGGACAGCATGGCGGCGGCACAGGCGGAAAAGCTGCTGGGCGAGGGGCGCAGCCACGCAAACTTCCTGTTTCTGCTGATCCACGAGGGCATCGGCTGCGGCGTTATCATCAACGACCGACCGTACACCGGCGCGCGCGGGCTGGGCGGCGAAATGGGCCACACCAGCATCGACCTGAACGGCCCGAAATGCCCCTGCGGCAGCTGCGGCTGTCTGGAGCTCTATGCCAGCACCGACCGCATGCTGCGCCACATTCGCGCGCGGCTTCCACAGGGCGCACCCATGCCGGTGCGGCACTGGGAGGAGATCTGGCGCGCGGCGACGGGCGGCATGCCCGAAGCGATCTCCGCCGCCGAAGAATATTGCGACGCGCTTTCCTGTGCGCTGACGAACATGGTCAATGTATTCGATCCGGAGCTGATCTACCTGTACCAGCACGCCGACCGTCAGGCCGACGAAATGATGATCCGCATGCTGATGCAGCGCATCAACCGCCGCGCGCTGGCGCAGGATTGCCGCCAGGTAGAAGTGCAGCGCGCGAGCTTCGGCGAGCAGGCGGCGCTGATCGGCGCGCTGGCGCTGGCCATCGCCCATGTATTTGACGGAAAACTTTCCTTTTATCCGGAGGAGGGATAGCTATATGCGCAGCATTCAACTGAGCAGGGCGCGGCTGGAGGCGCTGCTTGCGGCCGTGCCAGGCGTGAAGGCGGCAGTCATCGGCGACGTATGCGTGGACGCCTACTGGATGGCGGACATGCGCCTTTCGCAGCTTTCGCGCGAAACGCCGCACCACAACCTGCCCATCGTGGAAGAAAAATACGCGCTGGGCGGCGCTGGCAACGTAATGAACAACATGCGCGCGCTGGGCGCGGCGGTCACGCCGGTCACGGCGCTGGGCGTGGATTTTCGCGGCGACATCGCCCGCAGGCTGATGCGGGAGGCGGGGCTCGAAATGGACTGCGCGCCGGTGTTCGAAGGGCGCGTCACGCCCTGCTACGTCAAGCCCTACCGCATGGGCTACGGCGGCGTGCGCTATGAGGATCCGCGCATCGACTTTGAAAACCGCGAGGCGCTGAGCGCTGCTCAGGAGGAGACTCTGCTGGCGGCGCTGGCGAAGGCCGCGAAGGCCGCGGATGTGATCGCCGTGTCCGATCAGCTGGCAAGCGGCGTGGTCACGCCGCGCGTGCGCGCGGCGCTGTGCGCGCTGGCGCGCGACGGCAAGCGCGTGATCGTGGACAGCCGCGAGCACATCGCCGATTTCGCCGGCTGCATCGTGAAGCCCAACGAGCTGGAATCGGCGCGAGCGGCGCGGCTTTCCCCCGCCGCCGTGACGCCCGCGGATTACCTGCCCGTCGCCGAGACGCTGCGCGCCATGACCGGCGCGGACGCGATCATCACCATGGGCAGTCAGGGCGCGCTGTGCGCCTGTGCGGACGGCGTGACGCATGCGCTGCCGCAGAAGGTCGCGCCGCCGGTGGACATCGTTGGCGCGGGCGACAGCTTCCTGTCGGCATGCGCGCTGGCGCTGGGTGCGGGCGCGGCGCTGGGCGAGGCGGCGGCGCTGGGCAATCTGGCCTCGGCGGTCACGATACAGAAGCTGGGGCAGACCGGCACGGCGAGCGCCGAAGAGATCATCAAGCAATTCGGAGGAAAAAACAATGCGCAGGGATGAACAGCTGGACTTTTCCGGTATCCGTACCTGGTCGGCGCGCGAGCGCGTGAACATCGTAAAGATCGAGGATCTGAAAACGCCGGGCGTGGATCCCGTGCCCGAATGGAACTGTCCGGATTTTGACGCGCTGGTGGCGCGCATCGTGAAGGCGCGTCAGAACGGCAGGCCCGTGGTGCTGTCCATGGGCGCGCACGTCATCAAAAACTGGCTGAGCCGCTATCTGATCGCGCTGATGCGCGCGGGCATCGTGACGCACATCGCGGGCAACGGCGCATGCTCGATCCATGATTTCGAGCTGGCGTATCTGGGCGGCACGTCCGAGCACGTTCCCACCGCCATTGAGGACGGCTCCTTCGGCATGTGGGAGGAGACCGGCGGCTGGATGAACGAGGCCATCATTCAGGGGCAGGCGCGGGGCTACGGCTGCGCGCTGGCGGAATACATCGACCGCCACCCCGAGCGCTTCCCGCACCGCAGCGACTGTGTGCTCTATCAGGCCTACCAGATGGATATTCCTGCCACCTACCACATCGCATTGGGCACGGACATCATCCACGAGCATCCGACCTGCGATTTCACCGCCATCGGGCGGGCAAGCGGCATCGATTTCCACAAATACTGCCGTTCCATCGCCGATCTGGACGGCGGCGTGTTCCTGAATTTCGGCTCGGGCGTGATCGGGCCGGAGGTATTCCTGAAGGCGCTGGCCATCACGCGCAACCTGGGCTATCCTGTGCGCGACATCACCACCGCGAATTTCGACCTGATCGATCTGGGCGATTATCACAAGAACATCGGCTACGATGATCCCAACTACTACTACCGCCCGCGCAAGAACATCGTCAACCGTCCGGTATCCACCGGCGGCGTGGGCTGGCATTTCGTGGTAGATCACAAGGTGTCCATCCCCAACCTTTACGCGCGGGTGATGGCGGCGACGAATGGGGAGGGCTTCAAGCATGCATGAAAATCTTGACCGCGCAGTTGAAATGCTGTGCGAATGCTTCAAAAATGGCGGCAAGCTGCTGATCTGCGGCAACGGCGGCAGCGGCGCAGATTCCGCGCACATTCTGGGCGAGCTGGTGAAGGGCTTCATGAGCAAGCGCCCGCTGCCCCGCGACCTGATCGAGAAAATCGGCGAGCCGTGGGCGGAAAAGCTCCAGCTGGGATTGCCCGCCATCGACCTGACTGCGAACAACGCGCTCATCGGCGCCGTGGCGAACGATCAGGACGGTCAGCTGCCCTACGCCCAGCAGGTAATGGCGTATTGCCGCCCGGGCGACGTGCTGATCGGCATTTCCACCTCCGGCAACGCGCAGAACGTGCTGCGCGCAATGAAGACCGCGCACGCGCTGGGCGGCAGGTGCATCGCGCTGACGGGCAGGAGCGGCGGCCTGATGAAGGCTGAAGCCGACGTGTTGCTCAACGTAGATGAAACGGAGACCTACCGCGTGCAGGAAAAGCACCTGCCGCTGTACCATCAGCTGTGCATGCGCGTGGAAGCGGCGCTGTTTGGAGATTGCAAATGAGCGCGCTCTACCTGGGGCTGGACATCGGCGGCACGAAGTGCGCGCTGGTGAGCGGCACGGAGAACTGTGAGATTCTGAGCCGCTATGAAATAAAGACCGCCGATTATCCGGACTGGCGCGATCTGATCGACGCGCTTCTGGCGCAGCGTCCGGCGGGGCAGTATGCCGCCGTGGGCGTGAGCTGCGGAGGCCCGCTGGATTCCGCGCGGGGGCTGATACTCTCGCCTCCGAACCTGCCCGGCTGGGACGAAGTGCCCATCGTCGCCTATCTTCAGGAAAAGCTGGGCATTCCCGCCTTCGTGCAAAACGACGCGAACGCCTGCGCGCTGGCCGAATGGCGCTTCGGTGCGGGGCGCGGCTGCCGGAACATGGTGTTCCTCACCTGCGGCACGGGCTTCGGCGCGGGGCTGATACTGGACGGCCGCCTGTATTCCGGCACAAACGACATGGCCGGTGAAATCGGCCATGTGCGCGCCGAAAAGGACGGCCCCGAGGGCTACGGCAAGCGCGGCTCCTACGAGGGCTTCTGCTCCGGCGCGGGCATCGCCCAATTGACGGGCGGCGTGAGCGCGCGCGAGGCCGTGCAGCGCGCCGACGCGGGCGACGAGCGGATGCTCGCCGCGCTGCATGCGAGCGCCGAGCGCATGGGCGCATGCTTTGCAATGATGATCGACCTGCTGAATCCGGAGCGCATCGTGGTAGGCAGCATCTTCGCCCGCGCCGAGCGCCATTTCCGCGATGCGATGCAGCGCGTGATCGACCGCGAAGCGCTCCCGCTGTCGCGCGCGGTATGCCGCGTGGTGCCTGCGCAGCTGGGCGACACAATCGGCGATTACGCCGCGCTGAGCGTCGGCATCGACGGTCTGGCAGGACAGGGCGCTTAGCCTGACCCTGCCGCGCCTTATTAAAGTAAGAAACCGCTGAACCGGAGCCTGATGGCTCCGGTTCAGTCTTATATGGTTATAATATCCGCGTCGATCCGAATATAATTCAGCCCATCCTCCTCATAAGTGTCGAAGATACCGCTGATTTCAAATTCCTCGCCCAACTGGGGATAAGCGGCGCCGGAATCGGTCAGTACGAATTCCAGCCCCTGCGCGCAGCAGGCAGTCGCATCGGCGATGACGATATAATGATAGGTCAGGTTCGTCTGATCCCAGTATTGTTCGTCATAGGTGCCGCGAATTTTGAACCTCTGGCCGATGAAATCATCCGGTGCGTTGAGCATATTGAACACATAGGAATACACCATGGTGGAGCTCATGCTCGTCAGATCGATTTCCATGGCGGAGGATTCGGAAGCAGGCGCGTCCATTGCTTCGCTGAAAATAGGCGCGGCGGTCGAGCTTTCGGTCTGTACAGTCGGTACAACCGTCGTCAATGTGCTTGCGGTCGTATCCGACGTTTCCTTCCGTCCGCAGCCGGCCAGTGCCAGCGCGGCGGCGCACAGCACGATAAAGAGCGCTTTTTTCATCATCATTTCCTCCTGAACGTTCCGATAGCTGAAAAAACCATAAAGGCAAGAATATCCGTCACCACAATGGTTGCGCCCACGGGCGTGGATGCCAGAATGGAAAACAATATGCCGAACACCGCGCAGAACACGGACAGCGCCGCCGAGCAGACGACAACGCGCTTATAGCTCTTGAACACGCGCATGGCTGAAAGCGTGGGAAATACGATCAGCGCGGAGGTAAGCAATGAACCCACCAGATTCATCGCCAGCACGATCACCACCGCAGTGACGACAGCCACTGCTAAATCATATATGCCGGTGGGTGTGCCCGTCGCGGCGGCGAAGCTCTCGTCAAAGGTAATTGCAAAAATCTTGTTGTAAAAGAACGTGAAAACAACCAGCACCAGCACGGACATACCGACGCACAGCCACACCTCGGAAGCCTTCAGCGTCAGGATCGAGGTGGAGCCGAACAGCGTGGAGCACACGTCGCCGGACAGGTTGGCGGATTTGGAGAATACGTTGAGAATCAGATAGCCCAACGCCAGCGCGCCCACGGAGATCATCGCCAGCGCTGCGTCGCCGCGCACGTTCTTTGTGCCGTTTTTGCGCAGAAGCAGAATCGCGCTGAGGATCGTCACCGGCATGACGATCAGCATATCGTTGCTGACGCTGATGATTGTCGCAACCGCCATTGCGCCGAACGCCACATGAGAAAGTCCATCGCCAATGAACGAAAAGCGCTTGAGCACCAGCGTCACACCCAGCAGCGACGAGCACAGCGCAATCAGCACGCCCGCAACCAGCGCATAGCGCACAAACGGAAACTGAAAATACCCAGAAAGCGTCTCAAAAATGCTCATGTCTGCTCGCCTCCTTCCATGCGCAGAAACGCCCGCCCCACATCGCTCCTGTGATAGTCCTCTGTGCTTCCGAAAAACAGCGGCCGGTGCGCAAGGTGCAGAATGTGGTTGGCCTCCCGCGCGGCAGCAAAAACATCGTGAGAAATCATCAGCACGGTAATGCCCTCATCGCGGTTCAGGCGGCGGATGATCGCGTACATCTCCGCCGTGGCGCTGGGATCGAGTCCTGAAACCGGCTCGTCCAGAAGCAGCAGCCTTCGCGTGGCGCACAGTGCCCGAGCCAGCAGCACGCGCTGCTGCTGACCGCCGGACAGCTCCCGATAGCAGCGTTCTCTCAGCGGCCAAATACCCAGCTTTTCCATATTCGCCCGAGCCATCTCATGCTCGGTGCGGCAATAAAACGGACGCAGCCCGCAGCGATTCAGGCAGCCGGAAATCACCACCTCCTGCACGGAGGCGGGAAAGTCGCGCTGGAAATGGTTCTGCTGGGGCAGATAGCCGATCTCGTTCTGCTTCAGTCCGTCCGAGAATTCAATTTTTCCCGAAAGCGGCAGGTGCAGCCCCAGCAGCGTCTTCATCAGCGTGCTCTTGCCCGCGCCGTTTTCGCCGACGATGCACAGATAATCGCCCTGCGCCGCTGTGAAATCGATGCCTTCTGAAACGATATGGTTTTCGTATCCGAGGGATACGTTCTTACAAATGATCTGCATACTGACATTCACACCCTTCACTCTGAATTTTTGCCCGAATCGGATGGGGACGGCTGGGGACCAGCCGCCCCGGTTACAGGCATCAGCTCAGGGCTTCCTTCAGAACCTCAAGGTTCTCAGTCATGATCCCCAGATAGCTTTCACCGTCTGCAATATCATTTGCAGTCACGGATTGAAGGGAATTCATCACCAGAATCTTCTGGTTCTTCTCCTGCGTGCTGGACACCACCGTCTTGGCGATGGAATGATTGTCGCCCTCGATGGTCAGCACCACGGGCAGCTTCAGCTCGTCCACCTTCTTCGCAAGGAACGCAATCGTTTCAAAGCTGGCCTCGGTCTCGGCGGAGCAGCCGACAAACGCAGCGTAGTAGGTCAGGCCGTAGTCGTCCGCCAGATAGCGAAATGGGAAGCGATCGGCAAATAGAATCGTCTTGCGCTGACCGCTCGTAACAGCGTCCTTATATTGGTTATCCAGCTCATCCAGCTGCGCGATATAATTTCCTGCGTTCTCCTGATAGACGGCGTCATTGTCGGGATCCAGCTCGCTCAGCGCGTCCGCGATGACCTGCGTCAGCTTTTCTGCGTTGCGCAGGGACAGCCAGACATGCTCATCGTATTCGACCTCATGCTCGTGGCCCATCAGCATATCGAGAATGCCTTCCTTGTCCAGAGAAGCGGGGGCTAAATCGGCAAGCGTGCGGTCTTCAATGTCTTCCTCTGTAAACTCTTCGTCATGATCGTGGTCATGCTCTTCCTCCTGCATACCCTCGACCGTTTCTTCTTCCTTGGCCTCGACGCTTTCGAGCATATTCACGGTTTCCAGTTTGGGGTTCTGCACTGTCGCCAGCACGTCCTCCACCCAGGCGTCGGATTCGCCGCCGACATAGATGAACAGGTTGCTCTGCGCGATTTTAATGATGTCGTCGGCAGTGGGCTGGTAAGAGTGCAGATCAACGCCGTTGTCCAGCAGGAGAGTCAGGTCAACATCGTCTGCGCGGTCGCCGAGGATCTGGCGCACCCAATCATACTGAGGAAAGGTGGTGCAGACGATGCTGAGCGCATTTTCGCTCTCCGCAAGGGCGATCGTAAAGGAAAGTGCAAACAGGCAAGCCATCAGAATGGCAATGATCTTTTTCATGAATATTCACCTCTATACTTTTTTGAGCGCAGCAAAACAGGGCCGTTGTCTGAAATGCGGACAAAAGCCTGAGGCGGATCGAGCATTATCGGGAGACCCTTTCACGTCCGAAGCGCTGCGCGGCACTCCGAAGGGTATGCAAAACACAGCTGCGCGCGCTGTGCGCCTGCGCAGACCTGTCCTGCGGATTCTCCCGCCCGAGGTGAATATTCAATTAATCCGATAGCTTGACCTTTAAAGCGACGAGCGTGCGTACGCAGCCCGCATCTGCCCATGCGTCCAGAACGCAGCGCACGCGGCACGCGATGATCAGCGCCGCGCCGCCCAGCAGCGCCGTCGAAATCAGGCTGCGCAGTATTCGGCGCGAAGCGGAAATGACTGCGCAGACAGGGCAATCCGCGCCTGTGCAATCGTGGCCAGCATGTGTAACAAGCAGCACGCCGGACAGAATGAAAAGAGCGGCAAGCATGCTGCAAAGCGCGATCGTCCAAATGCGCCGAGTTTGCTTCATGGCTGCCGCCTCCCTTCAGGATGAATGTGCGCGGGCTTATCCCCACGCTTGCCCCTATGATAGCATTAAACACCGTCTTGTCAATAGCCGCGACGCTTTTTTAACACACAAGAACCAGTCAAGCCAAAGTCTTGCGAGCTGGCGCGGTTCAATAGCATATCGTGCCGCCGCAGGGCAGCACAAACAGAGCCCCTTTGAGCTTCCAATCGTGCCCAGCGGCATGTACGGTGGGCACGGGGCGATTTTTGCGGCGGGAAATCCCATTTTCCAGAGCAAAAATCGTTTCCTTGCAGTTTTTGCGCCCGGAAATCCAAAGGATTTCAGCAAAAACTGGTGAGGGTGGCAGTGGCGGGGGAGCGAGCTTCCCCGCCTACATGCTTGTCAAAAATAGCTTTTGACAAGCACAAAGCCGCCTGTTCTCTCCCTTCGGAGAGAACAGGCGGCTTCTTTCATTCAACGATCCGGCTTCACTTCAGGCTGGCGGACACGATGGCCTGCGCCCAGCTGGTGTTGGCGGAAATGTTGTAATCCTTGAGCGACGCGGTGTAGAAATCATAATAGGTGTTGGAGTACACCGGAATCGCGGGGAGCACCTCTGCCCAGCGCTGCTGGAAGGCCAGCCAGTTGCGGCAGTAGCCCAGCAGGTCGCCCGGCTCGGTCTTGCGCATCGCCACGGCCAGCTCGTAGAGCTGCTGATCGGCAATGCCCGTGCGGTTGTTCACGCCCTGATAGGCGTCGTCCGGATCAAAGGTCGTAGACGGATCGAACACTGCGTTGAAGTTGGTCGCCAGATAGATCATATCGCAGCCGCGCTCCTGCTGGCGGTAGTAGATCTCGAGCAGCTCGGTCATGGGCACGGCTTCCACCGTGAGCTTCACGCCCGCCTGCGCCAGATTGTCCACGAAATTCGCCTGCAGGTAATCGCCGATGGCATTGCCCTCGGGGTAGATCATCATCAGATCCAACGCGACCAGCTCACCGTCGATCTCCTTGCAGCGCACGTCGTCGTTTGCCGGATCAAAGGCCTCGCCGTTCCTGTTCAGGTTCCAGCCCGCCTCGTCCAGCTTGGCGGCTGCGGCGTTCACGTCCAGCGCGTACGTCGGCAGATTCATCTCCAGCGCATCCCATTCCGCCTTTTCGGCTTCATAGGCGGCCTTTTCCTCTTCGGTAGCGGTCTCGGCGTCGGGCTTCACGATGGGCGCCTCGATCTTGCCTTCGAGCAGCTGCACCATCCACTGGCCTTCGCCATAGTAGCCGTCCACGCGCGTGCCGTTTTCGCCGACATAGCCCTCGACCAGCGCGTCCTTATTCAGGCACATCGCGATGGCCTGACGCACGGCCTGTTCGCCGACGGTCGGGCGCTCGCAGCTGAAGCTGATGAAGCTGAAGCCGCTGCGGGCATAATCGCTCATCACAAAGTGGTCGCCGTTCGTCAGCGCGCTGCCGTCTGCCACGGCCTGCGCATTGGTGACCTTGTTCAGCAGATCGACCTCGCCGTTTTCCAGTGCGGCGATCATGTCCTCGTTGCGCACGGTCTTATAGGTAAGCGCGGCGATGGCGGGCTTGCTGCCGTCGGAATTGCCGTTGAAATACTTGTTCTTTTCGAACTCGGCGGTCTCGCCATCGAAGGAAACCAGGCGATAGGGGCCGCTGACCACGGTGGGATGCGACATATAGCCGGTTTCGGGGTTCAGGATGGTCTCCTGCAGCAGCTCCGCAGTGAACAGCGGTTCTTCGGCGTCCTTCGCACTGTTGCAGATGTAGACGCCTTCGCCGTCATCGGCCAGCTTGCAGCCGGGCGCGATTTCGGAGATGGGGTAGGGCACATAGTTCAGCAGCGCCATTTCGTAGAAGAAGGGCAGGTACGCCTTCCGCACGGTGATGGCCAGCTTGTTGCTGCTGAGCACGCGCACGCCGGAGAGCACGTTGGGCTGCGGGTCGGCGGCGTCATACTCGTAGTTCTTGTAATCGTTGATGCCCAGGATGTAGTCGGCGCCGGTGGTTGCCGCGCCGATCGCCTTCATTTCGGGCGCTGCGGACAGCAGGATGGAAAACGCATAGTCCCATGCGGTGATCTTCGAGCCGTCGCTGTAGCGCAGGCCGTCGTTCAGCGTGATGGTGTAGACGCGGTTTCCGTTGTCATCTGCGGTGGTCACCTCGCGCACCACTGCGCTGTTGAGGCGGAACGCACCCATCGCGTAGCTCCATTCGACCATGTTGCAGCCGTGGATCAGCGCGCGCACATCCATGTCCGCGGTGTTGCTGCCCCACATATCCGTGAAGAAATTCCCGCTGAGCGCGGTGGTCGTGCCCACTGTGAGGTGATTCTCGGTTTCGGCAAAAGCGCAGAGACCGTTCAGCGCCAGCAGCAGCGCGAGCAAACATACCAATAACCTTTTCATTCTCTTCGCTCCTCGATTCTTAAGCATTTGAGTTCGACCGGTCGACGTCCTTGTGCCTCCGGCATGGCAACAGCTGTGCCCGCAAAGCCGAAAGGCAGATCAGAGTTTTGCCGGTTTCCATTCCGAGCGGAATGGTGATTTTGCGCTTTCGAGCTTTGTCGCAGATCTCGGGGATACCGCCCGACGCATGTTTCCATGCGTCGGGCCTACCCATTTACTCGAAGCAATCGCCCAGGTTCAGCGTGATGTTTCCAACGCCCTGCGGCTTGATCGCCCTGTAAACGATGCGATAGTACTCATCGTGCGCGTACATCGATCCGGCAACAAATTCCCAGGTCGGCACATAGCCCGGAATCTTCGGCGAAGCTACGCCATATCTGTCGTAGATCTTCAGCACTTCGGTATGCGTCGGTGCGGCGGTCGTGCCGTCCTCATACACATACTCGATGGTCAGCGTGTAGTCAAGTCCCGAATACAGGACATGCACCACAGTGTCCTCCGTAATAACGCCCTCAACCTTGTGGATATTCGGTACGAAGCCCCACAGCTTCGGCGACTTCACGGAGTATTCCTGACCGTAGTAGAGCACCATATCCACCGGCGGGAATGCCTCGTGCGGCGTGCCGCCCTTATGGCGGATGTAGGTGTAGTCGATATGCAGCGTACACTGACGCAGCGTGTTGGTGAAGTTTACGCCGGAATCGGTCTCCACGGTGGTGGTCTCATAGCCCACGACCGCATCCTCCGTCACGGTATAGACGATCTCCGCGCCGCTCTTCGCGTGCTTGGGCAGCTTGCTGAACTTGTACGTCCAGTTCTGATCAGCACCGATCTCAGCGGTCTTGTACTCTGCGCCGTCAGCATGGAGCCGCAGCGTGATCGTTTCGGGGCGAACCTCGAAGCGGTTGTCCTGATCGTCCCAGGTCTTGCTGCCGGAGACACTGATCGCATCGTCGGTCGGCACTTCTTCTTCGTCGCCGCCCTCCGGATCTTTGCCATCCGGGCCCTTGCCCTTACCGGTGACCACGTTCTTCAGATCCTTGTTGCCCAGGTCATCCTCGGTGATGGTGTAGCTGGCCTTGATGACCACCTGCTCGCCCGGCTTGAGCTCCGCGATGATGGCGTCTGCACCATTCACTCTGTAGGCATTGCTCTCAGCGTACTTGGCGCCGCTGAGCTGCTCAGTCACGGTGAGGTCGGTGAGCGTCAGGTTGCCGTCGTTCGTCACGGTAATGTCGAATTCCGCGGTCTCGCCCAGCGTGAAGTATTCCTTCTCGGGCAGGTTCGTCAGCGTCTTTACCACCGTGAAGCTGGACTTCTTCTCCTCGGTGTCGTCCTTCTTCTCGCCCTCGCCCTCGGGGGTCTTCGGGTTCTCGGGATCCTTCGGATCGGGAACTTTGTCGCCCTTCGCGGTCGCCACGTTCAGCACCTTGCCGTTCAGGATGTCGTCCTCCGTCACAATCCATTCGGTGGTGAACTTCTTGCTTTCGCCCACGCCCAGCTTTGCGATGGTCTCGTGCAGGCCGGTCAGTTCGTCATCCACCTTCACGTTCGTATAGGACACATTGCCCTTGTTCGTCACCGTGATGGTGTACTCGATCTTCTCGCCCAGCTTCGCTTTCTCGCCCGGCTGCTTGTTGGAGGTCTTGATTACCTCCAGCGTGGTGTCGATGTCGTCGGTGTCGTCCTTCTGCTCGTCCTTGCCTTCGGGGGTCTTGTCATCCGGTGTCTTGCCCTTCGCAGTCGCCTCGTTCAGCACCTTGCCGTTCAGGATGTCCTGCTCGGTCACCGTGTAGGTGAAGTTGAAGGTCTTAGACTCGTCAGGCGCCAGCGATGCGATCGTGCCGATCACCTTGCCCTCATTCGTGCTCAGGCTGTCGGTCACTTCGATGTCGGTCGCCGTCAGGTTGCCGGTGTTCGTCACCGTGATGGTGTACTTGATTTCCTCGCCCAGCGCATAGGTCTTGCCGTTCTTCGGCTCGCTGGTCGTTTTCTTGTCCACCGTCAGCGCGCTATTCTTACCCTCGGTGTCGTCCTTCTTCTCATCCTTGCCTTCGGGGGTCTTCGGGTTCTCGGGATCCTTCGGATCGGGAACGTCGTCGCCCTTCGCGGTCGCCACGTTCAGCACCTTGCCGTTCAGGATGTCGTCCTCCGTCACAATCCATTCGGTGGTGAACTTCTTGCTTTCGCCCACGCCCAGCTTTGCGATGGTCTCGTGCAGGCCGGTCAGTTCGTCATCCACCTTCACGTTCGTATAGGACACATTGCCCTTGTTCGTCACCGTGATGGTGTACTCGATCTTCTCGCCCAGCTTCGCTTTCTCGCCCGGCTG
Source organism: uncultured Clostridia bacterium (assembly GCA_934670175.1). Taxonomy (GTDB): domain Bacteria; phylum Bacillota; class Clostridia; order Christensenellales; family Aristaeellaceae; genus SFTH01. The sequence goes on along the minus strand of CAKUOX010000017.1, from coordinate 2,919 downwards.
CTTGTTGGAGGTCTTGATTACCTCCAGCGTGGTGTCGATGTCGTCGGTGTCGTCCTTCTGCTCGTCCTTGCCTTCGGGGGTCTTGTCATCCGGTGTCTTGCCCTTCGCAGTCGCCTCGTTCAGCACCTTGCCGTTCAGGATGTCCTGCTCGGTCACCGTGTAGGTGAAGTTGAAGGTCTTAGACTCGTCAGGCGCCAGCGATGCGATCGTGCCGATCACCTTGCCCTCATTCGTGCTCAGGCTGTCGGTCACTTCGATGTCGGTCGCCGTCAGGTTGCCGGTGTTCGTCACCGTGATGGTGTACTTGATCTCCTCGCCCAGCGCATAGGTCTTGCCGTTCTTCGGCTCGCTGGTCGTTTCCTTGACCACCTTCAGTTCACTCTTCGGATCCTCGATGTCGTCGCTCTTAGCCGTCACGTTCCTTTCGGTATTATCCCACGTGACCGTCGCTGTGTTGCCCACAGTGCCCGCCAGGATGTCGGCCTCAGTCACCACATGTCCCGCTTTGATCTCCACCTGCGCACCAGATGCGAGGCTGTCGATCGTCGCCGTTTGGCCGTCCGCAGATACGGTGTAGCCCGCGCCCGCCACGATGATGGCCATCTGATCCTCTACGGTGATGTTTTCCACAGGCTCCGTGCTGACATTCTTCACCGTGATGGTGAACGTGATCGTGTCGCCCAGCTTGTAGTTGCTTTCAACATTAGGCGTGGTCTTCTCGGGGATGATCTTATCGCCCGTGACCGTCAGCTTGCCTTCGTACTTGGTGATCCCGTAGTTGTCAGCATTCGTGTTCTCGTTCAGCGTGTAGGTGAACGTATTGTCCACACTGCCCACGTTCGTGATCGTTCCCGTCACGTCGTAGCTCGCGCCTTCACCCTTCGCGAAGCCGTCGCCGCCTACCGTCACGTTGCTGTTCGTCAGCGGCGTACCGTCATAAGACTTACCGTCCGTCGCAGACGTCAGCGTTACCTTGCGCTTCGTGATCTTCAGCTCCTGCGTGCCCTCGACATAGCCATCGTAGTTCGCGCTCGACACGCGCACGTTGACCGTCTTGCTGTCCGCAACATCCGTCGCAGTGATCGTGCTCGGGTCTTCCGTCCACGTCTCGCCGTCTGCGCTGTACTCGATCTTCAGCACATTGTTGTTCTTGTCCATCGCCTTCGCCGTGCCGGTCGCATGAGGATCGCCATCATACGTCTTGGTTACATCGGCAGTATCCAGCGTTACATAGTCTTTGATGCTCGCCTCAGTGATCTTCAGAACGCCGTCCACAATCACGAATTCAACATTCGTGAAGTTTCCATTGATGTTCTTAAAGTCGCCAGCCACGATGCCGACCGGGTATTCGCCCACGTTCGTGCCCTTCGCAGTCCACGCTTCAGTCGGGGTCGCGGTTACGCTGGTGGTCACATCGTACAGCTCATTGTCAGCCGTCATGGACTTGTGGCCGTAAACGCTGTGCTCCTTGCCGTCGTAGGTTGCGGTGCCGCTGTTCTCAGTGATCGTTACGGTCACCTTGTCCGTGATCGGATTGATCGTCAGAGCGCCGTCCACGATCACGAATTCAACGTTCGTGAAGTTCGTGTTCGTGTTCACGAAGTCGCCAGCCACGATGCCAACGTCATACGTGCCCGCGTTGGTGCCCTTCGCAGTCCACGCTGCGGTTTCGGTCTCAGTCACGCTGGTCTTCACATCGTACAGCGTATTGTCGGCCGTCATGGACTTGTAGCCGGAAACGCTGTGCTCAGTGCCGTCGTAGGTGTAGGTCGCGCTGTTCTCAGTGATCGTTACGGTCACCACCTTGGCGCTGATCGGGTTGATCGTCAGAACGCCGTCCACGATCACGAATTCAACGTCCGCGAAGTTCTCATTGATGTTCTTGAAGTCGCCAGCCTTGATGCCGACTGGGTATTCGCCCGCGTTCGTGCCCTTCGCAGTCCACGCCTCGGTCGGGGTCTCCTCGACGCTGCCCTTGATGGTATACAGCGCGTTGTTCGCCGCCATGGACTTGTAGCCGGAAACGCTGTGCTCAGCGCCGTCGTAGGTCACGGTCGCGCTGTTTTCAATGACGGTCACGGTCACCTTCTGAGTGTACTTGTTGATCGTCAGCGTACCGTTTACATAGGTAACCTCATAGTTCTCGGTCACCTCGTTGCCTTCTTTGTCTACGATGACCGCGCCGCTGGGAACCAGCTTGCCCGGGTACACGCCCGCATTGGTCTCGCTGCCACTGATGGCAACCGTCTGCACGCTGTGTCCTTCCGCCAGGTTGGTGATCGTGTAGCTCGTGCCTTCCTCGATCTTACCCGCTGCGTTCAGCTTCGCGCCGTGCGCCCGGCCGTCGTAGGTAACGGTGTTGTCCGCCGCTGTCAGGGTGACCTTGTCCTCGCCCGCGCCGCGCTTCGTAATCTCCAGCTCGCCGTCGGTCACGACAAAGGTCACGTTCGCGAAGTTCGGGTTCGTGTTCACGAAGCTCTTGTCCGTGAGGCCCATCTTGTATGTGCCTACGTTCGTGCCCTTCGCCTGCGCCGTCACGCCGGCTGCAAGGCTGAAGTCCGCTTCGGTGTACAGGCTATTGCTGATGCGCTCGACCTTATAGCCGGTCGCCTCATGCTCCTCGCCGTCGTATTCGTAGGTCGCATTGTTGCCCACGATCTCCACAATCACGGCGTCCCGTGCGGTGATCGTCAGCTTGCCGTTTACATGGGTAACCTCATAGTTCGCGGTCACATCGTTGCCTTCTTTGTCTACGATGACCTCGCCGTTGGGTACCAGCTTGCCCGGGTACTCGCCCACGTTGGTCTCGCTGCCGTCGATAGCAACCGTCTGCACGCTGTGGCCTTCCGCCAGGTTGGTGATCGTGTAGCTCGTGCCTTCCTCGATCTTACCCGCTGCGTTCAGCTTCGCGCCGTGCGC
>CAKUOX010000016.1 GCA_934670175.1 uncultured Clostridia bacterium | reverse complement strand
ATCCCCGAGCTGAACGGCAAGCTGATCGGCGCGGCCCAGCGCGTTCCCACCCCCACCGGCTCCACCACCATCCTGAACGCCGTGGTGAAGGGCACCGTGACCAAGGATCAGATCAACGCCAAGATGAAGGCGGAAGCTACCGAGTCCTTCGGCTACAACGAGGACGAAATCGTTTCCTCTGACGTGATCGGCATGCGCTTCGGCTCCCTGTTCGATGCCACCCAGACCATGGTTCAGAATCTGGAAAACGGCACCTCTCAGGTTCAGGTCGTGTCCTGGTACGACAATGAGAACTCCTACGTTTCTCAGATGGTTCGCACCATTAAGTACTTCTCTGAGCTGAAGTAATTCACAAACACACATAGCGACAGCCGCGGCATTTGCCGCGGCTGTTTGTTTAAATGGTGGAAACCGGAGACTCCACAAAGCGAAGACTCTGTCCAGCCGCCTTTTTGACCGGCAGATCTACATTTGACAAGTCTTGCCGAAATGGTATAATATACTTGGGATTGATTGGAAAGCGCCCGCTGTGGCGCGTATTCTTCTCAATTTTCCACGGCTGCGCAGGGCATATTGCCCGAGGGCGCGGCATCATTCACTGCGGCGACAACTCCTTCGCCGCACAAAGGAGTGCATAGACAATGAAGCGAATTGGCGTATTGACCTCCGGCGGAGACGCGCCGGGCATGAACGCAGCCATCCGCGCCGTGGTGCGCACGGCGCTGGATCTGGAAATGTCCGTAGTCGGCTTCAAGCGCGGCTATAATGGTGTGCTGATGCGCAGTCCGGATCAACGCGAGGATTTTGAAATACTGACCGCATCCAGCGTATCCAACCGCATCCATCGTGGCGGCACGTTCCTGATGACGGCGCGCTGCCTGGATTTTTTGAAGGAAGAGCAGCAGAAGCAGGCCATCCGAAATTTGAAAACGCTGGGTGTCGAGGGGCTGGTGTGCATCGGCGGCGACGGCACCTACAAGGGCGCGCTGGCGCTGAGCAAGCTGGGCTTCCCCACCGTGGGCGTGCCGGGCACGATCGACAACGATCTGGCCTACACCGACTATACCATCGGCTTTGATACCGCGCTCAACACCGCCTGTGAATGCATCAACCGCATTCGCGAGACCAGCGATTCCCACGAGCGTGCCAGCCTCATCACCGTGATGGGACGCAACTGCGGCGATATTGCGCTGCACACGGCACTCTCCTGCGGCGCAGAGCTGTATATGGTGCCGGAGATCCCGTGGAGTCTCGAGGAGGTAAGCGAGCGCGTGAAATGGGGCGTACTGCGCGGCAAGCGCAGCATGATCCTGGTATTTGCCGAGGGCGCGCTGTCCTCGCTGACCACGAACCTGCCCGAGCTGTTTGCACAGCATCCGGAGCTGGGCGATATTGACGAAAGCGAGCTGGACAGCCACCAGATTGCCCGCATCATTGAAGTATTGTCCGGCCACGAGACCCGTTCGACCGTGCTGGGCTATCTGCAGCGCGGCGGCAGTCCATCGGCGCGCGACCGTATCTTGGGCACGATGCTCGGCGCGCAGGCCGTACACCTGCTGCATGACGATGTGAGCGGCGTGGCCGTCGGCGTGCGCGGTATGGATCAAATCTATGTGCCGCTGGACGAGGTTCAGAAGGGCATGCACCTGGCAGATCGCGGCATTGCGGACACGATCGACGTGATGGCCGTCATGACGCGCAAATAATGGAACCGCTGAAGATTCAGATCAGCGGCTCGGGAAGTGAAATGCAGGGCGTCGGCCGTCTTCCAGATGGCCGCGCCGTGTTTGTGCGCGGCGCTCTCCCCGGAGAAACGGTTTTGGTCGAGCTGACGCGCGAAGCGCCGCGCTTTGCCGAAGCGCGCCTGCTGAGCGTGCTCGAGCCTTCGCCGGAACGCAGAGACAGCGCCTGTCCCCACGCCGGCCGCTGCGGCGGCTGTGCCGCGCGCCACATGTCCTATGCCTGTTCCCTGCAGCTCAAGCGCCAGCGTGTGCTGGATGCGCTGACGCGGCTGGGCGGCGTCGCAGACGCGCGCGTGACGGATACGCAGCCGTCGCCAAAATGCGAACGCTATCGAAACAAGGCCGAATATGCACTGCAATGCGCCGGCGGACATGTACAGGCCGGTTACTGCGCCGCGGGCAGTCACCGCGTCGTCGATATTGACGATTGCCTGCTCCAGCACCCGCTGAGCGTTAAGGCGCTGTGCTGGCTGCGCGGCGCGCTGCCGCAGTATGCGTGCGCAGGGCACATCAAATACCTGGTAACGCGCGTGAACCGCGATGGTGTGCTTTGCATCGTGCTCTGCGCCGATGCGCCGGTGCAGGATGATGCGCGGCGGCTCGCGCGCGCCATGAAGCAGGCGTTACCCGCGCTGGAATCGGCGCATTTCTGCCGCCTGAAGCAGCGTCCCGCGCATGCGCTTGACGGCGCGTGCAGCGTGCTGCTCGGCGCGGCAACGCTGACGGACCAGCTGCTTGAGCTGGAATTTGAGCTGTCCCCACAATCCTTTTTTCAGGTCAACGCTGAGCAGACCGAGGTGCTGTACCGGATCGCGCTGGAGGCGGCGCAGATTCGCTCCGGCATGCGGCTGCTGGATGTGTACTGCGGCGCGGGCACGATCTCGCTCGCGGCGGCAAAAATGGGCGCGCAGGTCGTTGGCGTGGAGATCGTTGCGCCCGCAGTTGAAAACGCGAAGCGCAACGCCCTGCGCAACAATCTCGCCGGGCGCGCGCGCTTTATCTGCGGCGACGCCGCGCGCGAAACGCCGCGCCTGATCGCTGCGGGGCAGCGTTTTGACGCCGCGATCATCGACCCTCCCCGCCGCGGCGCAGATGCAGCAACGCTGAATGCGCTGGCCGACGCCGGTCTGGCGCGCATCGTATATGTTTCCTGCAACCCTTCCACGCTCGCACGCGATGTCAAGCTGCTGTGTGCGCGCGGCTATACGCTCGATCTGGTTCGGCCCGTGGATATGTTTCCCTGGACGGAGCATGTGGAGACGGTCGCCTTGATGTCAAGATAACTGAAAGCGCATAGATCGGAGGAAAACATATGCAGGATCGCGTGCGGATCTGCGATATTGCAGAGGAACTGGGCCTAAGCACCGCCACCGTTTCAAATGTGATCCACGGAAAAACGAATAAAGTCTCCGATGAGACCGTTCAGCGCGTGATGGCGCTGCTGGAGGCGCGGCAGTATATCCCCGGTATGGCGGAAATACTGCTCGCCCGGAACAGCTCGAAGATCATCGGTGTTTTCATCAACGACCACAAGAAGTATGAGGGGCATGTTCTGGACGATTTCTTTATTTCGTCCTCGCTGAATTACCTCGCCGCGGAAATCGAGTGCAGCGGGCAATTCATGATGGTGAAAAAGGCGCAATGCGCAAAGGAAATCATTCAGTTTGCATCGATGTGGAACATGGATGGCATCGTGGTGATCGGCTTTTGCGAGCAGGACTATATGCAGCTTCGCAACCACATGCGCATCCCCTTCGCCGTTTACGACGGCATCTGCAAGAACCCTGAGCGCATTCTGAACATCACCATTGATGATTATGGCGGCGGATACCAGGTCGGATGTCATTTCCGCGATCTGGGACACGAACGCGCGCTGTGCATTTCAGACAATGAGATCGGCGTCGATCAGGCGCGCTTCCGCGGCTTCCAGCACGGTTTTGCGCCCGGAAAAGTCACGCCGCTCCTGATTCCCATGCACAGAGAAGCGCGTTGGGCGTACTATCGACAGCAGCTGGCACAGTTTCAAGATGTCTCTGCCGTTTTCGCCGTGTCAGACCACTACGCCATCGACCTGATGTGCTTTCTGATGGAGCAGGGACTTTCCGTGCCGGAGGACATCTCCGTCGCCGGATTTGACGATACGCCCATGTGCGAAATGATCCGGCCGGCACTGACCACCGTAAGGCAGGACGGCGCGCTGCGCGCGAAGCTCGCGATCGAGAATCTGCGGGCGCTGCGCGAAAACAGACCCATCCGGCCTGAGATCAAATTGCCCGTTTCGCTGATGGTTCGAAGCAGCACAGCGCGGCGCAGCTAGTCGGTTCGCACAAACGCTCCGCCATTATTTCGTTGGAGGTTATGCACTTAACCTTTGAAATTCCAGCTTTCTGCAATTACAATAGAGGTAAGCAGACTGGGAGGTGCGATATGGCGGGCAAGGCTGGTTTTTTCAAAACTGTATGCAGTTTGGCGATTCCTGTGGCGCTGCAGTCGATGCTGCAATCGTCGTTCAGCATGATCGACCAAATCATGATCGGGCAGCTCGGCGAGGTTTGCGTCGCAGGCGTCGGTCTGGCGGGAAAATTTGCGTCCATCTATTCAGTCGTGATCTCTGCCATTGGTGCCGTCGCCGGGATCATGATCGCCCAATACCTGGGACAGCAAAACAACGCGGAGGTTCGGCGCAGCTTCCTTGTGAACCTGCTGCTCGGCATGGGAATCGCCGGTGCTTTCACCGTGATCTGTGCGCTGTTCCCCCAGCATTTGATGCACATTTATACGAAGGATGGAGCGACCCGACAGGCCGCGGCGAGCTATTTGCTGCCGCTGACCGCCACATTTATCCCCATGGCCGGCGCGACGCTGCTGTCCACCGCGTTTCGCTGCGCAGAAAAGCCGCTGCTGCCACTGTGCGCAAGCATTCTGGCTGCATGCGTCAATACTGGTCTGAATTACATACTTATCCTCGGAAAGCTCGGCTTTGCCGCCATGGGCGTGACCGGCGCAGCGATTGCAACGGCTATCTCGCAATGGGTCAATTTCCTGCTGATGCTCCTCATGGCCTTCAGGAAACTGCCGATTCTGAAGGCGGGCAGCGGCACGAAAACCGCAGCAGCGCGCCTGAACTGGCGGCAGTATTTCTCCATGCTGCTGCCGCTGCTGGTTTGCGAGGTGGTCTGGAGTCTGGGCGAAAATGCCTATGCAGTCATCTACGGCCACATGGGCACGGAAGCCAGCGCCGCCATGACGCTGAGCAATCCGATACAGGGGCTGGTGATCGGCGCGCTGTGCGGCTTATCGCAGGCGGCAAGCGTGATCGTTGGAAAACGGCTTGGCAGCGAAGACTACGGGGACGCCTACGGCGCGGCCAAAAGGCTGCTGGCCTACGGTGCCGTCGGCTCCGTCATTCTTTCCGCCGCAGTTGTCCTGAGCAGCGGGCTTTATGTAGATATATACCAAGTGGAGACTGCCGTAAAGGTGCTGACGCGGCAGATCCTCTTCGCATATGCACTGATCGCGCCGTTTAAGGTGCTCAATATGATCCTCGGCGGCGGGATCATCCGAAGCGGCGGGCGAACCAAATACGTCATGCTCATCGATCTGATCGGCACATGGTGTCTTGGCGTGCCGCTGGGACTGCTGGCTGCATTTGTGTTGAAGCTGTCGATCCCCTGCGTGTATTTCATGTTGTCGCTGGAGGAATGCGTCCGATTTGGCATATCCATGGTCGTTTTTTGCAAACGAAAGTGGATGAATCGGCTGGAGGCCGACGCAGAGATGTAAAAAGCGGCTCAGCGCATGACTCGCCAGAAGGCGATCCCAGCAGAATCGTGAGCCCGGGTGAATGTATAATTACTGAAAAAGAATTCAGTGCTCCTGCCAGCATAGGTACTTTATAATTTCGTTCCACTGTGTTATAATCAAAATAAGACATCGTACAAAGAAGGGACATGCACGAGCGCAGTCAGCCGTTTGGCTTTGCCGGATGTGCTGCGCGCAGGAAAGCTGTCGCCTTCCATGATCTGATACCATTGAACAATAAGAAACTGTCGGCGTGCGCCCCTGGGATTCGTCGATCCGCAAGGTGCTGATTCTGCTCACTCTAACATTTCGACAAGGAGTTTATCGCATGGAAACGATTTATGTGGTCGGCCACAGAAACCCCGACACAGATTCCATTGTATCGGCCATGGCCTATGCGGCCCTGCGCAACGCGCTGGGCGATCGAACGTACACGCCTGCGCGACTGGGGCACATCAGCGATGAAACGCAGTCGGTATTGGAGCGCTTCGGCTTTGAACCGCCGGTGCTGATCCACAATCTGCGCACGCAGGTGCGCGATCTGGACTACGACACGCCGCCGGCGCTCAGCTCGGCAGTGCCCGTAAACCGCGCATGGGGCGTATTGCAGGATGTAGCGATTCCGGCGATACCTGTCGTAGATGACCGTGGCCATATCTTCGGCATGCTCACGCCGGGCGACATCGCGGCCTATGACATGCGCTCCATCGAGCATCCGGTGCTGGAAAATGTGCCGCTGTTCAACCTGCTCAGCGTTCTGGAGGGACACGACCTGAACGAAGGCATAAACCTTTCCGACAGCGTATCCGGCGAGGTAATCATCGCCATGCCCAAGGCGCATGACGCGCCCATTTTCACCAACACGGACTGCATACTGCTGTGCGGCCAGCAGCCGGAGGTCATGCGCGCGGCGATTGAGGCCGGCGTTCAAACGCTGATCCTCTGCCAGGCGGAGATCGCGCCGGAGCTGTTGAAGCAATGCGTGCAGACGCGCGTGATTTCCACGCCCTGCGACGTAAACCGCGCATCCCGCCTGATTTACCACGCGATTCCGGTAAGCCGGATATGCAACCGCACGGAGGTGGTATGCTTTCAGCTGGACGATTACATTGACGATGTGCGCGAGATCGTATTAAAGAGCCGCTACCGCAGCTATCCGATCATGGATGAGCTGGGGCGGGTGGTCGGCACGCTCTCCCGCTATCATCTGCTGCGTCCACGGCGCAAGCGCGTGGTGCTGGTAGACCACAATGAGATCGCCCAATCCGTATATGGTCTGGAGCAGGCCGAGGTGCTGGGCATCATCGATCACCACCGCCTGGCGGACATTCAGACCACAAACCCCGTCTATTTCCGCAACGAGCCCGTGGGCAGCACCGCCACCATCATCGCGGGCATGTATCAGGAAAAGGGCATCGTACCTACGGATAAAATGGCGGGATTGCTGGCCTCCGCAATCGTGGCGGATACGGTAATGTTCAAATCCCCCACCTGCACCGACCGCGACCGGCGCATGGCCGAACGCATGGCGCGCATTGCGGGCGTTTCGCTGGAGGATCTGGGCTACGATATTTTTGCCGCCTCATCCAGTGACAACAAGAGCGCGTCGGAGCTGATCTTTTCGGATTTCAAGGAATTCCACATTGCCGGACACAAGCTGGGCATTGGCCAGGTGACCTGCATCGACTCACAGCACATACTGGAGCGCCGCGATGAGCTGCTGGAAGTAATGCGGAAAACCGTGCAGGAAAAGAAATATGACGCGATGCTGCTGATGCTCACCGACGTGCTGCGCGAGGGGACGCAGCTGCTGTGCATCGGCGAGGAGGACACCGTTCGCCAGGCCTTCAATGTGGAGGTAAAGGACAACGGCTGTTTCCTGCCGCATGTGCTGAGCCGCAAGAAGCAGATCGTGCCCATGCTGAGCCTGCTGTGGGGCTGAATCGGACAAAAGCGCCGTACAGTGGCATCATGTCAGCAATGAAGCGATAACAGATAGAGCGAAACTGCGCCCTATATGAAATTGGAAAGGCCATTTTGCAGGAACAGGCAGGAAGATCGCTGTAACCGAGGATGAGGTCAACTTTAGCTTTCTTCGACAAACGAGTCGGCATTTCCTTTTGGATATGCCGACTCGTCTCAATTAAGAATTATGCCTCATATGACCTGGATGGCTGTGCTACCGCAGTACCTCCGTTTATATTTTCTCTTGATACAGCTTTGAAATCTCCGCAAGAACGTCATCCGGAATGGTCAAATCGTCATAGCGGCGGGTAACGACCATGCTCAGATACCAATCCTCGCCCACCGGCGCATAATCGCGCAACTCCTTTATTTCCATTGCACTGTTCACCACATACTCAACGCGATGATCCAGATTATCCATAATCAGGAAGCAGGCGTTTCCATCCGCATCCTGTCGCATGCCGTTCATCACCTGCGGGGCGGTATAGGGAAACAAACAGCCATGCCAGTAGCCGTCCAGATCCTGAGACAGCTCACTGTCCGGATCAACATGGGTAATCCGTCCGCTCGTCGTATTGATCTCTCCGCGCTCAGTTATGTATGCGACATGCATGCCGCCGAAGGCATCCGTCCAGGAGCGCATGACCAGCCCATATTCACACTTCATCAGCCCGGTATAGGTCGTGAAAACGCAATTACCGCGCTCATCCATCACCTGAGCCACCAGCGTAACCGAGCCGTGCTCATCTACCAGCGCTTCCTCGTCATTTGTAATGTCGAGCATCATATAGATCAGTTCTTCGCTGCCGTCGGTCTGGTCGACGTAGATCTCATAATAATCCTGCGGGTTCTTCAGCGGCGGCTCAGGACGACCGGGCACGGCGGTGGGCAATGGCTTCGTATCGGGCAGATCAGCGCCATCCGCCGCCAGCGCACAGCCGCAGAGCAGGATCAGCGCCATCAGCAGCGCTGCCAGACGTATACCGTATTTCATACTTTACCTCCTCGTAAATATTATAATCGTTTCTTTAATTGTAACATACACAGCGGAAATAAGCAAGCCGGAGGCGCCGCGTCGAATGCCATGCTTCAGCAAATCTCCAAACAGCCTCCAGCGCATATCCCACTTGCAGCGCTATGCTTATATCGTTCCAAAGCGAACGGAAAGGAAGGATGATCCCATATGAAACGGCTGAAGAAACTGTTCCCCACCCTGCTGACAACGCTCATGATCGCCGCACTCTGCGTGCCTGCGCTGGCGCAGACCACCAGCATTGCGCTGGACGGCGAGGTCTATACCTTCGTCGGCGATGCGGGCAGCTACCAGGCCAACGGCAAAACCTTCATCATCGGCCGCGACAGCGTGACGGTACGCGCTCCCGGCGAGGCCGACCGCGTACTGCCGCTGACGACGTCGACGGGAGAAGCGACTGTGTCTGCTGGGAGCGGCGCAGCCTACACCGGCGCAACCTACACCTCATGGGACGACGATATTGAAATTGCCTGGGATGGCAACTCCGCCGAGGCCGTCGAATCCACCGAGGAGGTCTCATCGATGGTGCAGGACAGCGCCGCCGTCGAATCCGACCGTGCTTCTGCCGAGAATATGCGCGCGTTCTGTGCACCCTACGCAGAATTTGGTCTGAGCTATGACGCTGAGCGCGACACGCTGGTCTACATGGGTAAGCGCGTGCGCCATTTCACGGATGTGCGCCAGAGCGACGGTAAATCGCCCGCGGACGATGGTTTTCAGGGCAAGATCACCTGTTCCATGCGCGAAACCGGCGAGATCGACCTGGAGACCATACGCGATTATACACAGCCCGACGCGGCGGGCGACGGCAAGCTGCTTGGCCTGCACGTCACACCCGTAAATTATCGCGCCAACTAAAACGGGCTTTGCTGGCAAAGCGGGGCGTTCAGCCATTGAACGCCCCGCAAATTTTATTTTTGCGGCGAAAATTCAGCCAAAATACAAAAAGCTGTGCTATTATGATCTGGAGAATCGCTGTATCGGGAGGATGCGCCGCATGTATCGCATTTTGATCGTTGAGGACGACTTTGACATTTCCGAGCTGCTGTGCGCATGGCTGAACGAGCGCGGCTATCAGACGGAGGTCGCTGAGGACGGTCTACGCGCACTGGACATGTTCGCGGACGGGCGCTTTGATCTGGTGCTACTGGATCTGATGCTGCCAAAGCTGGACGGCTTCGGCGTGTGCGAATGGATACGCGGGCGCTCGAAGGTACCCATTATCATGCTTACGGCGCTGGACGGCGAGGCAGAGCAGCTGCGCGGCTACGATCTTCAGATCGACGATTACGTTTCCAAGCCGTTTTCCATGCCGGTGCTGCTGAAAAAGATCGCCGCCGTACTGCGCCGCTGCGGAACGAACGACGCGCCGAACCGACTCTGTTACCGTGACCTGACGCTCGATCTGGACGCCTGCACCGCCGCGCGTGGCGGCATGGAATTGCAGCTGACGAACCGCGAATTTGAATGTCTGCGCGAGCTGCTGCAAAATCAGGGGCGGGTAATGACCTATCAGATGCTGATTAACCGCATCTGGAACTACGATTATTTCGGCGACGAGCGCGTGATCTACAGCCACATCAAGAATCTGCGCCGCAAGATCGGCGACGGCTACATTCATACCGTGCGGGGGGTGGGCTATCGTGTGGACAAGGTTTAGATCCAGCCTGACGCTGCGCATATTCGCAATGACCGCCGCGCTGCTGATCGCGGTATGTCTGATAAGCTGCGGCGCAATCGCCTATCTTACGCCCATCAGTTACAGCGCGCTGCTGGAAAGCGAGCTCGCGCAGCAGACGGACGCGCTGGTCGACCGGCTTTCTGCGGCGCTCCCCGAGGCCTGCGATGGCATACTGTCAGAATTCGAGCGTCAGACGGGCGCAGAAACCTGCCTGATCGACGAGCGCGGGCGCGTGCTGCACGATACCCTCGCCTATGCCGCCTCCGAAGTAAGCTATGCCGCAACGACCATCGAGGAAGGCGACTACATCGGCGATATGGCCGCAGAAACCGCCACAGAGGAGGCCTATGCGGGCCCGGCGGAGGCAGCGGCCGGTGCCGACGCCATTGAGCAGGTCACGTTCTCCAACAGCGCCGATGTGGAAAGCGTGCGCGAGCTGCGCTTTGCCGACGGCACGGGCGCGGAGCTGACCGTTCGCGGCGGGCTGCGCGCTGTAAATCAGAGTGTAGAAGCCATGAAGCGCGTGGTGCCCTGGCTGCTGCTGGCCGTCGCGGGGCTGTCGCTGCTGGCCGCATTCTTTCATGCGCGGCTGATCGCGCGGCCCGTGACGGAGATCAGCCGCATCGCCCGCCGCATCGCCGCGCTTGATTTCAGCGCCCGCTGGCAATCGGGGCGCAGGGATGAGATCGGCGCGCTGGGGGAAAGCCTGAACCTGCTGTCGGACAATCTGTCCGGCGCAATGGCCGAGCTGGAGCGCGCCAACGCCGCGCTGCGCCGCGATATTGAGCATGAGCGCGAGCTGGAACGCCAGCGCCTCGCCTTCTTTTCCGCCGCCTCGCACGAGCTGAAGACGCCCGTGACCATACTGAAGGGACAGCTTGGCGGCATGCTGGCGCAGGTGGGCGTTTACCGCGATCGGGAAAAATACCTGGCGCGCGCGCTGGAGGTGGCCGGACACATGGAGCGCCTGATCCGCGAAATACTGACCATCAGCCGCATTGAATCCGGCGGTGCGGCGCTAAAATATGAAGTGGTCGATCTGAGCGCGCTGCTTGCGGCGCAGCTGGAAAGCATTGAGGAGCTGATCGCGCAGCGCGCATTCAGGCTCACCGCCAATATCCAGCCTGATGTGCAGCTGCGCGGCAATGCCGATCTGCTGTCCAACGCGCTGGACAACATACTGATGAACGCGCTGCTCTATTCCCCTGAGGGCGCGGCGATACGCATATGGCTTTCGACCGATACGCTGCGCGTGGAAAACAACGGCGCACACATTCCTGCCGAGGCGCTGAAAGCGCTCTTCACGCCCTTCTACCGCGTGGAGCAATCGCGCAACCGCAGCAGCGGCGGCAGCGGATTGGGGCTGTATCTGGTAAAGCTGATACTGGAGTTGCACGGTGCGCGCTGCGCCGTTGAAAACACCGCCACAGGCGTGCGCTTTACCGCATGGCTGAGCTGCGATCAGAACGAGGTGTAAGTTCGCATATAGAAATTGTCGGCGTTTCCTTGCAGGTTTGCGCCCGAAAATCTGAAAGGATTCTAGCAAAAACTGGTGAGGGTGCAGCGGCGAAGGAGCTTGCTTCCCTACCCACCAGCTTATTAAAAACCTCTTTGACAAGCTGAGAGCGGCTTTCCGCATTGGAAAGCCGCTCCCTATGAAACCCATTTTTATTTTTTTGCCCGTGCCGCACGGCGCGCGTCCACGGTCTTAAAGAAGTGCTCGAGCACCGGCACCAGCACAAAGGCCGCCAGACCGGAGGTGAAACCGCCGTTGTACAGGTTGAAGCCGCCGTGAATGGCGGGCACGCTGGTGACCAGGCAATAGTGCAATATACCCGCAACCACGCCCGCGATGAGGCCATAGTGACCCGCGATGGGCGCAAGACCGCTGGCAAAGCACAGGCCGACCACGATGCCCTGCGCGTTGATCGCGCTCACGCCAAACAGCGAACCGATGAAGTAGCCCACCATAATGGGCAGCACGTTCAGCGGCGTCGCGCCGGCAGCGCAGAAGGCGAGCATACACCAGATCACGCCGAAGGTCGGGCCGGTGAACTTCGCGCCGATCAGATTGTAATACGCCACGATGAACAGGCCGTACACGCCGAAATTGATCGCACAGGGACCGATGCCGTGCTTGCCCGCGAAATCCACCTTGTGGCCGGGATCAAGCAGCAGCTTGCCGTAGCCCCTGAAGCCGCCGTTGAGGATCAGGCCAAAGATCAGGCACAGTGCAAAGCAGGCGATCGCGAAGCTATTGCAGAACAGCGCGTTGCCCTCGCCCAATGTCGCCTCGATGGCCGGCGCCTGCACGCCGAGCGTCTTATACATGATGGCGAAGATCGCAAAACACAAAAAGCCCGCCGCCGGACCCGCATTGTACAGATCGTAGCCCTTGTGGAAGAACTGCGCGTGGGCGCAGAGCGCGGGCATCGCCATGCCCACCACCACGCCGATCAGCAGCGCCAGCGCCACGCCCAACAGCGTCACGCCGTGTATTTCCGCATCCGGATAGCGGAAGAGCACCTCGCTCACCAGCGGCGCAAGCGCCGTGGAGAACATTGCAAAATTGATGTTCTTCGCAAAGGGCTGCTTTTTCACCAGCGAATAAACGAACGTGCCCAGAATAAAGGGCAGCACGTTCAGCAGATTGATGCCGAAGAAGCTGAACCCCACGGTGAGCATATAGGCCGCCACCGTGCCGCCCGCCACCGCCGCACCGGGCAGATACATCATCAGGCAGCAGATCGCGCCCACCAGCGCCGCGTTCAGGCATGCGCCGGAAATGCTTCCGATCTCAATGAAGAAATAGTCCTTGGTCAGCAGCGAAGGACGGGTCAGAATGCGCGCGAGACCGCTGAGCATCTCCCCTCGATCGGGCGCACAGAGCGCGCCAATCAGAAATGCAACGGTAAACGCGCTGAGCATACCGCGCAGGATCTGGCTGGAGCTCTTCTGCCGCAATTTTGAAAGTGCCATTTTATCCCCTCCATATCTGGCATTTGGATATACGAACCGCCCGCATTTGATATACGGGCGGTCAGTTGCTTAATATAAATCAGCAGCCGAGCGTTCTTTCCGCCGCTTCGACCACATGGCCGATCAGAACCACGTTGGTCACGCCGCCAACGCCGCCGGGAACGGGGGTGATGGCGTCCACGATGGGTTCTACTTCCGCAAACACCGCATCGCCGGACATGCCGCCAACGCCCTTCGCGGTAACCTTATTGGCGTCCCAGTTCATAGAAACGTCGATGACCACCTGGCCGGGGCGCACGAAGTCCTTCGTCAGCGAGCCGAGCACGCCGGCGGCGGAGACCACGATGTCCGCGCGCTTCACGATCTCGGGCAGGTTCACGGTCTTGGTGTGGCAGATGGTGATGGTGGCGTTCTTCGCCATCAGCATCATGGCAACGGGCTTGCCGATGACCAGCGAGCGGCCGATGACCACGGCGTTCTTGCCCTTGAGGTCGTAGCCGTAATGCTCCAGAATCTCCATGCACGCGCATGCGGTGCAGGGCTCGAAGCCCAGCTTCTTTCCCATGAACACGCCCGCGTTGGACAGGTCGGTCATGCAATCGATGTCCTTTCTGGGATCCAGCTTGTTGCAGATATAATCCTGATCCGCCTTGAGATGCTTGGGCAGGGGGCGGAACATCAGCACGCCGTGGATGGAATCATCCGCGTTGATCTCCTCGATCTTGGCGATCAGCACCTCTTTGGTCACATCCTCGGGCAGCACGAATTTTTCGACTGCTACGCCGATCTCATCCGCGCGCTTGGTCGCGCCGCGCTCATAGGACAGGTCGGACGGGTTTTCGCCGCAGCGGATGATGCCCAGCTTCGGGGTCACGCCCTTTTCCTTCAGTGCGCCGACGCGCGCCTGCAATTTTTCGATCATTGCGGCCGTTACTTCCTTGGCCAAAAGCTGCTTTGCCATAGTTATTCCTCCGAAAATATTCTCGTGCATCCGCCGCAAGCGGCGTTATCGTTAATTAAAATTCGCGCGCACCTCTGCGAAGATCTCGTCCGCCATGGCGCAATACTTGTCCAGCATGCCGTTGGCCTTGGCGTTCAGCTCTTCCGCCGCTTCGCGATTCTTCAGCGACTTGGTGTTGATAAACACGTTCAGGGAAGCGCTCTGCAGCGCCGCCTTGCAGCAGATCGCGCCGCAGCCCGCATCGGACACTGCCAGACGGGAGCCCTTCGCGGCGAACACCGCGATGGCGTCGATGGCCTCGCAGCACAGCTCCATGATGTGCATCGGCACCTTGCAGGCCACGATGGTGGCTTCCTCAAGAATGCGATCGCGGTTCGGATCGTCCTTGGGAATGCCGTAGGCCTTCGCCAGCGGTTCAAAGCCCACCGCATCCGCCGGAACCTGATCCAGCAGCTCGGTCTGCAATGCGTCGCACTTGGCCTTCAGCGCGATGATCTCTTCCTCGACCGCCGCGTACTTCTTCTTGCCCACGGTGAGCGAGCCCACCATGTTGCCAAGCGCCGTACCGATGGCGCCCACCAGCGCCGCCGCGCCGCCGCCGCCCGGAACGGGCGCGCTGCTGGCCAGCACTTCTACAAATTCTCTGCAGGAATTAAGCGTGAAATCCATATGATCTATCTCCTTAAGCGAGCGCTTGCCCGCGATCAAAATAACCTGAAATATGGGTGACATTGCTGCCACCCATATCGTACTGCCAAATTCCGATTAGAACAGGCCGGAGACCTTGCCGGTCTCGGTGTCCACGTCGATGCGGCGATAGGCCGGATCAGACGCGGTGCCGGGCATCATGGAAATGGTGCCGGCCATCGGGCACAGGAACTTCGCTCCGCCGTACTCCAGGATGTCGCGGATGGGCAGACGCCAGCCCTTCGGCACGCCCTTGAGCGTCGGGTCGTGGCTGAGGGACAGATGGGTCTTAACCATCATCGTGCAATAGTCGGCGTACTTCGGATCGCTCTCGAAGCGCTTGGCCTTTTCGACCGCGAGAGGTGCCCAATCGACGCCGTCCGCGCCGTAGACTTCCTTGGCGATCAGCTCGACGCGCTGACGCAGCGGCATGTCGAGGCTGTACAGGAACTTGATGTTTACCGGATCTTCGCAGGCTTCGACGACGGTCTTGGCCAGCTCGATCGCGCCTTCACCGCCATAACGCCAATGGTCGGACATCGCGCAGCGCACGCCGTGCTCCTTGCAGAGCTTGCGAATCAGCTCAATTTCGGCGTCGGTATCGGTGAAGAACTTGTTGATGCAGACCACCGGATTGATGCCGGACTTCTTGATCGTCGCGACGTGGTGGAACAGGTTCTCGGTGCCCTTCTCCAGCAGCTCGAGGTTCTCCGTGGTGTACTCCTCGGGGAGCGGACGGCCTGCAACGACCTTCGGTCCGCCGCCGTGCATCTTCAGAGCGCGGATGGTGGCGACCAGAACGGAGACGTTCGGGGTCAAGCCGGACAGACGGGTCTTAACGTTCCAGAACTTCTCGAAGCCGATGTCGGCAGCGAAGCCGGATTCCGTTACATGATAGTCGAACAGCTTCAGCGCCAGACGATCCGCGATAACGGAGGACTGGCCGATGGCGATGTTCGCGAAGGGGCCGGCGTGGATCAGCACGGGCTGATGCTCGACGGTGTAGCACATGGTGGGATTGATGGTATTGCGCATCCATGCGGTCATGGCGCCGGCAACCTCCAGATCCTCACAGGTCACAGGCTCGCCCTTGCGGTTGTAGGCCACAACGATCTTGCCGATGCGCTCGCGCAGATCCTTCAGGTCGCGCGCGACGGCCAGAATGGCCATCAGCTCGGAACCTACGGCGATGCCGAACTTGCTTTCCATCAGGAAGCCGTCCTTCGGGCCGCCGATACCGATGATGATGTTGCGCAGGCCCTGGGCGCAGAAGTCCAGAACCCAGCCCATCTCAACGCGCTTGGGGTCGATGTCCAGGCGCTTGAGACCACGCTTGGCCAGCTCTTCATCGGAGTAGTTGCGCTCATGCTGCATGCGGGCGTTCAGCGCGACCATGGCCAGGTTGTGGGCGTTCATGATGTCGTTGATGTCGCCGGTCAGGCCGAGGGAGAACTCGGTCATGGGCATCAGCAGGGCGTTGCCGCCGCCGGCCGCAGTGCCTTTGACGTTCATGGTCGGGCCGCCGGAGGGCTGACGCAGTGCGCCGCCGACGTTCTTGCCGATCTTCGCCAGACCTTCGATCAGGCCCAGGGAGACGGTGGACTTGCCCTCGCCCAGAGGCGTGGGCGTGATGGCGGTAACCTCGATGAACTTGCCGTCCGGCTTGTCCTTCAGGCGGTTCATGATCTTGATGAAGTCGAGCTTCGGGGTCTTGCCATAGGGAATGATCTCATCCGGCAGCAGGCCGAGCTTATCACGGAAATACTCTACCGGGGGCAGTCTCTTTTCAGCGTCTTCGGCAATTTGCCAATCCTTGTAGATGGTCGGATCCAACATGAGTTAAATTCCTCCTTCACAATGCTTATAAATCGCTTCAACGGCGGGCGCGCAGCGCACCCTGCGCCGTTCTCACTTCCAATTATAGAGTCTAGCACAATTATTCAACTTTGTCAATAAATAACTCCGAATTATTAGTGTAAATTCTCTGTCTCATGCCCTCCCCTTTTGATCGCGCGCCATGGAACGCGGCCATAAGCCGCCGCAGGAATTTCCGAAATCATGCTCTGGACAGTCGGCCGGAAACGCGCTATAATATATGTAAATTTTATCACAATGAAACCGGAGTGTCAATCAATATGATGAATTACATGGGACTTCATGCCGTACGCGAGCACCTGAGGGCGAGCGAGAGCGAGATCGACCGTCAGATCGACAAGATGCTGGAAAGCAGCGTGCGAACCATTCCCGTCACGGGACGGCCGACGCAGGCGGATGACGAGATCATTCTGGACTATGCGGGCGAAATCGACGGCGAGTTCTTCGACGGCGGCACTGCACAAAAGCAGGCGCTGGTGCTGGGCAGCGGCACGTTCATTCCCGGCTTTGAGGAGCAACTGATCGGCAAAAGCATCGGCGACGAGGTAGACGTGAAAGTCACCTTTCCGGAAAAATACCACGCCGAGGCGCTTGCGGGCAGGGAAGCGGTGTTCCATTGCAGGATCCACGAGATCCACCTGAAGGAAAAGTACAAGGCGGACGACGTATTTGCCCATGAGGTGGGCGGCTGCAACAGCTTTGACGAATTCCGCGAAAAGGTGCGCCAGTCGATGCAGGCGTATATCGACCATCAGGCCGATGACGAGGTGAAGGACAGACTGCTCAGCCAGCTGACGGAGCGCTGCGAAATTCAGCCGACCGAGGAAGAGCTCAAGCATGCACTCGATGCGGTAATGGATGATCTGGAAAACCAGCTGGCGCGTCAGGGACTGAGCACCGAGCTGTATTGCCAGTTTATGAAAAAGAGCTACGACGCGCTGCGCGAGGAGCAGCGGCCGGTGGCGCTGAAAAACCTGCAGCGCGGCGCCGTGATCGACGAAATTGCGAAGGCGGAGGGCATTACCGCCACAGAGGCGGCTGTCGCGCAGGCGATCGAGGAGATCTGCCGCAAGAACCGCATGAGCGTCAAGCAGCTTGAGCCGTACATGACGCCCGCCTTTCAGGCCGCGATAGAAAAGAGCGTCGTAACCGCGCAGGTACTGGATCTGCTGCTGGAAAGCGCCGAGATCGAAACGGTGGAAAAATAAACGCAGGTCGAGACAGACAGCCTGCAAATATGTTTGACAAACAAACGACCGGAGGGCATATTCGCCTTCCGGTCGTTTCTGTAAAGGATAAGAACCAGCAAAGCCGGAGCTTTGCACAGACCACTGACAAACCCCACAAACGCAGAAATTTCCCGAACAACTTCTCGCGAAGTTGAAATTTCTACTTACTTCGTCAACGCGGACTGCAAAATCGGTTACATACATCTAAGTATGCGCCCTCATTTGCAGCCCGCGTTTCCTTGTCTTGCAGGGTTTTTCAGCGTCTGGCAGTCTGTTGACTTTGTCAACATCCTGAGGCCGCTCGAAGCGAGCGGCCCGACGATGCGTACTATTTCATATATTTATCGATCGCCTGGCACAGGTCATCGATGGCCTGGAGGTCGCCCTCCTGCGCGGCATCAATGATGCAGTGCTTCAGGTGATCCTGCAGGATAATTTTGCCGGTGTTGTCGATGGCGCTGCGTACAGCGGCGATCTGTACCAGCACCTCGCTGCAGTCCCGTCCCTCTTCCACCATGCGCTTTACGGATTGCAGATGCCCGATGGCGCGGGAAAGGCGGTTGAGCACGGCGCGGGTGTTTTCATGCACATGTCCATGGCCGTGCGCGTGGTCATGCGCGTGGTCATGGGTATGCTCGATGCCGTGGGCGTGCAGGTATGCGTGGTCGTGGATAAGCTCATCGGTCAATGCAATCACTCCTTACCCTCATATTTTACGCCAATACGATTTTTTTTGCAAGCCGAGGCGGGGGATATTTTGACAAAACGTTTCTGACGATGTATAATATGCGCGTAAACGAAGATATTTTAATAATTGCGGGAGGATTTATTATGAATCAGCATGACCATGAATATATGCACGCCCACGGCATCGCGCACGATCACGACCACGCGCACGAGCATATCCACTGCGACCGTCCTGTGGATTGCGACCACGACTGCGCCGGCTGCCAGAATGTCGATCCGCGCGAGGAGCTGATCGCACTGATGAAGTATATGGTCGGTCACAATGCCGCCCATGCCAATGAGCTGGCGCAGCTGGCCGGAAAGCTGAATGAAATGGGCGAGCACGCCGCCTATGAGCAGGTGATGCAGGCGGTATCCGATTTTGAAAAGGGCAATATGCGCCTGAGCACGGTGCTGGCGGCGCTAAATGCCTGAACGCCTGGAAAGGATGGATGAAGCATGTGTCTCTCTACCGTATATAAGAATGAAAAAAAGCCCGAAAACGAGGTTCTTAAGAACGTGATGCGCATCGAATGCAGCGACGGCAAGGTGACGCTGACGGACATTATGGGCCGCGAGGCCGTGGTGGCGGGCGAGGTGCTCAGCGCGGATTTGACCGGCGGCACTGTGGTGCTCAGAACAGCGGTCTGATTCGAGTAAGATTACCGGAGAGAAGGGAGAGCGCGGCATGGCGCTGTATGAGGTGGTGCGCGAGATCGGGAACAGCTGTTCCGGCAATCAGATGCGCGACGTGTTTTTTGATGAGATCGAGACCGATGATCCGGCGGCCGCCGTGCGCGAAATGCTCAGCGGCGATAAGAACGCGGTCATCACCATGCAGGCGCGCGATGACGGCAGCTGCACGGTATATGCGGAGTGCTCCGGCATCACGCAGCGCTTTCTTTTCACCAAAATTTGACGAAAAAATGGCTGGTTTTGCGTTCTGAGGCTTGCACATCCGCGCCGTTTATGCTATTATTAATCGAATAGATATGAGAAGAATTGTATTCTTTCATATACAACATAACTGTGGGAGGTTATCTGAATGACTGTACCGGAAATTCTGGAAGAGCGCGCTGCGTTTTCATTTGAAGTATTCCCGCCGAAGACGGACGTTGGCATGGAAAAGCTGTGCAGCGAAGGCGGCGTACTGGATCATCTGTACGAGCTGAAGCCCGATTACATTTCCTGCACCTACGGTGCGGGCGGCACGAACGTGGGCAAGAACCTGGAAGTGCTGGACAAGATCAAGAAGGATGGCAAGGCCATTCCCGTAACGCACTTTACCTGCATCGGCAATACCAAGGAAGGCATCAAGGAGCAGCTTGAAAACTATCTGGCGCACGGCATCGACCACATGCTGGCGCTGCGCGGCGACCTGCCCTACGGCTGGCAGGGCACGGGCGGAGATCTGCACTATGCCACCGAGCTGGTGTCCTTTGTTCGCAAGGAGTTCGGCGATAAGTTCTCCATCGCGGTTGCAGGCTCTCCGGAAGGCCACATCGCCTGCCGCAGTCTGGATGCGGACGTATCCTTCCTGAAGCAGAAGCAGGACGAGGGCGCTGATTTCATCATGACGCAGCTCTGCTGGGATATGGATCAGTTCCGCCGCTGGATGGACAAGATCCGCGGCGCAGGCATCTGGCTGCCCGTGGACGTGGGCATCATGCCGGTGCTGGACGCGGCGGCCACGATCAACATGGCGCTTTCCCGCAACGGCTGCGTGATCCCGCGCGCGCTGGCGGAGATCATCTCCAAGAACTGGATCTTCCCGAACGTGTTCGCGCCCAACGAGAGCGAGGAGTCCATTGCCGCCAAGAAGGCGTCCTTCAAGGAAGCGGGCATGGATTACACCATCAAGCTGATCGACGAATACCGCACCTGCGGCATCGACGGCATCCATCTCTATGCGCTTAATAAGTGGGAGGACGTCACCCGTCTGGTGAAGGAATCCGGCATCAAGGACATTATCTGATAGGATCGTGCGGCGGCGGGGCGGCGCAAAGTCGCCTTGCCGCCGTCAGGGAGATAAGCATGACGCATGTTATCGCAGTTGCCGGCAAGGGCGGCGTCGGAAAGACGACCACCTGCGGTATGCTGATCGAATATCTGTGCAAAAAGCAGGCCGGCCCCATTCTGGTGGTCGATGCGGACGCCAATTCCAACCTCAACGAGGTGCTGGGCGTGGAGGTCGAAACCACGCTGGGCGACATTCGCGAGGAAATGGCGCGCGCCGAGCTGATGAAGGACAGCCCCATACCCAAGGGCATGACCAAGGCGGACTATGCCGAAATGAAGTTTTCATCCGCGCTCGTGGAGGAGGACGATTTCGACATGCTCGTGATGGGTCGCACGCAGGGCAAGGGCTGCTATTGCTATGTCAACGGCGTGCTGAAATCGCAGATGGACAAGTATTACGGCAACTACAAATATATGGTGATCGACAATGAGGCGGGGCTCGAGCATGTGAGCCGCGGCATCCTGCCCCATGTGGATACGCTGCTGCTGATCAGCGACTGCTCGCGACGGGGCGTTCAGGCCGCGGCGCGCATCGCTGAAATGGTGGATGAGCTTCAGCTCAAGCCCGGCGCGATGAAACTGATCGTCAACCGCGCGCCCGGCGGCCAGCTGAACGCATCGGTTCTTGAGGAAATTGAGAAGCATGGCCTGGATCTGGTCGGCGTTCTCCCGCAGGATGAGACGGTATACGAATACGACTGCGAGGGCAAGCCCAGCGCCAAGGTTCCGGAGGACAACCCGGTCAAGGCCGCGCTTTCATCAATTATGGCAAAACTGGGACTGTAAAATAGACTTAGGGGGATACGATTATGGCTTTTAATCCGAAAAAGCAGGCGTACAACGCTTCCATCAATGCCGTAACGCTCGGCACCGGTGAAAAGAGCGTTGTGGTCGGCGGTGAGAACGTGCTTCCGTTCTACACCTTTGACGCGGCGATCGAGCACAGCCCGAAGATCGCTCTGGAAATCCTGGATCGCGGCGCCGAGGCGCTGACGATGCCCGGCATGAAGGCCGCCTTTGAAGGCTGCGCAACCGCAGCCGATATGGCCAAGCGCGCCGAGCAGATCAAGGGCGTTTCCGCAGTTTGCCTGCACTTTGAAGGCGCCGATCCGAACGGTGCGAATCGCTCCGTTGAGGAATGCGTCGCCATCGCCCGTGAGGTCGCGGAAGCCACTGCACTGCCCATCATGATTATGGGCTGCAAGAACATCGAGAAGGATTCTGAGATCTTCAACAAGTGCTCCGAAGCGCTGCAGGGACGCAACATCGTGGTGCTGTCCGCGCGCGAGGAAGACTATAAGACCGTCGGCGCTTCCGCCGGTATGGCCTATGGCCAGAAGGTCGGCGCGGAATCTGCTGTGGACATCAACCTGGCCAAGCAGCTGAACGTGCTCCTGTCCCAGCTGGGTGTGCCTGCGCAGAGCATCGTGATGAACCTGGGCTCTTCCTGCGTCGGCTACGGCTATGAATACCTCTCCTCCACGCTGGATCGCGTGAAGGCCGCTGCGCTGGCGCAGAACGATGCTCAGCTGCAGATGCCCATCGTGACCCCCGTGTCGGCTGAAACCTGGAATGTCAAGGAAGCCATGCTCTCCGAAGAGGAAGCTCCGGAATGGGGCAGCGTCGAAGAGCGCGGCATCGAAATGGAGATCACCACCGCGGCGGCCTGCCTCACCAGCGGCTCCGACGTCGTGATCATGCGGCATCCGGCCGCGATCGCCACGATCGCGGATTTCATCGACAGCCTGATGTAAGCAGGGAAAGGGGGATAATTCACCATGGCACTCAAAGGTCTTGATATTTTTAAGCTGACTCCTAAAAAGAACTGTAAGGAATGCGGCAGCCCCACCTGTATGGCTTTCGCAATGAAGGTTGCCCAGGGCTCCGTTTCCATCGACAAGTGCCCCTACATGTCCGCCGACGCGCTGGCTACGCTGTCCGAGGCCACCGCGCCCCTGATGAAGACCATCGAAGTCGGCGCCGGCGCCAATGCCCATAAGCTGGGCGGCGAAACCGTGCTGTTCCGCCATGAAAAGACGCTGGTCAGCAAGAACCTCTACGCCGTATCGCTGTGCTCCTGCATGAGCGACGCAGACGTCGATGCCGCCATCGCCGATATGAAGAAGGTCGATTACGAGCGCATTGGCGAGCGCGAATATGTGGAATTCCTGTTCCTGAATTACGCGGACAACGGCGTGGACAAGTATGTCGCGCTGGTGAAGAAGGCCATGGAGGCCGACCGCGCGCTGATCCTGAACTGCAAAGACGCCGAGACCGCCAAGGCTGCGCTGGAGGTTTGCAAGGCTGCAAAGCCCATCCTGAACGGCGCGACCAAGGAAAACGCCGCCGAGATGAGCGCCGTGGCCACCGCCGCGGGCGTCACGCTGGGCGTGAGCGCGCAGAGCATTGAGGAGCTCTACGACACCGTAAAGGCGCTGGAAGCCGCCGGCAATAAGAACCTGGTTCTGGACGTGACCGGCAAGGACGCCAAGGAGACCCTGAAGAACGCCGTTCTGGTGCGCCGCACCTCTCTGAAGGATCAGGATCGCACCTTCGGCTATCCGTCCATCGTCAATCTGGACAAGATCGCCCACGGAGATCTGCACATGCAGACCGCGCTGGCCGCGATGTTCACCGTGCGCTACGGCTCCATCATCGTCATGAGCAAGATGACCTACGCCGAGGCGCTGGCGCTCTACGGCCTGCGTCAGAACATCTACACCGACCCGCAGAAGCCGATGAAGGTCGAGCAGGGCATCTATCCGCTCAATGGCGCGGATGAGAACAGCCCCTGCGCGCTGACCGTTGACTTCGCGCTGACCTACTTCCTGGTCTCCGGCGAGCTCGAGCGCTCCAAGCAGCCCGTGAACCTGATCATTACCGATGCGTCCGGCATGTCCGTTCTGACGGCGTGGGCGGCAGGCAAGCTGTCCTCCAACTCCATCAAGAAGACCTTCACCGAGCTGGACATCGAGAGCAAGATCAAGAACCGCACCCTCATCATCCCCGGCAAGGTTGCCGTGATGAAGGGCGACATCCAGGACAAGCTCCCCGGATGGAATGTGGTCGTTGCGCCGCAGGAGGCCGTGCAGCTGCCCAAGTACATGAAGGATAAGGAATATGAAGAGGCCGCCAAGGCCGCTGCAGCCGCCAACGCCGCCAAGGCCGAGACCGCAGCCGCCGCGGCTGCCGTACCGGAGCTCACCTTCGACGAGATTCTGGCCACCAAGGTGCCGAAGATCGAAGTGGTGGATATGGGCGTGCACTACAAGGGCCACAATCCCGAGGCGCAGACCTTCGTCACCATCGGCGAGCGCATCCACTGCATTTCCCCGTCCATCCGCAAGGCCATGGACGAGCGCGATCCCGCCCCGATCCTCAAGCGTGCCGCCGAGCAGATCGCTGCTGGCGCCACCTATCTGGACGTCAACATCGGCCCGGCCGAATCCGATGGTCCGGAGCGCATGATGTGGGCTGTCAAGCTGCTGCAGGAGAACTTCGACAACGTGCCGCTGGCGCTGGATACCGCCAACAAGAAGGCCATCGAAGCCGGTATCAAGGTTTATAACCGCACGAACGGCAAGCCGATCGTCAACTCTGCGGACGCCGGCTCCCGTATCTCCTACATCGATCTGGCCGCGGCCAACGACGCCATCGTTATCGCCCTGTGCTCTGCCGACGGCATTGCCAAGGACAACGAGGAGCGCATGAAGCACTGCCACAACATGCTCGAGCGCGGCCTGAGCCTGGGCATGACCAGCGACGATCTGTGGTTCGACCCGCTGTTCCTGGTCGTCAAGGGCATGCAGGATAAGCAGATGGACGTTCTCAACGCCATTCGCCTGTTCGCGGACGAAGGCCTGAAGTCCACCGGCGGTCTGTCCAACAACTCCAACGGCGCGCCGAAGAACGTCCGCCCGATCATGGACTCCGCTCTGGTTGCCATGTGCATGATGCAGGGCCTGACCAGCGCGATCGTCAATCCCTGCGATCTGCGCCTGATGGAGACCATCAAGTCCTGCGACATCTTCAAAAACCATACCCTGTATTCCGACTCCTATCTGGAGATCTGATGCAAAAGTCGGCCGGAGCGCGTAAGCGCTCCGGTTTTTGTTTAAGTGGCAGAAATATCTGGCCCGCGTGGAGCGTCGACCGCCGGCCAGGCGATCATTGACGTTTTCCGCCCTTCGCTGTGAAGGGCGGTTTTTATATAAGAATATGTATAAACAGCGCCGAAGCAAGCTGCTTCGGCGCTGTTTTGGATCGGCCGCAGGATCATTCATTTTCGGAAACGGCAGCGGTGCTGGCGGGGGCGTCGATGACCGGCGGCTGCACCAGCACGGCGGCGAACCAGAATGCCAGCATACATATCAGCGCGAGCACCGCGCAGATAACGCAGCGCAGTATGCGCGCGGGCAGGCGGCTGGGGCGCGCCGCCGCAGCCGCATCGGCCTGAAACGCGCGAAATACATTGTCCATATCGGGCGCGGCAGGGTCGGGGCAGGAAAGCAGTTCGCGCATGCGGCGCGAGAGCAGCGGTTCAAAGCGCCGCTGATCTCCCGGCGAGAGCCGCCTGCGGGCGCGCGCCTCAAAGCGCCGCAGCATCTGCTTTACCCTGCGCGGCTCCACGCCGACGACGTGCGCGGTGCGCCGCGTGCCAAGGCGGCAGCCATATTTCAGCGCTAGCATGCGCCGCATTAGCGGCGTCTCCTGCGCCAGCACGCGCTTCAGCGCGTCCGGATCCGCCTCGTCGAGCTTCAGCGCGTCCCAGTCGGAGTTCTCCGGCGCAGGACAGCGCAGCGCGGCGCGCACGGTTGCGCGGCGCAGGCTTTCATGCAGGCCGTGACGGCTGGCGGAGCTTTCCTGAGAGAGCCATACGTCCAGCAGCGCGCACTGCACGCAGTATTGCGCCTGCTCCATACTGCCGCTGGCGACATATGCCAGGTTAAACAGCTGGTGGTATACGGGGCGCACGCGGCTGTAATAGCTCAGGAATTCACTTTCCTCACTGCGCGTCATATCAGACCTCGAGGTTCAGATCGGCGATCCGGTCGTTGAGCGGCTGCACGCGCTCGTAAATATCGTGATAGATGGGGTAGACCTTGCTGTACGCTTTCTGCCATACGGGATTGACCGGATGCGTGGAGCGCGCGGAAACGATGGCCGTCGCGTCCTCATAGCTGGAGAAAATGCCGACGCCCACGCCAGCCAGTATGGCCGCGCCCAGCGAGGTGCATTCGCCGGGGGCGCGGTGTACGCGCGTGGTCAGATCGTAGCATGCCGCCAGAATGTCCGGCCACAGGCCGCTGCGCGCGCCGCCGCCCGCCAGCATCATGCTGGTGATCGGCGTGCCGTAATCGGAAATGATGCGGGCGCAGTTGCTCAGCGCCATCGCGATGCCCTCATAGATGGCGCGGGCGATGTGGCGCTGATCGTGGTAGAGCGAGAAGCCCATCAGCACGCCGCGCGTGTTGGGATCCCAGTAGGGGGTGCGCGAGCCCATCAGCGTGGGGAGGAAGAGCACGCCCTCCGCGCCGGGAGCGATCTGCCGCGCCATGTTTTCCATGCGGGAAATATCCAGCGGCGCTTCCTTTGAGCCCAGCAGGTTGTGCAGCGCCCAGTCGAATGCCGCCGCGCCGGTCTGCACCGTGCCGGTAACGTGGCAGGATTTGCCGTCTGCATCCAGATAATTGAATATGCGCGCCTTCGGATCCAGCACCGGATGATCCAGTATCTGCGAGACCCATGCGCTGGAGCCGATGTAGGTATAGGCGCTGCCCGGATCGGCCAGCCCCGCGCCGCGCGCCGTGCAGCAGCCGTCGCCGCCGCCGATGGCCACCGGCGTGCCGGTGATCAGACCGGTGCGGTAGTATACGTTTCGGGTGATCTTGCCGCGCACGTCGTGACCGGCGGTCAGCTTGGGCATGCGGTTGATGTCGATCCCCAGGTCAAAGAGCAGCTCTGCGGCCCAGCGGCGGTTGTTGATGTCCAGCGCCGTGGTGAGCGAGGCGTCCGAATAGTCGGTAAAGCCCATGCGGCCGGTCAGGTGCGCATAGATGTAGTCCTTGATGTTCATGAACCAGCGCGTGCGGTCGTAGATCTCGGGCAGGTTTTCCTTGAACCAGAGGATCTTCGGCAGCGTGTAATGCGTGTCCAGGCGGTTGCCGGTCAGCGTGTAAAAGTGGTATTTGTTGATGACCCTGCCGATCTCCTCCACCTGCGCGCCGGTGCGGCTGTCGGAATGGATGATGTTCGGGTGCAGCGCGTTGCCCTGCGCGTCCACGGGAATGCAGCCGTTCATCGTGCCGCTCAGGCCGATGCAGGCGATGCGCTGAGGACTGACCTGCAGCAGCAGCTCGCGGATGCCGTCGAACACGGCTTCAAGGATCTGATCTGGATCCTGTTCAGACCAGTTGGGGCGCGGGTAGAGCGTGGGGTAGTCGCGCCGCACGGAGGACAGGGCTTCGCCCTTGGCAGTGAAAACCGTGCATTTGCAGCCGGTGGTGCCGGCGTCGAGCGTGAGAATCAGGTCTTTTTCCATGGTAAATTGATCTCCTTTTATTATCAGCTTCATCAGCGTTTGCGCGTATTCTGTTCGCGGCGCCGGAGCACCTCGCCCGCCGCCGCGCCGACCAGCGATATAAACCCGCACAGGAATACCGGCGCGGGCTCGGCCGGATAGCCCCAGATCAGCACATTTCCCAGCAGCAGCATCGCGGGCGGTGCGAGCCATGCCGCATAGTTCCATAAGCCCGCGCGCGTCGCGCGGCAGGCGGAAAACAGCCCCGCGAGCGGCATTACGCCCCACAGGCACAGCCCATATGCCACGCGCCCCAGCGGCAGACTCAGCGCCGTGACGCAGCCCAGCAGCAGCATCGCGCCGATTTGGATCAGCCAGGCCCAATACCATTTCAGGGCGCGCCTTTTCGCTTCTTTTCGCATGCCGTTTTCCCAGTTACCTTCCCTTTTCGATAGCATAGCTATACTCAAATCAATTATAACATTAAAACGGGGTGGAACACAACTGGCCGCGAAAAAAATGCGAATAATAATGCTAACGGTCGTGTATACTTCTGGTAGATGGTTCAAACGACAAAATGCTCTCGCTAAAATTAAATTATATAAGCGTGAAATGGGGATTTGCCTTATGAAATATGAGGATCTGGGAAGAAGAGTACGCCAGCAGCGAATATTGGCGCAGCTGACGCAGGAAAAGCTGGCGGAGCAGGCGGGCATCAGCCTGTCCTTCCTGGGGCATATCGAGCGCGGCACGCGCAAGGCCAGCCTGGAAACGCTGGTAAATATCTGCAACGCGCTGAAAATATCGCCCAATATTCTGCTTCAGGATTCGCTGGGCGAGGATCTGCTGGGCAACGACGAGCATATTTCCGACCATCATCGCCAGCTGCTCAGGGAGATCTCCAACGTGCTGATCGAGTATGACGCCACGGGGCCGGAGCGGCGCTAGGCGGGCTGCGGGCGAAGCGGCGCGATCCCTTATGGCAGATGAATATCGTCCCATCCCGGGCGTGCGGGGCTTGACGAAACCGCGCGGTCGGGGTATAATTGTTTTTGGGAATATTAGCATATTAAAGTGTGAAAGCCGAGGGGCAAAGCCATGTTTGAATCCAGGCTGAAAAATGAACGCGCCGATCTGCTCGCGAAGGCGTTTCTGTCGCTGAAGGACGAAGAGGAGTGCTACCGCCTGTTTGAAGATCTGTTCACCATCCGCGAGGTGCAGGATCTGTCCTCGCGCATGGAGATCGCGGTGATGCTGAGCGAAAAGGTGACCTATGGGGAAATCGTGGAAAAAACGGGCGCTTCCACCGCGACCATCGGGCGCGTGAACCGCGCGCTGAATTACGGCGCGGGCGGCTATGAGCGCGTGCTCGAACGACTGAAGAAAGCGGAATAACATATGAATTATTTGGAGAAGCTGAATCCACAGCAGCGAGCCGCCGTGCTTGATACGGACGGGCCGCTGCTTGTTTTGGCGGGTGCGGGCAGCGGTAAAACGCGCGTGCTGACCTGCCGCGTGGCGCATTTGATCGAAATGGGCGTGCCTGCGTGGAAGATACTTGCCATTACCTTTACCAATAAGGCGGCGCGCGAAATGGCGGAGCGCGTATCCAGGCTGACGGGCGAGGCCGGACAGGATGTGTGGGTGTCCACTTTCCATTCCTGCTGCGCGCGCATATTGCGGCGCGACATTGAGAAACTGGGCTATCGCCGCGAATTCACTATTTACGATGAGGATGACCGCATGGCGGTCATTAAGGCTGCGGCGCGCGAAATGGCGCTGGATGATAAGGAATATCCGCCCAAGGCGTTGAAGGCGATGATCTCCGACGCGAAGAATCGCCTACTCACGCCTGTGGAATGGCTGCGCGAGGCGGGCGACAACGCGCGCAACCGCAATTTCAGCCAGGTCTATGAGCGCTACGAGCAGACGCTGCGCGGCAACAACGCACTGGATTTCGACGATCTGCTGCTCAAAACGCTGGAGCTCTTCGCCGGCCATCCGCCGGTGCTGGAGTATTACCAGAGCCGCTTTGACTATGTGCTGGTGGACGAGTATCAGGATACGAACGCCGCGCAGTATCAGCTGGTGCGGCTGCTGGCGGGCCAGAAAAAGAATCTGTGCGTCGTGGGCGACGACGACCAGTCCATTTACGGCTGGCGCGGCGCGGATATTCGCAACATATTGGATTTTGAGAAGGACTTTCCGGATTGCCGCGTTATCAAGCTGGAGCAGAACTACCGCTCCACGCAGAACATACTGGACGCAGCCAACCAGGTGATCGCCCACAACGCGGGGCGCAAGGAGAAGGCGCTGTGGACGGAGGGCGCAGAGGGCGAAAAAATCGGCCTTTACCACGCCATGGACGAGCGCGACGAGGCCGCCTTCGTGGCGAAAATGGCCTATAAGCTGATCCAGACGCAGGGCGTGAAGCCCGGCGAGATCGCCGTGCTGTATCGCGCCAACGCACAGTCGCGCGTGCTGGAGGAGGCGTTTATTCGCCTGGGCGTGCCCAACCGGATCTATGGCGGCCAGCGCTTCTATGACCGCAAGGAGGTCAAGGATCTGATCGCCTACATGCGCGCGCTGGTCAATCCGGACGACGACGTGTCCGTGCGCCGCGTCATCAACGAGCCCAAGCGCGGCATCGGCGATACTACCGTGGAGAAGCTGACGAGCTTCGCTTCTGAAAACGATACCTCGCTGATGGGCGCGGTGCTCGACAGCGAAGCGGTCGGACTTGCGCCGCGCGTACAGAAGCTGGTGGCAGGCTTTGCGGATCTGATGCTGGAGCTCACCGCCAGCATGTACGCGATGTCGCTGACCGAATTTACCGCCGAGCTGATCGAAAAGACCGGTTATGTGCGTGCGCTCGAAGCGTCCAAGAGCGAGGAGAACGCGGCGCGCATTGAGAACATTCGCGAATTTGAGGGCGCGGTCAGCGAATATCAGAACCTCAATCCCGAGGGCACGCTGTCGGATTTCCTGGAAAACGTGGCGTTGATTTCGGATATGGACAATCTGAACGAGAGCGGCGGCGCGGTCACGCTGATGACGCTGCATTCCGCCAAGGGATTGGAATTCGACGTGGTGTTTCTGGTGGGCATGGAGGAGGGCGTGTTCCCGATTACGCGCGCCCTGTTTGATGAAAACGCGCTGGAGGAAGAGCGCCGCCTGGCCTATGTGGGCATCACGCGCGCGAAAAAGCAGCTCTACCTCAGCCACGCGCGCACGCGCATGCTCTATAATTCGCGTTCGGCCAACCAGCTTT
Organism: uncultured Clostridia bacterium; assembly: GCA_934670175.1. Taxonomy (GTDB): domain Bacteria; phylum Bacillota; class Clostridia; order Christensenellales; family Aristaeellaceae; genus SFTH01. Next base: position 12,898 of record CAKUOX010000016.1, on the reverse strand, counting down.
CACGCTTCGTGGGCGAAATTCCGCCGAGGCTGATTCGCGACGGCGCGGCGCGCACGCAGACGCGCGTGCCGGCGCCCCGTCCCATGTCGTCCGCATCGGCGCAAAAGCCTGCGCTGGGCATTCCGGGGCTTTGGAAGGGCGCGGCTGGCGTTCAGAGCGCGCCCAAGCCCGCGGGGCTGAATCTGTTCCGTACGGGCGACCGCGTGACGCACGCCGTGTTCGGAAAGGGAACGGTGGAGGAAATGAGCGAAGACAACGCGAAGGTCACCGTGCGCTTTGACAGCGGCGCGCTGAAGCGCTTTTCGGCCAATATCGCGCCGCTGCGCCGCATCGATAAGCGCGGCTGAATAATGCTTGATTGGGAGTGAAACGCCATGGATCACATGCAGGAGCTGGTAAACCGGCTGAACGAGACGGCCTATCAGTATTACACGCTGGACGCGCCCACGGTTTCCGATAAGGAATGGGATGCGATGTACGACGAGCTGACGCGGCTGGAGCGCGAAACGGGACGCATACTGCCCGATTCGCCCACGCACCGTGTCGGCGGCGCGGTGCTGCCGGCGTTTGAGCCGCACACGCATCTGGCGCGGCTGTGGAGCATGGGCAAGGCGCAGTCCGTCGAGGCGCTGCGCGAATGGGCGGCGCGCGCGGACAGGCTGCGCACGGAGGCGGGGCTGCCGAAGCTCGAATTTGTGGTGGAGCACAAGTTCGACGGCCTGACCATCAACCTGACCTACGAGGGCGGCCATCTGGTCGGTGCGGCCACGCGCGGCAACGGCGTGACCGGCGAGGAAATTCTGAGCCAGGCGCGCACGATCCGCTCCATACCGCTGCAGATCCCCTTTGAAGGGCGCATGGAGATCCACGGCGAGGCGTTCATGCGCCTTTCCGTGCTGGATCAGTACAATCGGACGGCGAAGGAGCCGCTGAAGAACCCGCGCAACGCCGCAGCCGGCGCGCTGCGCAATCTCGATCCGGCGGTCACCGCCGCGCGCCGCCTGGACGCCTGCTTTTACGATGTGGGCTACATCGAGGGCCGTGAATTTGCCACGCAGCAGGAAATGATGGCCTTTATCCGTGAAAACCGCTTTCCAACCTCCGATTGCGAGATCTACTGCGATACGCTGGATGCCGCGATCGACGCGGTGCATGCGGTCGAGGTCTCCCGTCCGGAGCTGGACTACATGATCGACGGCGCGGTGATCAAGATTACTGATTTCGCCGCGCGGCGCGCGCTGGGGTACACCGATAAATTCCCGCGGTGGGCGGTGGCGTATAAGTTTGAAGCGGAGGAGACCACCGCCATGCTGGAAAACGTGGTCTGGCAGATCGGGCGCACGGGCAAGCTCACGCCGCTGGCCATGGTGTCGCCCGTGGAGCTGGCGGGCGCGACGGTGCGCCGCGCTACGCTGAACAACTGGCAGGACATTCAGCGCAAGCGCGTGAAGATCGGCGCGCGGGTATGGATTCGCCGCTCAAACGAGGTCATTCCTGAAATCATGGGGCGTGTGGACGAATATGTACCCGGCGAGCGCGATGTGGAAAAGCCGGAGACCTGTCCGGCTTGCGGCGCGCAGCTTCAGGAGCGCGGCGCGCACCTGTTCTGCCCGAATCGCGATGGCTGCAAGCCGCAGATGGTGATGCGCCTGTCGCATTTTGCCAGCCGCGATGCGATGGACATCGACACCTTCTCCGAAAAAACTGCGGCGCAGCTGGTGGATGCGGGGCTGGTGCAGGAGGCGGATCAGCTGTACGCGCTGAAGAAGGAGCAGCTCTGCGCGCTGGAGCGCTTTGGCGAAAAGAAGGCCGAAAAGCTGCTTGCCGCCATTGAAAAGAGCAAGGACTGCGCGCTGGCGGCGTTTATCTACGCCGTGGGCATTCCGAATATCGGCATAAAGACCGCGCGCGATCTGGCCGAGCGCTATTCCAGCATCGACGCGCTGCGGCAGGCGCCGCGCGAGGCGCTCGTGCAGATGGACGACGTGGGCGAGATCGTGGCCGATTCCATTGCGGGCTTCTTTGAGGATGAGAACAACCTGCGCCTCGTGTCCGCGCTGCTGGCGGCAGGCGTAGCGCCCAGCGCGCCGCAGGCCGTGGCCGCAGGCGGCGCGTTCGAGGGCATGACCGTGGTGATTACCGGTACGCTGGAGCACTTTTCCCGCGCTGAGGCAGAGGAGGCCGTGCGCCGCGCGGGCGGAAAGGCCGCGTCCTCCGTGTCGAAAAAGACGGCGCTGGTCGTTGCGGGCGAAAGCGCGGGCAGCAAGCTGGACAAGGCGAACGCGCTGGGCGTGACGGTGATCGATGAAACGGAATTTATGCGGCGTCTTGGCATGTAAATTTCTTGCAAGAGGTGCAAATTACTGCGGATATATGCTATAATACACACTAGGGTGCTTTTATGCTGGATCAGGCCTGCCGGCACACTGGGATATTATTTGGAGGCATTATAGCTTATGCTGAGTATGACCGGCTACGGCCGCGCAGCCGTCGAGCTGGACGGCCGGCAGCTCACCATAGAGATGAAGAGCGTGAATCATCGCTTTCTGGACATTGCGTTTCGCATGCCCCGAAACCTGATGTTTCTGGAGGACGATGCGCGCAAGATCATTTCCGCCCGCCTGGCGCGCGGGCATGTGGACGTGTTTTTCACCTACCGCAACCTGCGCAGCGATTCCAGGTGCATCACGGTTGATCGGGCGCTCTTTGACGCTTACGCCGCGGCACTGGATCAGCTCTCCGATTCCGCGCTGCGCGACGACCGGACGCTGATGAGCGTGGCGCGTATGCCCGACGTGCTGATCGTGACCGAGGCGGAGGAGGATCAGGAGGCGCTCAGGCAGCTGCTTGGGCTGGCGCTGACGGGCGCGCTGGACGGGCTGTGCGCCATGCGAGAGAGAGAGGGTGCGGAAATGAAGCGCGATCTGGCCTCGCGCGTTACGCACATTGAGGAAATGACCTGTGCCATCGAGGCGCGCTATCCCGAGACCGTGGCGGCCTACAAGGCGCGGCTGCGCGCTGCCATTGAGGAAATGGTGGGGCAGAACGTGGACGAGGCGCGGCTGCTGACCGAGGTGGCCGTGATGGCCGACCGCAGCGCCATCGCCGAGGAAACGGTGCGGCTCCACGCGCACATCGCGCAGCTGCGCGAATGTCTGGAAAAGCCGGAGCCCGTGGGGCGGCGCATCGATTTTCTGGTGCAGGAGCTCAATCGCGAGGTCAATACCATCTCTTCGAAATCTCAGGACGTGCCGATCACCCAGCTGGTGATCAGCATGAAGGCGGAGATCGAAAAGCTGCGCGAGCAGCTGCAGAACATCGAATAGGTTCTCTCCAGCGCGAAGCTGCGGCGACGCGATGAAATATACAAATGCGGGCGCGAAGGCGGGCATATATCGCCCTCCGGAGCGCGCTTAAAGGGAAGAGGTATACTGTATATGGCCAAACGCGGCATGTTGTTTGTGATTTCCGGCCCGGCAGGCGCGGGCAAATCTGCCATTGTGAAGAACCTGCTCAGCAAGCACCCCGATGTGAAGCTCTCCGTTTCCTGCACCACGCGCGCGCCGCGCCCCGGCGAAATCAACGGCGTGCACTATCACTTTGTCAGCGACGAACGCTTTGACGAGCTGGTGGCGCAGAACGCCTTCTACGAGTGGGCGCATGTGCACCAGAACCGCTACGGCACGCTCAAGAGCGTGGTGGCCGAGCAGCTGGATCAGGGGCACGATCTGATTCTGGAGATCGACGTGCAGGGCTGCAAGCAGGTGCTTGAGCACGATTCGAGCGCCGTGGGCATCTTCGTGTGCCCGCCCAGCCGCAGGAACCTCGAAAAGCGTCTGCGCGACCGCGGCACCGAATCCGAGGAATCCATTCGCGTGCGGCTGAACAACGTGGCCGGCGAGGTGGCTACGGCCTATCAGTATCAATATGTGATCGTACATCAGGACTGGGACGACGTGCCCAACGCGCAGGACATTGCGGTGGAGGATGTATACGCCATCATTACCGCCAAGCGCCTCGAGCGCGCACGGCAGGAGGATTTTCTGGATAAGCTCTCCGCTGAGCTCAAGGCCTGATCTCGCATAAAAAATATGGATCCGTTATGAGGAGGATGAAGCATTATGATGACCGAACCGCCCATTGGCGAACTGCTCAAGAAAGTCGATTGCTGCTACACGCTGGCCGTGGAGGCGTCCAAGCGCGCCCGCGAATTGATCGGAGGCAGCCTGCCGCTGATCGATACCAAGGATTCCAACCCGCTGTCCATCGCCATTGAAGAGATCAACCGCGGGCTGATCTCCTATTCGCGCGAGGAAGCGACCGACGGTGAAGAAAACTGATCGGAGCCGGAAAAAAAGTATAATTTCAGGGCATTCAACGCGAAAACCCGCCTTTCTGCATGGCAACTATCCCGTAAAAATGCAGAAAGAAACGGTTTTCGCTTGTTGTGCTTGAAAGAGGAGAAGGGGGAAGCGGCGCGCATGCTGGAAAAGAAACATATCGTGGTGGGCGTCACCGGCGGCATCGCGGCCTATAAGACCTGCGAGCTGGTGAGTCGATTGACAAAGCGCGGCGCGGAGGTGCGCGTGGTGATGACTGAGGCGGCGGCGCGCTTCGTTTCACCGCTCAGCTTTGAAACACTGAGCGGACATCCGGCCTACACCGATACCTTTGACCGCAAATACGAGATCGGCCATGTGGCGCTGGCAAAGTGGGCGGATCTGATTCTGGTTGCGCCTGCGACGGCGAACTGCATGGGCAAGTACGCCTGCGGCATTGCCGATGATCTGCTTTCCACCACGCTCTGCGCCGCGCGCCAGCCGGTGCTGCTTGCGCCCGCAATGAATGCGGGCATGTGGCGCAGCGCCGCCGTACAGGCAAACTTTGAAACGCTGAAGGCGCGCGGCACGCATTTCGTGGGGCCTGAGGCCGGACACCTTGCATGCGGGGACGATGACATTGGCCGTATGTCCGAGCCGGAGACCATTGCGGCGGCAGCGGAAGCGATCCTCTGCCCGCGGCGCGATCTTGAGGGGCTGCGCGTGCTGGTGACTGCGGGACCGACGGTGGAGAGGATCGATCCGGTGCGCTACATCACCAACCGCTCCACCGGCAAGATGGGCTATGCCATCGCCGAGGCGGCGCGCGACCGCGGCGCGGAGGTCACGCTGGTTTCAGGGCCGGTACAGCTGGCGCGTCCGGCGGGCGTGGCGTATGTCGGCGTGGAATCCTGTGCCGAAATGCACGATGCGGTGCTTTCCGGCGCGGCGAGCGCGGACATCGTGCTCCAGGCGGCGGCGCCCGCAGACTTTACGCCCGAGAAATTTGTTTCCGGCAAGATCAAAAAGACGGGCGAGGGCATGCTGCTGCGCCTGAAGAACACGGCGGATATTGCCCGCGAGCTGGGCGCGCGCAAGCGTGCGGGGCAGATACTGGTGGCGTTTGCCGCTGAGACGGACGATGTGCTGGCCAACGCCCGGGAAAAGCTCGCGCGCAAGAATGCGGATATGGTCGTCGCCAACGACGTCAGCCGCGCGGATGCGGGCTTTGGTGCGGACACGAACGTTGTGACGCTGATCACCGCCGAAGACGCGCGTCCGCTGGAAAAAATGGATAAGCGCGCCGTGGCCGACGCGATTCTCGACCGCGTGCTGGAGATCAAACGTTCATGAAGCGCTATGCAAGCGTCGTGGTAGACCTTTCCGCGGGGGCGCTGGATCGGGTGTTTTCCTATCGCGTGCCGGAAGATATGGAGGTCGGCGCGGGCTATCAGGTGCTGGTTCCGTTCGGGGCGCGGCAGCTGAGCGGCTTCGTGGTCGGGCTTTCAGATCACGCCGACCTGCCCGATGAAAGAATCAGGCCGCTGCTTGGCGCGATGCAGCCCTATCCGGTGATACTGCCGGAGCTGATCGAGCTGGCGGACTGGCTGCACGGGCGTTACCTGTGCAATCTGGTGGATGCGCTCAGGCTGATGATTCCCTCCGAGCTGCGCAGCGGCCGCGTGCGCGAGCTCAAGCGCCGCTATGCGCGCCTGACGCTTTCAGACGCGCAGGTCGAGGCGTATATTCGCGCGCATGGGCGCGCCAAACGGCAGATCGAGGTACTGCACGCGCTGCAGCGCTGCGGCGAAATGCCATCGGCGCAGCTCGATGCGGCGGCGCTTCGCGCGCTTGTCCAAAACGGCGCGGCAGAGCTGCGGGAGGTTGGGCTCCGGCGCACGCCCTCGGCGCTGCGCGGGCAGACCGCGCGCGGCGATTTTGAGCTGATGCTCGGACAGAAGCGAGCCGTACAGGCGGTGACGGCTGCGATGGACGCGGGCGGCGGGCGTTTTCTGCTCAGCGGCGTGACCGGCAGCGGCAAGACCGAGGTCTACATTCACATCATTCGCCATGCGCTCGCGGCAGGGCGCGGCGCGATCGTTCTGGTGCCGGAAATTGCGCTCACGCCGCAAATGGCGGCATGGTTCCGCGAGCGCTTCGGCGATACCGCCGCAGTGCTGCATTCGGGGCTTTCGGCGGGCGAAAAATTCGACGAGTGGCGGCGTATCCGCTTTGGCGAGGCGCGCGTGGTGGTCGGCGCGCGCAGTGCGGTCTTTGCGCCGATGGAGCGCATCGGCGTGATCATCGTGGACGAGGAGCACGAGAGCGCCTATCAATCCGAGAGCAGACCGCGCTATGATGCGCGCGAGGTGGCCTGGAAGCGCGCGGAAATGGATCGCGCTGCGCTGGTGCTGGGCAGCGCTACGCCGTCGGTTGCGAGCTTTATGCGCACCACGCCGGGCGTGCGCGCCGAGAACCGGCTGGAGCTGCTGGAGCTGCGCACGCGCGTGAAGGATCGGCCGATGCCCGAGGTGGAGCTGGTGGACATGCGCGGCGAATTCGAGCGCGGCAACCATTCCATTTTTTCTGCGCGGCTGGTGGAGGCCACGCGCGCCTGTCTGGCGGCGGGCGATCAGGCGATGCTGTTCATCAACCGGCGCGGGTATTCCAGCTTTGTTTCCTGCCGGAAGTGCGGCTATGTGGTCAAGTGCCCGCAGTGCGACGTATCGATGACCTATCATCAGTCGGAAAACCTGCTGAAATGCCATTACTGCGGCCACACCATGCCTCCGCCGAAAACCTGCCCGAGCTGCGGCAGCAGCTACATCAAGTATTTCGGTGCGGGCACGCAGAAGGTGGCGGAGGAGGCGCGGCAGCGCTTTCCCGGCGCGCGCATACTGCGTATGGACATGGACACCACGCGCGGCAAGGACGCGCACGAGAAGATATTCCGCCAGTTCGCCTCGGGCGAGGCCAACCTGCTGATTGGCACGCAGATGATCGCCAAGGGGCTGGATTTTCCAAACGTTACGCTGGTGGGCGTGATCGCGGCGGATATGACGCTGAACCTGCCCGATTATCGCAGCGCCGAGCGTACATTCCAATTGCTGACGCAGATGGCGGGGCGCGCGGGGCGCGCGGATAAGCCCGGCACGGTGATCGTGCAGACCTACGACCCGGAGCATTACGGCGTGAAGCTGGCGGCAGCGCAGGACTTCCGCGCGTTTTATCAGCGCGAGAGCGCCTATCGCCGCAGCGCGCTCTATCCGCCGTTTACGCAGATCGCGCGGCTGGTGTATTCCGGAAGGGATCAGGCGGCGGTGCGCGGCGCAGCCGAGGCCGACGAGGCGCGCATGAACGCCTGGATCGACGCGCAGGGCATGCGCTCCGAGCTGGTGCAGCTGCGCGCGGTGGAAGCGCCGATTGGGCTGCTGCGCGGCGAATACCGCTGGCAGTTGTTCATGAAGCTCTATTTCAAGGGCGATATGGACGCCGCCTGCCGCGAGCTGCAGGCTTTGGCGGACGCCGCGCCGGAGGGCGTGCGCGCGGAGCTGGAAATGAATCCAGCCAATCTGTACTGATATTGACCGCAAAAGAGGAGGCTATAAAACATATGGCAATTCGCAAGATCGTGAAGCTCGGCGAGGACGATGTTCTGAGAAAGCACGCCCGCAGGGTGGATAAGTTTGACAAGCGTCTGGCGACGCTGCTGGACGACATGGCCGATACGCTCTATGAGGCCGACGGCGCAGGTCTTGCCGCGCCCCAGGTGGGGATACTCAAGCGCGCCGTGGTGATCGATGTGGGCGAGGGACTGATCGAGCTGGTCAATCCCGAGATCCTCTCCAGCGAGGGCGAACAGATGTGCATTGAGGGCTGTCTCTCCGTGCCCGGACGGCGCGGCAGGGTGCTGCGTCCCGAAAAGGTGCTGGTGCACGCGCAGGATCGTAGGGGCAAGCATATCGAACTGGAGGGCGAGGGCTTCCTGGCAAACGCCATCTGCCACGAGCTGGATCATCTGGACGGCGTGCTCTATGTGGACAAGATGATCGAGGACGTGACCGACAAATATCAGAACGAAGAGGATGAAGCCTGATGCGCATCGTATTTATGGGTACGCCGGAATTCGCCGTGCCGTCGCTGCGCGCGCTGGTCGAAGCCGGACATGAAATCGCGGGCGTGATCACGCAGCCCGATCGCCCCGCCGGGCGCGGCCATAAGCTGACTGCCTGCCCCGTGAAGCTGCTGGCACAGTCGCTCGGGCTGGAGGTGTTTCAATTCGAGCGCCTGCGCAGACCTGAGGGCGTGGCATGCCTGAGGGCGCTCGCGCCGGACGTCGTGGTCACGGCGGCGTTCGGGCAGATCCTGACGCAGGAATTACTGGATATTCCGCGCTACGGCACGGTCAACGTGCACGCCTCGCTGCTGCCTGCGCACCGCGGCTCCGCGCCGATCAACTGGTGCATCCTGATGGGCGACAGGACGGCGGGCGTGACCACGATGCTGACCGACGTGGGGCTGGACACCGGCGACATGCTGCTCAAGGCTGAAACGGAGATCGGCGAAATGGAAACGGCGGGTGAGCTTACGCAGCGGCTCTCGGAAATGGGTGCGGCGCTGCTGATCAAAACGCTTGAAAGGTATCCCTTTGGCGATCTGAAACCCGAAGCGCAAAATGAAGCGCAGGCCAGCTATGAGCCGATGCTCAGCCGCGAGGCGGCAAGAATCGACTGGACGATGCCCGCTGCGGAGATCGCGCGGCGCGTGCGCGCGTTCAACCCATGGCCGTGCGCCTGGACGGAGGGCCCTGACGGCCGGATGAAGGTGTATCTGGCGCGCGCCGTGGCGGCCGAGGGCGAAGCGCCCTGCGGCAGCGTTGTTGCAGCCGACCCGAAGCGCGGGCTGATGATTGCCTGCGGCGAGGGCTGGCTCGAGGTGTTTGAAATGCAGATGCCCGGGGCGAAGAAAATGAACGCCCGCGATTACCTGCGCGGCAGGAGTATTGCGTCGGGCACGCGGTTCGAATAAAGAGAAATACCATTTCAGAAAGGCGCATGCCACATGGATGATAAGCAGAAGAGATCCCGTTCGTCCGAAAAAATGGCGGACGTTCGCAGCGGAAATACCGATCGCCGCGCGCCGCGCAGCGATTTTCACCGATCCTCAGACGGGCGCCACCCTGCGGAAGACCGCCGCAGCGAGGACAGATACCGCGGCGCGGATAAGCGCCGTCCGAAGAGCGACCGCCGGCCGGCGCGCCCGCAGGGTCCCTCCGCGCGCGATGTGGCGCTGCTTGCCTTTCGCGATGTGGCGCGCAGTGGCGCGTACGCCGCGCAGGCGCTCGACCGCAGGCTGCGCGACGTGCAGCTCACGGAAGCGGATCGCCGCCTGACGGCCAGCATTTTTTATTTCACGGTGGAAAACTGGCTGCGCATCGAAAATCTGATCCTGGCGCGGGTGAAGTCGCGTCCGGAGCCGGAGATCATGGAGATCATGGACGTGGCGGCAGCGCAGCTGCTGTTCATGGACAAGATTCCGGATCACGCCGCCGTGGACGAGGCTGTGAAGCAGGCGCGCAGGGCGGGGCATGAGAGCTTGACGGCGCTGGTGAACGGCGTGCTGCGCAATTTGATCCGCGCGCGCGACGCGGGCGAGCTTCAGCCGCCCGAGGGCGATGCGGTGCAGCGGCTTTCATGGCAGTATTCGCTGCAGCCGGAGCTGGCGCAGGCCCTGATCGACGCCTATGGCGCGGAGACCGCCGGCGCGATCGCCGCGTGGCAGCCGGATCACGCGAGCGAAAGCATACGCCCGAACCGCATGAGGTTCAGCGACGCTGAATTTGAGGTGTGGCTGAACGCGCAGGGGCTGAAATGGACGCGCGGCGTCGTGCCGGGCGCGTATCGCATCTCCGGCGCGGGCAGGCTGGCCTCGCACGAGGGCTACCGCAAGGGGAAATTCTCCATTCAGGGCGAGAGCTCGATGCTGGCGGCAATGGCCGTATCGCCCCGCGCGGGCATGCAGGTGCTCGACGCCTGCGCTGCGCCCGGCGGCAAGAGCTGCCTGATGGCGGAAATGATGCGCGGCGCGGGGCGCGTGTTCGCGTGGGATCTGCACGAGCATCGCGTGGAGCTGATCCGCGCGGCAGCGCGGCGGCTGGAGCTGGACAATATCCGCCCGCAGCTGCGCGACGCTTCAAAGCGCAGCGACGCGCTGGAGGGTGCGCTGGACGCCGTGCTGGTGGATGCGCCGTGCTCGGGCGTGGGCGTGATGGGCGATAAGCCCGACATCAAATACCGCTTCCGTCTGGCGGACGCACAGGCGCTGGAAAAGGTGCAGGCCGGTATACTGGACGCCTGTGCGCGCCTGGTGCGCGAGGGCGGGCTGCTGGTGTATTCCACCTGTACGGTGCTGCCCGGCGAAAACTGCGATCAGGTGGCGGCGTTCCTGAAAAGGCATCCGGAATTCGAAATGGATGATAACTGTCAATGGCTGCCGGAGACGCTGCGAGGCGCATATCAGGGCGGCATGCTGCAGCTCCTGCCCAGCCGCGACGGGCTGGACGGCTTCTTCATTGCGCGGCTTCGGCGAAAGGCGGACAGATAATGGCGGATAAGATTGAGCTTTTGAGTATGAACGGTCAGGAGCTTGCGGATTTCGTGACTGGCGAATTGGGCGAAAGCAGGTTTCGCGCGGGTCAGATACGGCAGTGGCTCAACCGCGGCGCTGATATTTCCGAAATGACCAACCTTTCAGCCGCGCTCCGCGAAAGGCTGAGCGGCATGGCGGTGGCCAATCCGGTGCGGATTCGCGAGAGCTTTGTATCCAAGCTGGACGGCACGGAAAAATTCCTCTATCAGCTCGGCGACGGCAACCTGATCGAGGGCGTAATCATGCGCTATCACTACGGCGATACGCTGTGCGTGTCCACGCAGGTGGGCTGCCGCATGGGCTGTGCGTTCTGCGCGTCCACGCTGGAGGGGCGCGTGCGCAACCTGTCCGCCGGCGAAATCCTCGGGCAGGTCGTGGCGGTCAACCGCCATATCCGCGCAAAGGATCCCGAGAGGCGGGTACATAATATCGTGCTGATGGGCAGCGGCGAGCCCTTTGACAATTACGACAACGTGGTCAAATTCCTGCGGCTGGTCAACAGTGACGAGGGTCTGAACATCTCCATTCGCAATATTTCGCTGTCCACCTGCGGACTGGTACAGCAGATGAACCGCTTTGCGAACGAGGGGCTGCCGGTCACGCTGTCGCTGTCGCTGCACGCGCCCAACGATGAGATTCGGCGCAAAATCATGCCGGTGGCCGCCGCGCATTCCTACGAAAGCGTGATCGCCGCCTGCAGGAATTACAGCGAAAAGACCGGACGGCGCGTGGTGTTCGAATACGCGCTGATCAAAAATATGAACTGCGAAATGCGCCATGCGGAGGAGCTGGCGCGGCGGCTGCGCGGCCTGCGCTGCCATGTGAACCTGATCCCGCTCAACGATGTGCCCGAGCGCAAGCTGATGGCGCCGTCGAAGCAGGAGGTCGCCGCGTTTTTAAAGCGGCTGGAGCTGAAAAATATTTCGGCGACCGTCCGCCGCGAAATGGGCGCGGACATCGAGGGCGCCTGCGGCCAGCTGCGGCGCAGATATTTGCAGAAGCAGACCGGCCAGGATTGATCCCAAATGCAAAAGATGCTGCCCGAAAAAGGAGGAAATGCCATGCGTGCCTACGGACTTAGCGATATCGGCAAGCTGCGCCCGATCAACGAGGATTCGTTTTATCTGCCGCGCGAGGGCGAGCGCTTTTGCGCCGTGGCCGACGGCATGGGCGGGCATAATGCGGGCGAGGTGGCCAGCGCCATGGCCATCGATGTATTTTCCCAGGAGCTTCGAGCCTGTGACAAGCTGGGCAGCAGCGCGCTGCATCGGGCAGTGGAGCGCGCCAACGGCGCGGTGTATGAAAAATCGCGCAGCATGGAAAAGCTCAGCGGCATGGGCACGACCTTTACCGGCCTCGCGCTTTCCGAGCGCGGGGTGCATATCGCCCATGTGGGCGACAGCCGCGCCTATCTGATTCGCGGCGGCAATATCATGCGCCTGACCATGGATCACACGCTGGTGGAGGAAATGGTGCTCAAGGGGCTGATTACCCCGCGTGAGGCACGCCATCATCCCAAGCGCAATTATATCACCCGCGCGCTGGGTACGGCCGCCGAGGTCGAGCCGGATATGATTCAGATACGCCTGCAGAAGGGCGATGTGTTCTTCCTGTGCACGGACGGCCTGTCCAACCATGTGGAGGATTACGACATACTGGAGATCACGCTGCGCGCAGCGCCGTGGCAGGACAAGCTCAAGGCGCTGGTGGACGCGGCGCTGAACGCCGGCGGCCAGGACAATATTACGGCCATGTATGCGCTCTTTGAGGAGGAGTTTCAATGATCGGGCGGCTCATTTCGGGCCGGTACCGCGTTGAAGCGAAGGTGGGTATGGGCGGCATGGCCGTGGTGTACCGCGCCCTGGATCAGCAGGAAAACAGGATCGTCGCCATCAAGGTGCTCCGGCCGGAGTATCAGGGCGACGAGGAAT
>CAKUOX010000015.1 GCA_934670175.1 uncultured Clostridia bacterium | reverse complement strand
TGCCCACCGTACACGCCGCTGGGCACGATTGAGAGTTCGAGAGGGCTTCGGCCCTCTCGCGCTCTCTTGGACTCTTTGACAGAATGGAGCCCGTTCGAAGCGGGGGGATTGGGGACAAAAAGCCCTCGCAGGCTTTCGCCTTGCGAGGGCTTCTCTTGTCATTGTTGCTGATGATTATTCAGAAACGTAGGGCATCAGAGCGATGATCCGAGCGCGCTTGATGGCGGTGGACAGCTGACGCTGATGCTTTGCACAGGTGCCGGTCATGCGGCGGGGCAGAATCTTGCCGCGCTCGCTGGTGAAACGGCGAAGCCTGGTGACGTCCTTGTAATCAATGTGCTGAACCTTTTCAACGCAGAATTGGCAAACCTTCCGACGCGGCTTGCGGCCACGCGGACGGCGTACGCGATCGCCTCTATCTTCAGACATGTTTCGTTCCTCCTTATGAGATTGCAAGAAGCGGGAATGGCCTCAGGCGGCTTTTCCCTGTCAGAACGGAAGCTCGTCGTCGTCGACCTCTGTAAAGCCGCTGCCGCCCGCCGGTGCATGGGGCGCGGGTGCCGGTGCAGCGGGCGCGGCATAATCGCCGGAGCGCTGCCCTTCATCGCGAGAGCCCAGGAATTCGACGTTATCGGCAATAATTTCGGTGACATAGCGCTTGGATCCGTCCTGCGCATCATAGGAACGAACCTGAATGCTGCCCTCCACCGCAACCTTGCGACCCTTGGACAGATAGCGTGCGCACAGCTCCGCCGTCTGCCGCCAACATACGATCGTCAGAAAATCCGCCTCGCGCACGCCCTGCTGATTGGCAAAGCGACGCTGCACGGCCAGCCGGAACGTGCACTGCGCGATGCCGGACTGGGTGGTGCGGGTTTCTGGATCATTGGCCAGGTTTCCGATCAAAATAGCTTTGTTCATGGTTTACACCTGCCTTCTGGCTTATTCGGCCTCGGACTCAGGCGTTTCGTCGTCGGCTGCCGGGGCTTCTTCGGCCACGGGCGCTTCGGGAGCCGCAGCGGGGGCTGCCGGAGCTTCAGCTTCGGCTTCGGCCGGAGCCGCTTCACGGGCGACATAGGGCTTCAGCGGTTCGCGCTTGGCCGGAACTTCGCCTTCGTAGCGGATAATGAGCGAGCGGAGAATCTTGTCGCTGATCTGGAAATTACGTTCCAGCTCCTTCGGCAGATCGGCGGGGGCCTTGATGTACATCAGCACATAGTAGCCTTCCGTCTTGTAATTGATGGCATACGCCAGACGGCGCTTGCCCCACTCGTCTACACGGTCGATTTCGCCGCCATTCTTCTTGACCAGCTCGGAAAAACGGTTGATCAGCTCGATGCGAGCGCTGTCCTCCAGCGCTGCGTCAATGACGTACATGACTTCGTATTGATTCATGTGTTTTCACCTCCTTATGGACTTGGGCCACGGCCGCTTCGCCGTGGCAAGGATGCGCCAATACATTATTATAAGGATATTTCCGGCGTTTGCAAGGGGTAAATTGTGAATTTTTCTGCAAAAAGGGCATATTCAGCCAATGCGGACGTCTTTTTCGGCGCCCACGATTGACACAAGCGTATAAGATGCGTATAATAAGATCAGTTTAAGCCAATTTTTACCGGCAAATTTCATATTTGAGAGGAGCTTTGCAGCACATGCAGCATCAGGACATCTTTGAAAAATGCGAAAAATATACCCTCGCCAATGACTACCGCGCGATGGGCATCTACCCCTATTTCCATGCCCTGGAATCGCGGCAGGCTCCCGAGGTCATTATGGAAGGCAAGCGCCGCATCATGCTCGGCTCGAACAATTATCTGGGGCTGACAGAAAACCCGGAGATCATTCAGGCGGGCGTGGACGCGCTGAAGACCTTCGGCACCGGTGTTTCCGGTTCGCGCTTCATGAACGGTACGCTCACCATGCACCTGGAGCTCGAGCGCGAGCTGGCGGCGTTTCTGCGCAAGGAAGCGGTCATGACCTTCCCGACCGGCTTCCAGTCGAATCTGGGCATCATTTCCGCCATCGTGGGGCACGGCGACTATGTGATCTGCGACCGCGAAAACCACGCCTCCATTTACGATGGCTGCCGCCTGAGCTACGGCCGCATGCTGACCTACGGCCACCAGAACATGGAGGAGCTGGAAATGCAGCTGAAGAAGATCCCTGACAGCGCGGGCAGGCTGATCATTACCGACGGCGTGTTTTCCATGCAGGGCGACATCGCGAACCTGCCGGAAATCTGCCGCCTGGCTGAGAAATATGGCGCGCGCGTGATGGTGGACGATGCACACGGCTTCGGCGTGCTCGGCGAGGGCGGGCGCGGCACCGCCAGCTATTACGGCCTTGAGGACAAGGTGGATATCTACATGGGCACCTTCAGCAAATCGCTGGCCAGCCTGGGCGGCTACATGGCCGCGCGCGCCGACGTGATCGACTATGCGCGCCACAATTCCCGCCCGTTCATGTTTGCGGCGGCGATTCCGCCCGCCAGCTGCGCCGTGGCGCTCGCGTCGCTGCGCTACATAGAGGCGCATCCGGAAATCGTAGATCGCCTGCATCACATCAGCAATTACTGCCGTGCGGCGATGGAGCGGCGCGGTGTGCCGATCATCGAGGCCACCACGCCCATCGTGCCCGTATACACCTACGACCCCGTGCGCACGCTGACCGTCGCCAAGACGCTCTTTGACGAGGGCGTGTACGTCAACCCCGTGCTGCCGCCGGCCGCGCCGAAGGAGGGCTGCCTGCTGCGGGTGAGCTGCATGGCGTCGCTGACCGAGGCGCTGGTAGACGAGGCCGCCGACGTGATGGCCGATGTGCTCGCGCGCGTAAAGTAAGGATGGCATAATTATGGAAAGAATCGCTATTATCACCGGCGGCTCCAGCGGCATCGGGCTGGAAACGGCGCGCGCGCTGGCTGCGGCAGGCTGCCGCGTGTATGAATTCAGCCGCCGCGATGCAGCTTTCGACTTCATGCGCCATATGCGCGTAGACGTGACGGACGAGCAGGCCGTGCGCGAAGCCATGGATGTGGTCGTGCAGGAAGCGGGGCGCATCGATATTCTCATCAACAACGCGGGCTACGGCATTTCCGGCGCGTTTGAATTTACCGAATCTGCCGATTCGCACCGGCTGATGGAGGTCAACCTCTTTGGCATGGACAATATGATCCGCGCCGTGCTGCCGTACATGCGCCGCGCAGGGCGCGGGCGAATCGTGAACCTCAGCTCCGTGGCCGGACCGCTGCCCATACCGTTTCAGGCATGGTATTCCATTTCGAAGGCCGCTGTCAGCGCCATGACGATGGCCGTAGCAAACGAGGTCAAGCCCTACGGCGTGAGCGTGTGCTGCGTGATGCCCGGCGACATTAAGACCGGCTTTACCGCCGCACGCCGGAAAAGCATCGCCGGAGACGCCGAATACGGCGGGCGCATCGAAAAATCGGTCGCCCGCATGGAGCATGACGAGCAAACCGGCATGAGCCCTGCCACGGCGGGGCGCTTCATCGCGCGTTTGGCGCTGAAAAAGCGCGTCGCGCCGTACAATACCATCGGCATCGTCTATAAGGGCTGCGTGCTGCTCTCGAAGCTGCTGCCCGGCCCGCTGATCCGCTTTATTCTGGGGAAGATGTACGGATAAGTACATATTATATTTATACATGAGGAGCGAACGCTTATTACGGCGTTCGCTCCTCTGCTTTGTCTGTACCTCTGCGGCGCGTCAGCAGCAGGCCGCTGGTAATGGCTGTCAGCGGCGCGACGGTCACCAGCCCGAAGGAACCGACCACGGTGTGAACGATCTCGGCGGCGACGTACTTGTAGTTGAGCATCATGCCCACGGGCGTGCCCTGCGCCATGAACACCATCAGCAGCGCCACATAGCTGCCCGAATAGGCCAGCAGCAGCGTGGTCGTGGTAGAGCCACAGGCCGCGCGCCCCACGGCGAAGCCCGAGCCGATCGCTTCCCGCGCGGAGATGTCCGGACGCTTCTGCACCACCTCGTACACGGCGGAGCAAATATCCACCGACAGATCCATTACCGCGCCGGATGAGCCGAGAAAGATGGAGGCGACAAATATCTTCGTCAGATCGAGATGGGCGTAGCCGGCGTAGAGCAGGCTCTCGCTGGATTCCATCACCGCGCCGTGAATGCGGAACAGATCGGTAAAGCAGTAGCCCAGCGCCGCCGTGACCAGTATGCCCAGCGCCGCGCCGGAAACTGCCGCCGCGCAGCGCCTGTCCAGACCGTAGATCAGGCTCAGGATCAGCACCGTCAGCAGCATCACCAGCCCCATGGCCACCCAGATGGGATTATGGCCCTTCAGGAGGCAGGGCACCAGCACCTTCCACATCAGAAGGATCGTATCGATAAAGGACAGTATGGCGCGCAGTCCCGTGCCCCGCGCGAACAGCAGCAAGAGCAGCAGAAACAGTCCGGCCAGCAGCGCCTCGCCGCCCAGGCGAAAATGATCCGCCATGGTGACGGAGGTGATCGCACCGCCGCTGTGGCTGACCACGACGTAGGCCGTATCGCCCGGCTCGAATATCTTGTCCTGTGCCAGCGAACCGTTCAAGCGGTTAACCGCATCGGCCTCCGTGCCCCTGAACTGCCCGCCGAGGATCTCCACCCGGCAGCGCTGCTCACCGGTGCGCACCAGTCCCGTATCCACAATGTCGCTCTCATCGGTAGTCAGTACCCGCGCCCGCACGCGATCCGCATTGCGATAGCTCAGCGCACCCTCGAAGCCGGTAGGCAGAAGCAGCAGCGCGATCATGAACGCCAGCGACAGCGCCACAGGAACGAACGTTCTTCGTTTGCGAAGCCTGTTGAGCATTTCTTTCCCTCCCCGTATGCAAAGAGCAGGTGGGCGCCCGCCCTCACAGCTTGTCAAAAAAGGCTTTTGACAACAGGTAAGCGGGGAAGCAAGCTCCCCCGTCCACTGTCATCCTCAGGTTCTCACCGCGGCCGGTTTACCTTACGTCCACCAGTGCCGCCAGCTTGTTGTAGATTTCGGTGTTATCGTAGTAACCGGTGAAGGCGTCCTGACCCGCGCCCTGTGCGAACACCGCCACGGGCAGGCCGGTATGGGAGTAGCTGGTGAAGTCCACGCCAGACTTGTTGTTCAGAATGTGGGTAACGGTGACGCTGAAGGGATTGTAGCCGCCGTAGAGCAGCGACTGCTCCTGGGTGTAGCTGTCGGCGGAAACGTCAACCAGTACCGTTTCGTAGGCATCCTTCAGGCGCTGGGCTTCATACTCGGTCAGCACCAGCCGGTCGCCCTCGTCGCCGCTGAGCTTCAGGCCGAAGAGCGCCTCAACATCCTTCATCGCGTCCTCGAAGGGCGTCTGATTCTCCTTGTAGCCTGCGACATACTGCTCGTCGAACTGGGCGTAGGAGATCTTCTGGTTGCTCAGGGTATCCAGATAGGTATCGTAGTCGGTGCCCGCAAAGCCGATGGTCAGACCGCCGGTCTCATGGTCGCCGGTGACGATGATCAGCGTCTCGGCGGGGTGCTCCTTGGCGAAATCGATGGCAACCTGCACCGCATCGGCCAGCGCCAGCGTATCGGTCACGGTCGCGCCCGCGTCGTTGGCGTGGCACGCCCAGTCGATCTTCCCGCCCTCGCACATCATGAAGAAGCCGGTTTCATTGTCAAGCTGCTCGATGCCCTTGGCAACGTAGTCCTTCAGCGCCCATTCGCCCTCGGCGCGATCCATGTCGTAGTCCATGGCGTCGCTGTCGGCCAGGTGCTCGTCGATAAGAACCACCTTTTCATCCTCGGGCTTGATCGCTTCCGCGTCGGCCTGAGTGAAGGTCACCTTGTAGCCCGCCTTCCCGGCCAGGTCGTACAGGCTCGCCTGATCACCGTTTGCGCCGTTCACCTTCTTCAGCGCGCCGCCGGCGAAGTACTCGAAGCCGGATTCGACCATTTCCAGGCCGATCTCATAGTAATTGCTGCGGCTGGCCTGATGGGCGTAGAACGCGGCGGGCGTGGCATGGTTGATGTTGACGGAGGAGATCACGCCGATCTTCCAGCCCTTCTGGGAATGCAGCTTCTCGGCGATGGTCTCGAAGGAAACGCTGCCGGTCTCGTCCACGTTGATCATGCCGGAGTAGGTCTTGTGGCCGGTGGCGATGGACGTGGCGGTGGAGGCGGAATCCGGCGCGAAGCTGCAGGAATCAAAGGTCACTGCGGAACCTGCCACCGGAAAGCTCATGAAATTCAGCGCAACGGGGCCGTCCAGCACCGCGCCGCCGCGCGTATCGTACTTCGTGCTCGGCAGTGCGGCCTCTGCGTCGCCGTCGGCCAGCGCGCCCAGATAGTCCGCCGCGGCCTGGAACTGAGGATAGCTCATGCCGTCGCCGATGAACAAAAACACATACTTCGGCGCGGCTGCAGTTTCCTCCGCAAGCACCGGCAGCGCAGTCAGGCATAGCAGGCAGATCAGTGCCATAGCGACGATCCTTTGAATACGTTTCATCTTTTTCTCCCTCTCACTTTCTTACATATCGTTATACATCAGGGGCGTTCCCCATGCTTCCCCCCCGACGCCTTCACGATAGCATGCCGCCGTCAAGGGCATATCCGCCGCACTTCAAATTCCAGTCAAAGCCGAGTTAAGAAACGGCGCGCTGATTTGTTCACCTGGATTTGACATACATTTGAAATATGCCGGATCCACATCTGACAGGCGCACGCTATAATTTCTGATAAGAAATGGCGATACGGCCTGTGCGGTGGTGATACTTACGGAAATACGACTTGATAACATATCCAAGGTCTTCGGACGCAAGGCGGTGCTTCACCCAATGTCGCTCACGCTGGCAGACGGCGCGTTTACCACATTGCTGGGGCCGTCCAGCTGCGGCAAGACCACGCTGCTGCGCATGCTGGCCGGACTGGAAACGCCGGACAGCGGCGAGATATATTTCGGCGATAAGGTCACGGTGTACATGCCGTCTCCGGCGGGACTGGCCGACAAGCTCGCCGAGGGCTTTACCGCCGCTACGGGCATCGCGGTGGACAGCTTCCAGGGAACCACGGGCGAGATCCTGGCGCGCCTCGAGGCCGAGGAAGCCAATCCCATCGCAGATGTGGTGATTCTGGCGTCCTGGTCGGACGGACTGTCGATGAAGGCGTCTGGCAAGCTGGAAAGCTATGCGCCTGCGAACGCAGATAAGATCGTGTCCGGCTGGATCGACGCGGACAACACGCTCTTTGGTTACAGCGCTTCCGCCGTCGGCGTGATCTACAATACCTCGGTCATCGGCGAAATGAGCGGCGACTGGGCGGATCTGGCCGATGAAAAGTATCGCGATCTGCTGGCCATTCCGGATCCGGAGAAGTCCGGCGCGTGCAAGGATTTCGTGGCGGGCTTCGTGAACGCCTATGGCTGGGACGCCTTCGAAGGCATGGCTGCGAACGGCATGATCGTGCCCGGCGCGAACAAGGCGGCGTTGGAGGCCATGACCACCGGCGAGGTGGGCGCGCTGGTAGCGGGCGTGGATTACAACGCCTATTCCTCCATGGCCAAGGGCGAGCCGCTGGAGATCTACTATCCCGATGGCGGCACGGTGGTGAACCCGCGTCCGGCGATGATCCTCAAGACCGCGCCCAACATGGAAAACGCGAAGGCGTTTGTGGATTACCTGTTCTCGGATGAGGCGCAGCAGCTGGTGGCGCAGGCATATCTGCTGCCCGGCCGCAGCGATGTGAAGTGCGACAACCGCACGAACCTTGAGGATATTCCGCAGATCGAGTGCGACTGGGACGCCATGATGACCATCGCGTCCGACGCCGCAGCGCATCTGAACGAACTCTGCAAATAAAGAAGGGCTGTAAATGAAGCGGACAAACGGTTCAAAGCGGCGCGTATCCCTCGCGGTTCTGGCGGTCATACTGCTGGTATTGATCGTCTGCCCGCTGATCTCAGTGTTTGCCAGGGCGGTCATCAGGGATGGCCGCCCTGACCTTGCCGCCGCGTGGGCAGCGCTGTGCGAGGACGGCAACCTGCGCATGATCGGCAATTCGCTGCTGCTGGGCGCGCTGGTGGTGGTGCTCTCTACCCTGATCGCCGCGCCGCTGGCGTATCTATTTTCACGCACGCGCCTCGCACGGCACAAAATCTTTGATATTCTGTTCATGATCCCGTTCATGACGCCGCCCTACATTGCGTCCATGGGCTGGATACTGTTTATGCAGAAGCGCGGGCTGCTCCAGCAGCTGATACCTTCTGCGGCGGGCTGCGAAAAATATTTTTTCTCGCTGGCGGGGCTGACGCTGGTGATGAGCCTGCATGTGTTTCCGTTTATGCTCACGATGCTGAAAAACGCCATGCTGAACCTTCCAGCAAGCCTGGAGGAGGCTGCGGCGGTGTTCGGCGCGGGCTTTGGGCGGCGGCTGCGGCGGGTATTTTTGCCGCTGCTGAGCGGCAACTATGCCATCGGCGCGCTGCTGGTGTTCGTGAAAACCATTTCGGAATACGGAACGCCCGCCACGCTGGGCAGGCGCATCGGCTTCGACGTGTTTACCACGCAGATCCACCGCTACGCCACCATATCGCCCATCGATTTCGGAAAATCCGCCACGCTCGCGTCGGTGCTGGTAGGCATATGTATGCTGCTGTGGCTGCTGCAAAATGAGACCACGCGGCGCAGAACCTATCACCTGGTCGGCGGCAAGGGACAGCGCGGTGCATGCGTGCGCCTGTCGCGTCCGGCGGCTGCCCTGGCGTGGGTCTATGTGGCGCTGGTGCTGCTGATTGCCGTGGGCGTGCCGTATTTTTCCATCATTTCCACATTGCTGATCAAGCTGCGCGGCTACGGCCTGGCGGCGGGCAATTTCACGCTGGCGCATTATGTGGAGCTGTTTACCGAAAACACGCGGGGCGTTCAGGCGCTGAAAAACAGCCTGACGCTGGCCGTGAGCTCGGCGAGCCTGTGCGCTGTGCTGGGCATGCTGCTGGAGCGGCCGTACACGGAAAGCGTTCGCGCGCTGCCAGAGCGGTGGAGGCCGCGGGCATGCTGCCGGAAATGCTGCCCGGCATCGTGCTGGTCATCGGCGTAATGCTGTTCTGGAACCGCCTTTACCGCTTCATACCGCTGTACAACACGATGGGCATCATGGTCGCGGCCTATGTGGCGCTGTTCCTGCCCTACACCATCCAATACGTCTCCTCGGCCTACACGCAGATCAGCGACAGCCTCACGGCGGCGGCGCAGGTGTTCGGCGGCTCGCCCGCGTATGTGTTCCGGCGCGTCACGCTGCCGCTGCTCTCGCGCGGCGTGCTCTCCGGCTGGATGATGACCTTCATCATCGCCTTCCGCGAGCTGGTGACAGCCAGCCTGATCGCGCCGCCGAACGTGCTGGTGGTGTCCACCTACATCGTGCGCGAATTTGAACAGGGCAGCGTTTCCGTCGGCATGGCGATGGCCGTGCTCTGCGTGCTGCTGACCACTACGGCGCTGATTCTGCTGAATCTGGCCATCAACAGAAGGAAGGGAAGCATTTGAAGCTGCATATTGCCGGCGGCTGCGGCGAGCATGGCCGCAACTGTTTTCATGTGGAGACCGCCAGCCAGAGCTTTCTGGTGGACTGCGGCATGATGGCCGCAGCGCAGGATCCCTGGCCGCACCTGCCGCCCGAATGCGTGCCGGAGCTGAAGGCGGTATTCCTGACGCACTCGCATGCCGACCACAGCGGCGCGCTGAACCATATTGCCGCGCTGGGCTTTCGCGGGCTGGTGGTGGGCTCTGAGCCGACGCTTGCGCAGCTGCGGCTGCCCGGCCTGCGCACGCTGCCGCTGGAATCGCTCTGTCCAGACGGCGCGGGCATGTTCAACCGCGCGCATGTGCAGTGGGGGCGCAGCGGGCACTGCCCCGGCAGCGTCTGGTACCGCTTCGAGGAGGACGGCAGTATCCTCTTTTCCGGTGATTATACCGAAAACACGCAGGTGTTCGCCTGCGATCCCATTCGCGGCGTGCAGGCGGAGCGGGCGGTGATCGACTGCGCCTATGGGCGCGACGATACGGATTACGCGACGGCCTGCGACATGCTGGCCCACGAGATACTGCGCCTGCTGCGCTACACCGGCTGCCTGTTTTTCCCCGTGCCCTGCTATGGGCGCGGCGAGGAGCTGCTGTACCTGCTGCGCGATCGCGGCCTGTTCGGTCATTATCTGGGCGATGCGTATTTTGTCGCGCACATCGAGGAGGCGCGGCGCTTACCCTTCTGGTATCGGCGGCAGAATGCGCCCGTAGAGCCGCTGGAAGCGGGCCTGCCGCCGGAGCGCGAGGGCCGCGCGGCCGCGGTGTTCATCAGCGATCCGCAGCTGCGCCGCCCCGCCTCGCTCCGGCTGGCGCACACGCTGCTCGCACACGGCGCGTATGGCGTGCTCACCGGCACCGTGGAAGCGGACACGCCCGCCGCCGCGCTACTGGCGCAGGGCGGACTCGTCCAGGCGCGCTATCCCGTACACCTGAACCACGCGCAATACCGGCAGCTATGCGCCGAAAACAGCTTTGTCGAAAGCATCCCCTACCACAGTGCCGATTTTCCCGCACCGCCAGACTGCCTCCAAGGCCCGACTGGCGCCCTGAAATAACGATAGCAGGCCCCCTGCACCGGACATGATTCCGGCGTCAGGGGGCCTGCTGTATCTCCGTTTTTATTTGATTTTTTCCAGCGCCAGCGCGATCTGTTCCTGCACGCGCTCGGGCGCGGGGCCGCCGGGCAGGTTTCTGCCGCGCACGCAGGCGAGCAGATCGATGGCGGCGTACACGTCCGCATCGAAGGCGGGACAGAGCGCGCGGTATTCCTCCAGGGGCAGCTTATCCAGCGTCGTACCCAGCGCGATGCAGCGGTTCACCAGCTGACCCGTCACGCAATAGGCGTCGCGGAAGGGCACGCCCTTCTTGGCCAGATAATCGGCCGCGTCGGTGGCATTGATGAAGCCGCCCAACGCCGCCTGCTTCATTTTTTCAGGATGGAAGGTCGCCGTGCGCAGCATCGGCGCGAGCACCTCGAGCGACAGCGCGGCGGTATCCAGCGCGTCGAAAACGGCCTCCTTGTCCTCCTGCATGTCCTTGTTGTAGGCCAGCGGCAGCGCCTTCATGGCCGTCAGCAGTCCCATCAGATCGCCGTAAACGCGCCCTGTCTTGCCGCGCACCAGCTCGGTGATGTCCGGATTCTTCTTCTGCGGCATGATGGACGAGCCGGTGGAAAAGGCATCCGACAGTGTGACGAAGCCGAATTCCCAGCTGCACCAGATGCAGATTTCCTCGCTGAAGCGCGACAGGTGCATCATCATAATAGACAGGTCGGACAGCAGCTCCAGCACAAAGTCGCGGTCGGATACGCCGTCCAGCGAATTCATGCAGATGCCATTCATGCCCAGCTCCTCAGCCACCATTTCGCGGTCGATGGCGTGCGTGGTGCCCGCCAGCGCGCCGCAGCCCAGCGGCGAAACCAGCGTGCGCTCCCGACAATCCTGCAGGCGGTCGATGTCGCGCAGCAGCATCTGCGCGTAGGCCATCAGGTAGTGCGCCAGCGTGACCGGCTGCGCGCGCTGCAGATGCGTGTAGCCCGGCATCACGGTCTCCAGATGCTGCTTCGCCGTTTCACAAATGGCTCGTATGAAGTCCTTCGCCAGCGCGATGATCTGCTCGATCTCGTCGGCCAGATACAGCCTGACGTCCAGCGCCACCTGATCGTTGCGGCTGCGCGCGGTATGCAGCTTCTTGCCCGCATCGCCGATGCGCTTCGTCAGCTCGGCCTCCACGAAGGTATGAATATCCTCGCTGCTCATGTCGATCTCCAGTGCGCCCGTTTCCAGATCGGATAGCATGCCCTGAAGCCCCGCAATGATGGCTGCCGCGTCCGCCTGCGGAATCACGCCGCTCGCGCCCAGCATCCTCGCATGCGCCATGGAACCGCGAATGTCCTGCCGGTACATGCGCGAATCGTAGCCAATAGAGGCGTTAAGCTCGTTCAGCCGGTCGTCTACCTGTCCCTGAAGCCTGCCTGCCCAAAGTTTCATGAGGTCTTCCTCCTACGGATCTAATATACGGACAGATGGGCGACCACAAGGGCCGCCCATCAGGATCTCGTCCAGCTTTTCCCAGATCGGCAAAGCCGTCAGCTTCCAAAGAAACTGCTATTACAGCAGATGGTTCTTCGCCTTCATCTTGGCGTGCACCTGCGTGGGCAGGCCGAACAGGGTGATGAAGCCGTCAGCCCAGGTCTGGTCGTACACGTCCTCGGCGTCGAAGGTGGCGATCTCCGGATCGTACAGGCTGTAGGGGCTGGTCATGCCCGCGCCGATGATGTTGCCCTTGTAGAGCTTGAGCTTCACCGTGCCGGTGACGGTCTCCTGCGTCTTTTCGCAGAACGCGCTCATCGCCTCGCGCAGGGGCGAATACCACTGGCCGTTGTACACCAGATCCGCGAATTCAAGCGCCATGCGCTGCTTATAGTGCTGGGTGTATTTGTCCAGGCACAGCTGCTCCAGCATCTCATGCGCATGATACAGGATGGTTCCGCCAGGGGTCTCATACACGCCGCGGCACTTCATGCCCACCAGACGGTTCTCCACGATGTCGATGATGCCCACGCCGTGCTTGCCGCCCAGCTCGTTCAGCTTCCACACCAGCGAAACAGCGTCCATCTTCTCGCCGTTTACCGCGACCGGAACGCCCTTTTCAAAGTCGATGGAAACATACTCGGCCTCGTCCGGCGCTTCTTCGGGGCAGCAGCCCATTTCCATATTGCCCGCATACTTGGGCTCGTTCGCGGGATCCTCCAGCTCCAGACCCTCATGGGACAGGTGCCACATGTTTTTGTCCTTGGAATAGTTGGTCTCGCGGCTGATCTTCAGCGGAATGTTGTGCGCCTCGGCATAGTCGATCTCTTCCTCGCGGCCCTTGATGTCCCAGATCCGCCAGGGCGCGATGATGGGCATATCCGGCGCGAAGGCCTTCACGGCCAGTTCAAAGCGAACCTGATCGTTGCCCTTGCCGGTGCAGCCGTGGGCGATGGCGTCCGCGCCCTCCGCCTTGGCGATCTCCACCAGCCGCTTGGCAATGATCGGGCGCGCCATGGAGGTGCCCAGCAGGTAGGTGTTTTCATACTTTGCGCCCATCTGCACGCAGGGAATGATGACGTCCTCGACGAATTCCTTGTTCAGATCCTCGACATACAGCTTGGAAGCGCCGGTCTTGAGCGCCTTCTCCTCCAGGCCGTCCAGCTCGCCAACCTGACCCACGTTGCCCGAAACCGCGATGACCTCGCAGCCCTCGTAGTTCTCCTTCAGCCACGGAATGATGATGCTGGTATCCAGTCCGCCGGAATAGGCCAGAACGATCTTCTTATAATTGGTGTTTTTCTTCATTTTGCTTACTTCCCTTCGGCGCGCTCGGCGCGAAATCGTTTTGATGGGTATAATTATACACGCCGCTCCGCAAAAATCAAGGGGTAATCCGCATATTTATGAGTATATTCGGTTAAAAAGGTGGATAATCGCTGCATATTGCGAATATCCATACATAGAATATGTATATATTCGTTCAGCGCCGCCGTTCGAAGAAAGTCTGGAGCAGCGCCGCGCATTCCTCGGCCAGCACGCCGCCGCGCGTGCGGCAGAAATGGTTGAACGCGGGGTCCTCGGGAATGCGGTATACACTGCCCGCGCAGCCGTAGCGCGCGTCGGCGGCGCCGAAGCACAGCTCAGACAGGCGCGCCTGAACGATCGCGCCCGCGCACATCGGGCAGGGCTCGAGCGTAACGTACATTTCGCAGCCATCCAGCCGCCAGCTGCCCAGCGCCCGCGCAGCCGCGCGCAGCGCCACGATCTCGGCATGGCCGGTGGGGTCGCCGCTCGCCTCGCGGTTGTTGCGGCCGCGCGCGATGATCTGCCCATCCCGAACGATCACACAGCCCACCGGCATTTCACCCTCGTCCATCGCCAGCCGCGCCTCGCGCAGCGCCTCGGCCATCATGGCAGCGTCCGTATCGCACATGTCTGCGTCACCCCCGCCTTCATGATACCCGAAAATGCCGCGCGCGTCAACAGAGATTGCTGAGCCGAAGCTCCTGCTCATCCGCGATGTGCTCCAGCACCTCGCCGAAGCCGTATATGGCCTGATAGAAATCGTCGATGTCGCCCAGCTCGATGCTGGTTTTGGCCTCGATGGCCTGTCCCTTGATCTCGTGCAGATCGTCGTGGTCGCACAGCACTTCCAGCCAGGCGCTGCTCTCGCGCAGCAGCGCCGCCAGCTGCGTCATGGTTTCGGTCGCCGAGGCCATATCCCGCCGATCCATATATTCTACGGCCTCCGTGCGCAGGTGGCGCGCGCGCGTCACGAAGCGCTGGACATAGACCTCCGAGAATGTGCAGATTCCCAGCGCAAGCATCAGCGCGATGGCTGTGACCCATATCGTGCGTTTCA
This sequence comes from uncultured Clostridia bacterium, assembly GCA_934670175.1. Classification (GTDB taxonomy): domain Bacteria; phylum Bacillota; class Clostridia; order Christensenellales; family Aristaeellaceae; genus SFTH01. The sequence goes on along the minus strand of CAKUOX010000015.1, from coordinate 29,572 downwards.
CCAGCTCACCTCGCCTTCCTGCATTGCCTGAAAGCGCATGATCGTGCCGTCGCGCAGCTGCAATGTGAGCTTTCCGTCCGTATCCAGGCTGGCCAGATACGCGCTCTGCGCGCTCAGCCCGCGCCCATTCAGCAGGTTCGTCAGCCATTTTTCGTCCCGCTGCGCCTTTTGCAGGTTGTTCTGCTGCACGCGCCCATCCATAATCAGCGCCAGCGCCTGCCCCTCGTAGGCGGGTTCCAGGTTCATTTCGCCCGCCTGTACGGGGCGAAACTGCGCCTTTTGAAATGCGGATACTGTGCCGTTGGCTTCCACCACGGCGGTCTCCACCTCAAAGGGATCCTGATAGCCGGCGCAGCGTAGCCCCTCCAGCAGATCCGCCAGGCTCAGGCACAGGCGGTTCAGCGCCCGCTGGTCGATGACGCCGCGCTCGACCACAACCGTAGGCTTACCCGAAACCACCGCCCGAAAGCCATCGAACTTCAGGCACAGCAGGCTAATGATCCCGTGCACCACGATGACCGCCGCCACCGGCAGCAGTCCGTGCAGCAACGGCGTGGATACGCTGCCCATGGGCTCGGAAATGATGTCTGCCAGCAGGATCGTCAGCGCCAGCTCGAACGGCTGGAATTCGCCCAGCTGACGCTTGCCCAGCAGGCGCATGGTCAGTATCATCACACCGTAGAGCAGCATGCCGCGCAGAAATAATGTAAACATATGCAGCCCTCCCAACGGCGTTATTCTTGCCTGCAAGCGCCGCAAACATGCGCGCAGCCTTTTGCGAATGAAAACGGAAAATTTTCTGCGTTCAGGTATTGACATTCCACCATGACCTGTGATATAATAGATTTTGCGTTGAGAGCGAATTTGCTTTCAGCCAATGTCGCGGGGTAGAGCAGTCCGGTAGCTCGTCGGGCTCATAACCCGGAGGTCGAGGGTTCAAATCCCTCCCCCGCAACCATTTGCCGGCGTAGCTCAGTTGGCTAGAGCATTCGGTTCATACCCGGAGTGTCATTGGTTCGAATCCGATCGCCGGTACCAGACGAAGTTCCTGAAAGCAGCTGCTTTCAGGAACCTTTAGTTTATATGGATAAGCTGTCAAATGCGCAAGCCCTGCAGGACGGCGCTCTTGCAGAGAGCCGCCAGCCCAGTTTGTTGGCAAAACCAACAGACTGCCAGACGCTGAGACCTGCAATTCCTTGGGTTGATCCAGCCTTCAGAGGCAAAACCCCGCGGCGATCGGCCATTCGTTCTCGCATCGCAGCTACCTATAACACTTCTTACAATAGGAGAATCCCATTTTATCCGCGCAGCTCAGCGGCATTTGGCGCGGCTCATTCATATTGCTGCACTTTGCTTCCCTGTGATACTTTATACCGCCGTGCATCGGGATCCATACGATGGTATTGTTATCCGCATCGTATTGAGACACGCCGAGCAGCATGATGAGCGTTTCCGGATCGAATTCACCCGTGGGCCCAAGTCCGTTTGCCGATTGCCATTCAAGCAGCGCCGCCAGCGTACGATCGCCAAATATGGGCGCGTTGGTCTGCCCATCCTCTTCTACGCCCAATTGCAGCTGCAGCTCCAGTACAACTCTGTCCGTATCGCCATAGCGGATATAGTCGCCCGACGTTTCCCCCAAAGCGGCAAATGCGCTCAGCAGTAATACAGCCAGCAGTGCGGCGATCATCCTTCGCATAGTACTTCCATCCTCTGCGTCGTTTCTTTTAATAATTATAGGTTAAACGCAGAAGGCTGTCAACATGCCGGCCGCCGCAAATGGATATATTGATCATTTATTGCCCATGCCGATTGACATATGCGGCGTACAGCTCCGCCCGCTCGTCACCCAGCTCGCGCGCCCTGTCAAAGCAGGCGAGCGCCCGCGCGCCATCCTTTTCCATGCCGACGCCGTTGTACGCGCATATTCCCAGCTGCGTATACGCCTCCGCAACGCCCAGCTCGCTGGCCATGCGGTAGTACCTGATCGCCGCCTCATAGTCCTGATGACACGTCTGACCAGAGTACAGGTCACCCAGCCGCATCATGCAGCCCGCATCCCCCAGCTCCGCCGCCATTTTCCAGTATTTGGCGCCCTTTTGAATATCCTTTGGTACGCCCTCTCCGCGGAAATACATATCCCCCGCCAGCGGCGCGCAGGCGATCCTGACGAGCGCGTCATCCGAACGCGCACCCGCCTCCAGCTGCTCCAGGCGCATGGCCGCGTCGGTCTCCACGTTGTAACGGGTCGCAGCGCGTATTCTTTCCATAAAATCCCGCATGGTAGATATACTCCTTTGCGTATGCGATGTAAGCAGCTTAATCGTAGCACACATCTCTTCCACCGGCAAACCGTCCGTGACGCCCAGCGTACCGTTCATGATATAAATTTGTCGAAAACATATTGCTATTGTGTCGTTATTAAAGTAAAATAGGATATATGGGAAGGGGAATTTTAATGAATATAGCTTTGCTGGACGATTCAAGCGCGCATAACGCGCAAATGCGTGAGGCGATCCTGCGGATCTGCCGCGAAGAGCAGCTGCCGGTCGAGATACGGCTGGAGGCCACGACCTTTGAGGAGATCCAGGCCTACGCGGCCTCCGACCCGCCGCAGACGGTATACTTCATGGATATTCGCCTGGAGGCTCCCCAAACGGGCATTGACATATGCAGGCACATCACTCGCGAAAATGTGCGCGACCGCTACATATTCGTTTCGGCGTATCCGCACTATGCGCTGGACTGCCTGAACGTACACGCCTATGATCTGCTGCTCAAGCCCGTGGACATGGATGCGCTGCGCAACTGCCTGCGTTCGGTCTACCGCGATATTCAAGCGGACGGCTCCGACATGCTGGATATTTGCATCGGCTCGCGGTTGATCCGCATGCCGGTCAACAACATCTATTACATCGAGGCGCAGGGGCGCAACGTCGTCGCGCACACCTCGCGCGGCAATTACACCTGGGCGGCGACGCTTTCCAGCATGAAGGCGCTGCTGGAGCCATACAACTTTATTCAGATCCACCGCCGCTACCTGGCCAACCGCGCGCACATTCTGGAATGGGACACGACCGCCGACACGGTGACGGTACACGGCGAAGCGCTGCCCTTCTCCCGCCGAGTTCGCCGAGAGCTTGCTAAAATCGGGGGGGGGGGGGGGGAAGTAAGGCATGTATTCGACGCTACTGATATGGAACATCCTGCGTGAGCTTATTTCCAGCCTGTATACCATTACTTTCTACGCCTGGTTCGCCAAGCTGCGCTATCGGTGCCCGATATATGTCCGCCGCGTGGCGATATGCACGGGTATCAACTTCCTGTGCCACGTTTATACGCGCATATTCATACCGCGTGAAGTCGTCGCGTACATGCTCACAGCCGTGGACCTGATCGCCATCACCCGCATCCTCTGGTACCCGCGCCGGGGCTTTGCCTACTGGTCGGCGTTTTTCCTGTGCTTCTGCGCCGCCACGCTGCTGGAGCTGCCGGTCTCGCTGTGCTATACGCTGATCGTGCCGCATCCGGAGATCGTTATAGAGTTTGCCGGAAGGCAGCTGTACCTGCTGGATCCTAAAACCTATCCGGCGCTGTTTCTCTCCGCCGCCGTGTTCATGCTCGGCCCGCTGATGGTGGCGCAGCACATCAAAAAAGCGCCGCCGCGCGCGCGCAAGCCGCACGCCAGATGGGGCTATTTCCTGCGCTTTGGGCTGATTCTTGCCATTCTGTTTACCGTGCTGATCATCTATGGGCAGCGCATGGACATGCTGCTGTACGACGAAAGGAGGCAGGGGCCGCCAGCGCAGGTCATGATCGAAAATCTGCCCACGATCGTGATCTATATCCTGGGCGCAGTGCTGCTGCTCTTCTATGGCATTCAGGATATTCGGCAATACAAGCTGCACGTCCGAAACCAGAGCCTGCTGGACAAAAACGCCGCCTATCAGCGCGTTATCGACAGCACGCGCGAATTCCGCCACAACATGGCCAACATGATCTATGGCCTGGAGGGCATTATCCTGACGCACGATATGGAAAAGATCGAGCGCTACTACGCGGATATGTCCAGGCGCTGCGCGCTGATTAACAACGAAAACGCTGTGGCGCTCAACCGCCTGACGGACGCCTCGCTCACCGCCCTGATACTGCGCAAGCTGGACGTGGCGGAGGAGAAGCAGATACTGTTTTACCTGAACGTCGATTCGAATTTCAGCTTCGACAGCCTGCCGTCGCAGCGCCTGTGCGAGACAATGGGCAACCTGATGGACAACGCGCTGGAAGCGGCGGCGCGATCCGCTTCTCCGCAGGTGAACCTGACGCTGCGCAGTACGCCGGAATACGATGAAATACTGCTGGACAACACCTATTCGAAGGCTTCCGACCTGTCCTTCCTTTCCGGTGCCGCGAAAAGCTCCAAGGCCGGTCATCAGGCCGTCGGCCTGGCCTCCGTGCGCAGGCTGCTCGCCAAATACCCCAACGCCTGCTTTAACCAGTATGTGCAGGGGCGCTATATCGAGACCAGCCTGTGCGAATATAAGCGCAAGCTGCTGTAATGCGGCGCGGGCAGGCACGCAGTGCCGCTGCCATACAAAGTGAGAGCAGACAGCTCCAAAAGCGAATCTGTCTGCCCCCATATTCACATATTCGGTTTTAATCTTGCGCGAGCGCCAGCATTTTGCCGAGCACCGTTTCGGCCATCAGCCGCTGCCCCAGCTCGTTGAGATGCAGGCCGTCGTCCCGCGTGAGCGCATCGGTGGTGTAGGCGGCGTAGACCGGCTCCATATCGTTGAGCGTGCAGCCCGCGCGCTCGACCTCTTCACGGATAACGGTATTGTATGCGGCGCGGTCGGCCTCACGGTAGCGCACGTTCACATTCCAGAACTTCGCCTCCGACTTGGGCGCGTCAAACGGCGGCAGCGTGCTGACGATCAGTTTTGTGCCGCGCGCGGTGAGCGCCTCTAGGAAATAGCGCAGCTCGCGGCGGAATTCGTCGGGCTCGGTGAGTATGTAGTCGCGGCCATCGGTCGTGCGCTTCATATCGTTGGAGCCGATCATCAGGTGCGCGATATTCGCGCCAAAGCTGGTAAGCCCCGGCACATAATTGGTGATAATGTCGTTGATCTTGTAGGCCGAAATGGAATCATCCAATATTTCCGCGCTGTCACCGAGCGCGACTCTGATGATATTCAGATAGCTGCGCCGGTCGCTGGTGATGGAATCGCCCATAAACGCCAGGCGCACGCCGCGCAGCGCTTCGGGCGCGTCTGGATACTTTTTCAGCAGCAGCGCGGCCTCCGCGGCGTTCGAAGCCGCATCCGCATCCACCTCCGCCATCATTTCAGCCAACGGCACGCCGTAGGCCACGCTGAGACGCGCATAGTCGTCGTCCGACAGGCCAATGGAAATGTTGGATTTATGCAGCTTAAATTTGAAATTGAACTGAAACTCAGGATTGCTCATTGGGTTACACTTCCTCGCATAAGCTATTTTAAGATCACATCCAGCAGCGCGGCCACGAATATGTCGTGCGCCTGGCGCGTCGGATGGTTGATATGGTTGGCGAGCAGCGCCGTGGTATCTACGCCGCAGCGTGCCATGCGCTCCCATACCGCAAACGCATCGGCCACCGGCACGCCCTGTGCCGCAGCCGCTTCGCGCGCCGCCTGCGCATATCTGGCCAGCACGCCCGTGTTCTGCACCTGCGCCGCCTGCGCAGCGATTTCGCGCAGCTGCGCGTCCTTCACGGCCGATGGAACGTAGGCACACATATGGCTCGGCGTCTGCACGATACATTCTGCGCCGCTTTCGCGCACGCGCGCGATCATATCGGCCATCGCGGCGCGATAGGCCGCCAGTCCGGCCTCGACGTCCGGCGCCATGGAATCGTTCAGCGCAAAGGCAATGACCACCAGATCCGGCCTGCGCGCAAGTACGTCGCGCTCGAGCCGCCGCGCGCCGTCCGCCGCCGTTTCGCCGGATACGCCCGCATTAAGTATGCTGACGCTTCCTGCGGGATACAGCGCATCCAGCCGCCGTTTCAGGCGATAGGGATAGCCCTGATCCGGCTCGTACACCACGCCGATCTCGTTTTTGTGATCCATGTAGACTTCAAAGCAGCCATGGGTCACGCTGTCGCCGATGAAGGCGATCAGCACCGGAGCGCACGCGCCGGCATTTTGGCTGCGCGCCGCCAGCTTTTCACATATTTTCATGCCGATACTCCTTCCGCGCCGCGCTCATAGACGATTGATTTCGCGGATCAGCAGCGGCAAAAGCGCCTGCGCGATCATCTGCTGGCCGCCGGCATTCAGGTGCACGTTGTCAAAATCGTCGATCACCTGCTCGAGCGCGCCCTCAAGCGCGGCCTCCATATCGTTGAGTGCGATCGGATACTCCCCCGCCAGCGCGCGCAGCTCCGCGTTAAACCGGCGCGTCTCCCACACGGGAATCCGGCCATCGGGCAGCGCTGCCGCCGCCTTCGTGGGCGGTATGGTGGTAACGATCACCCTTGCGCCCAGCGCCAGGCCATAGCGTATCAGCCGCGACATATTCCGGCGATAGCCGTCCACGCCCGCCGTGCTGCCATCCTCGCCGGGATAGGCGTTGCGCGCATCGTTCGTGCCCAGCATCATGTGGATAACGTCCGGCCGAAACTCCGGCACGCGGCCTTCATATTCAAATATGACGTCCGAGGTCTTCCAGCCCGAGACGGCGCAGTCCAGTATCTCCACATTCGGACAGCCCGCAAAGCAGTGCTGAGCGATGCGCAGGTAGCTGCCGCGTTCGCTGGTGAGCGAATCGCCGATAAAGCAGATCCGTGCCCCGCGCGCCGGCTCGGGCAGGCTGCCCCTGATCTCCGCCGCAGCCGCTTGCGCCTGCGCCGCCAGCTGCGCGCAGTAGGCGCGCACCTCGCCCTCGTTCAGATCCAGCGCCATGGCCATGCGCCGGTAATCGCTGTCCGCGATGCCCAGCGGCGCCATCTTGTGAAAATTAAAGCGCACGGCAATTTTTTCAGTTGCATTCAGCATGATCCGACCTCCCGACACGTCAGCTGGCGCGGCGATACGCGCCATTCCGCAGCAGATCCAGCACCACGGCGGCGATCAGTATCGAGCCCTCGACGATCATTTGAATAAAGGAATTGACATTGCACAGCGTCAGTCCGTTTTTGATGGTGGCGATGACCAGTACGCCCAGCACCGTGCCGGAGATCTTGCCCTTGCCGCCCGACAGGCTGATGCCGCCCAGAATAACGCCCGCCAGAATGGACATTTCACTGCCCGCACCCGACGAGGGGATGGCCGCGCCCGTCTGCGACGAGAGCAGGAAGCCGCCGATGCCCGCGCACACCGCGCTGTACATCATTGCGCCAAACTGGATGCGCGGCGCGGAAATACCGCTCAGATAGCTCGCTGCAGGATTGCCGCCCACTGCGAACACCTTGCGCCCAAAGCTCGTATACTTGAGCACATAGAATGTGATCGCATATACCACCAGCATCAGCAGGATCGACACGGGGATCACATTAAAGATGTACGAACGCCCTACCACCAGATAGCCCGGCGCGTTTATCATGATCGTTTTCGCATTGGAAATGATGTAGGCTACGCCGCGGAATATCTGCATGGTGCCCATGGTGGTGATCACCGCCGGTATTTTCAGCAGCGCCACGAACACGCTGTTGACCGCGCCCGCCGCCGCCGACACCAGCAGCATCAGCACGACGGCCAGCCAGACCGGCATGCCCGACTGTATGCACAGCGCCGCCACCACGCTCGCGAGCGTGGCGATCGCATACTGCGAAATGTCCATGCCGCCCAGCAGCATCGCCACCGTGCAGCCCGCCGCCATGATCGATGTGATCGACGAATTGACCAGTATGTTTGAAAAATTCCGCATGGTAAAGAACACATGCTTGGGGGACACGATGGTATACACTGCGCAGGCAATGATCAGCGCGATCAGCAGGCTGAACGATGTGCCGCTGTTGTTGATAAACTGCCGGATCCCACCCTTTTCCCGACCTTGCGTGCTGCTGTTCATTGTGCGTCTCCTCCTACCGCCAAATTCATTAGTGCTTCCGAGCTGAAGTCCGCCCGGCTGAGCTCGCCGGTAACCCGTCCTTCGCATACCACGACGATCCGATCGGAAATGCCCATGATTTCCGGCAGCTCCGAGGAGATCATCACCACGGCCTTGCCCTGCTGGCAGAGCCGTTCGATCAAATTATATATTTCGATCTTTGCACCTACGTCGATGCCGCGCGTCGGCTCGTTCAGCAGCAGAATCTCGGGCTCTGTTTCCAGCGCCTTGGCCAGAACCACCTTCTGCTGGTTGCCGCCGGAGAGATACTGCACCTCTGACGTGGGCTTCGGCGTTTTGATGCCGAGCTCCGCGATCCATTTCTTCGCGATCTGCATCTCCCGCTTCAGCTTCAGCCGCAGCACGCCCAGCCGCCGCTCAATGCTGGCCAGCACGATATTTTCCGCCACCGAATGATCCAGCAGCAGGCCGTCCAGCTTGCGCTCGCTGGGCAGATATGCCAGCCCCTTCTGCATCGCCTCCGCCGGAGAATGGATGCTGACCGGCTGCTTACCGAGTATGACCTCGCCCGCACTCAGCTTCCGCGCGCCGAAAATGGCCTCCAATATGTTCGTGCGCCCCGCGCCCATCAGGCCGAACAGACCCAGTATTTCGCCCCGCCGCACATGGAAGCTCACATCGTGGATCACGCTGTTGGTCAATCCCCTTACCTCCAGCGCCACCTCACCCGGTGCCACCTCGAGCTTGGGGTACATATCCGATATTTCGCGTCCGACCATCAGCTGAATGATCCGCTCTCGCGTGATCTCCCGCATCGGATGCACGCCCACCAGACAGCCGTCGCGCATGACCTCCACCGTGTCCGCGATCGCAAATATTTCATCCATACGGTGCGAAATATAAATGATCGCCTTGCCCTCGGCCGACAGCTGGCGAATGATTTCAAACAGATTCTGCGTTTCCGTTTCGTTCAGGGATGAGGTCGGCTCATCCATGACCAGAACCTTGCAGTTGCCCGAGAGCGCCTTGGCGATCTCCACCAGCTGCTTCTGCGCCACGGACAGCTTTCCCAGCTCGCAGAACGGATCCACATCCAGCGATACGCGCTCCAGCAGCGCGCGGCACTCGCGCTTCATGCGGCCATAGTCCACGCGCCCGCCCTTCTTGGGCCAGTTCCCGAGAAAGATATTTTCCGCAATGCTCATGTGCGGCAGGTTGTTCAGCTCCTGATAAATAATGCGCACACCCGCCTCCATGGCTTCTGCCGGACGCGCATAGTTCATTTTCTGCTCGTCGATGTATATTTCGCCCGCATCGGCGACATAAGCGCCGGAGAGTATCTTCATCAGCGTCGACTTTCCCGCGCCGTTCTCTCCCACCAGCGCCAGCACCTCTCCGCGCCGCAGGCTCAGGCTCACATCATTGAGCGCCTTTACGCCGGGAAACGCCTTGGAGATATGCTCCATTCGCAAAACCGTCTGCATTTATTCCCAATTTCCTTTCTCCGCAACGCACGGAGGCGAAGGCACGCCCTGACAGGCGCCGCCTTCACCTCCTTCATGCCGCTGCGGCCTCGATCAGCCGAAGATTTCGGAATAGTTGTCCTTGTCGATGTAGCGGATCTGCACATAGTGCATCACGTCTTCCGGACGCTCGCCGTTTGCCAGACGCACGGCCAGAGGCATGGCGGTCTCGCCGTAGTAGTAGGGCATGTAGTCGACCGCCGCCACCCACAGGTCGCTGCCGGCCTCGATGGCCGCCTGCGCGGAGGTGTCGCAGTTATGGCTCACGATCACGCAGTCCGCGGCGCGGTTCTGGGATTCGATCGCCGCCTGAAAGCCCAGGCACATTTCGCAGTTGCCGCCCACGACCGCAACGGTGCCGGTCGGATGCGCGGTCAGCCAGTCCGTCAGCTGCTGGCGCGCCATCTGCGTCGCGTCGCCGGTGCCGCATTCCAGCTCGAAGTAATTCTCATCCGGCACCTCGATGCCCGCGTCCCGGATGCCCTTGATCGCGTTCGTTGTGCGCACATTGATGCCTTCCAGCGCTGCGGAATAGGATACGACCACATAGTCCACCTTGCCGCCGAATTTCTCGTTGATGTACTTCACTGCGGCTTCGCCGGAGAGCACGCCGGCCGCGTCGTTATCCACACCGACGAAATAGGAATTCTCGCCCTCGTAATAGGTATCGATGGAGATCAGCGGGATGCCGGCCGCGTTGCACTTCTGCACCAGCGCAGAGCCGCCCGCCAGGTTCCAGTTGCTGTCGATGATAACGTCGGCCTGCTGGAGAATGAAGTTGTCGCACGCGGACATCATGGCCTCTGCGTCGCCGCTGGCTTCCGCATACAGCAGCTCCACGCCGTTGGCCTCGCACCAGTCCGCAATGCCCTTGTGGAAGTTGTAGGGGGTATCCGAAGCGTCGGTGTAGTTGATGAAGCCAACCACCATGCCCTCGGGCACCTGCGTGTAATCGGTCGTTTCGGCATATGCGCACGCGCACAGCGCCAGCATGACGGCCAGCATCAGGGTAACGAGCTTTTTCATTCAGTTCTTCCTCCCAATGAAAATAATTTATCAAGGCGCACAATTCTGCTTGACAAAATGATTATATATGATAGAATTGTTTTTGTAAATTGCAATTATACTAATAACGATTATCGTTTCAATTATCTTCAATTATCTTCAATCCGGCATTGTGAGGACAGCGTTTTCATGGCGAACATATACGATGTGGCAAAGCTGGCCGGCGTTTCCATCGGCACGGTTTCAAATTATCTGAATCAGAAATACGTTGGCGCCGCGCGCAGCGAGGCGATCCGCGCGGCAATAGACGCGCTGCATTACACGCCCAACCATGTGGCGCGCTCGCTGAAGGCGCAGAGCGCGCCGCAGCTGACCATGGTGCTGCCGAACCTGAGCGAGGGCACCTATGCCACACTGGCCGAGACTGTGGTGCACGATATGAACGCCTGCGGCTATCAGGTCACGCTGGCCTTCAGCGATAATTCTCCGGCGGAGGAAAAGCGCATACTCAACGGCTGCTTTTCGTCCATGTGCGCGGGCGTGCTGCTGTGCACCTGCAATCCGGATGATACCGAGATCTTCCAGAGCCTGCAGCGGGAAAAGCCGCTGATCTTTCTGCTGCGCCAGCCCAACGGCGTGAGCGAATTTTCCTATTTTGGCTTTGACAATTACGATATTGCCGCGCGCCTCACGCGGGCGCTGATCGAGCAGGGCGAGCGGCACATCGGCCTGTGGACAGGCCCGCTGGAATTCTCCAGCGAACGCGCCTGCGTGAAGGGCTACCGCGAGGCCATGGCGGCGGCAGCGATCGATGTGGACGCGGCGAGCATCGTGGCGCTGCCCGTTTCACGCGAGCTGATCTTCCGTCAGGCAACCACCATGTTTTTCTCGGGTAAGTATCCGCGGTTCATGCTGGCGTCCTCCCGCCTGATCGCAGACGCACTGATCGAGGCCGCCTATTACCAGAACATCATATTGAACCAGAACGTCTGTATCCTGTCGCTGGGCGAGGGCAAGTGGAACAACGCCGACCAGCTTTACTTCAGCTTTTCCACGGATCGCTCCGTAAAGGGTCTGGCGCAGGAGGCATGCCAGTTCCTACAGGAATGCCTGCGCACGCCCCAAACGCATGAATACCGCATCCGCCAGCTGCGCGACGATTTTTCCATGCTGCGCCTCGGCGGCGTGCTGCGCGCGCTTCAACGCCCCGCGCCCGTCCGCCGCAGCGCCGCTCCGGCGGAGCACCTGCGCATCGTTTCACCGGACATCGACACCGGCGCACTGTCCATTCGCCAGCTCGTGCCCTGGATCTCCGAGCGCACCGGCATCGACATCGATCTGGAGCTGCTGCCCGTATACGACATCGTTCCCATGGTCATGGAGGAACAGAAGCGCGGCGACTGCGGCTATGATCTGGTGCACCTGGATAATTCATGGATGGCGCAGATGGCCGAAGCGGGCATCATTCGCGACATCACGGATTATTACGCCTCGCGTCCGCTGCTGCTGAACGCGATCGTGCCCAACCTGATCGACGCCACAGCCACGGTGCACGGGCGGATATACGGCGCGCCGTCGCTGCTGTGCTCGCAGATGATGTTTTATCGGCGCGACCTGTTTGAAAACCCCGTGCTTCAAAACAGCTTTTCAGAAAGCTACCACCGGCCGCTGAAGCCGCCGGAGAGCTGGTTCGAATATCTGCTTGTGGCGGGATTCTTCACGCGCAGCGTCAATCCGGCCTCTCCCTGCCAGTACGGCGTGGTGATGGCGACGCGGGATCCTGAAATGATGCTGACCGAGGTGTTCCCGCGCATCTGGAGCTACGGCGGCAGGATCTATGACGATTACGGCAATGTGGTGCTCTATTCCGAGGAAAATGTACAGGCCATACGCAATTACATTTCGTGCGTGCGCTTTTCACCGCCGGAATATGAAAGCTGGCTGCTGCCCCAGCTGCCGACGATCTTTTCCGAAGGCAACGCGGCCATGATGATCGGCTACGACATACACGCCTGCAACATGCTCAACTATGGCCGTTCCAAGGTCATGGATAAAATCGGCTACGCCGCCGTGCCCGGCGGCATCTCCACCATGGGCGGCTGGAACTACTGCATCAATGTAAAATCACCCCGAACCGAGCAATGCTACCGCTTTCTGGATTATCTGCTCAGTCCGGAGCTCGCCATCCCCTACACGCTGCTGGGCGGCGGCTCGCCGCGCAAAAACGTGGTAAACCGGCCGGAGGTCATATCCATGTATCCCTGGATGCAGTACACGGACAGCACCTTCCAGTGCAGCCGCCAGCGCAAGGTCACGCCCAGCCTGGATCATATCAACCCCACCGAGATCGAAACCGAGCGCGTGCTCGCCGACATGGTGCACAGGAGCATTCGCGAGCCCAACCGGCTCAAGGAATTCCTGCATGAGGCCGACCGCCAGCTCAACGCCATGCGCCGCCCGAGATGAGCGGCGCAGCCTATTACGGAAGCTCTGTGATGCCGCTGCGCAATTCTGCAATGTTTTATACATAACAATCACCGGCGCATTCCGTTGCGTGCCGAAGCCATTCGCATAACAGGCGTCGCCATGCTGCGCCAACCAGCAAAGCTCCGGCTTTACTAATTCCTGTCCTTCAAAAAACCGCCGCAGCGATAACGCTGCGGCGGCGAATAAGGGAAAGAGGTATTTTCAATAAAGCGCCTTATGCGGCGGCGAGGCTGCCGAAGATCTGCACGGGCAGGTCGCCAATGGAGTTGCCCGCCTCGGCGGTGGCGGCGGTAAAGCCGATGGTCAGCAGGGTGGTCGCGTCTTCATCCAGCCAGGTGTAGAACGAAGCAGCCAGATCACTGGCTTCGTAGGCCAGGCAGTATACGCCGTTGATGATGAACTCATTGAGCATGTCCTCGGTCGCGCCGGCCTCGTCCAGCGCGGCGAGCAGGGTGTCAAAATCCATATCGGCAGTCTGCACCGTCACACCGACGCTCCCATCGGGCGTGAGCGCATACAGCAGAATGCCCTCGGGCGCTTCCTGCACAACCCACTCGGCGGGGATCTGAATACTCAGGCCGGTATCGCCAAGCGCGATGGTCTGTGCATCAAATGTAACTTCTGACGTGACCTCGGGAATCGCGGCCTCCTCCTCGGCAAACGCTGCAAAGGACAGGCACAGCGTCAGAGCGATCAGGATTGCAAGCACTTTCTTCATAATTCTTCCTTCTTTCTAAGAATATACATTGTCCGCAGACCATTATAGCACGCGGGCAATGCACTGTCAAAGATTTTCGGCGGCGGAAAATGGTTACATGGATCGCTCAATTTTTAGAGTCATCATTTGATTTTTTGTTCCCAATGTAATTGAGCAGATACATTGCCAGTATAATGACTGCCGTGACGGCAAAAATGCCAAGCATGCCGCGCAGCATCAGCGGCAGGGTTTGCAGCATCGCATTGATATTCATACGGATCCTCCTTTAGCCCAGCATGTTCAAAATCAGCCCGCCCGCGATGACCGAGGCGATCTGGCCGGATACGTTTACGCCGATGGCGTGCATCAGCAGGAAGTTCTGGCTGTCCTCCTTGAGACCCATCTTGTGGATCACGCGCGCCGACATTGGGAAGGCGGAAATGCCCGCCGCGCCGATCATCGGATTGATCTTTTTCTCTTTGGGCAGGAACAGGTTGACCAGCTTGGCAAAGAGCACGCCGCCCGCCGTATCGAACACGAAGGCGACCAGCCCCAGCGCAATGATCATAAGCGTTTCGCGGGTCAGGAAATACTGCGCCTGCATCTTGGTGGCGATCGTGAGCCCCAGCAGCAGCGTGACCAGGTTCGACAGCACCTTCTGCGCCGTTTCAGACAGCGCATCCAGCACGCCGCATTCGCGGATCAGGTTGCCGAACATCAGAAAGCCGATCAGCGCCACGCTGCGCGGGGAAACGATGCCCGCGATCATCGTAATCACGATGGGGAAAAGGATGCGCGTGCGCTTGGAAACGCTCTTCTGCGCATAGGGCATGCGGATCCGGCGTTCGTGCTGCGTGGTGAGCGCCTTGATGACCGGCGGCTGCACCATCGGCACCAGCGCCATGTAGGAATAGGCCGCCACCATAATCGCGCCGACGTATTTCGAATTAAAGAAGTTCGCCACGAAGATGGAGGTCGGGCCGTCCGCTGCGCCGATGATACCGATGGACGCGGCATCCTTCAGGCTGAAGCCCAGCAGCGCCGCCAGACTCATCGTGAAGAAAATGCCGAACTGCGAGGCTGCGCCGAAGATCATCAGCTTCGGATTGGCCAGCAGCGGCGTGAAATCGATCATTGCGCCGATGCCGATAAACAGCAGCAGCGGAAACAGCTCGTTGGCAATGCCGGCGCCAAACAGCACGTCCACCGCGCCGGACTCCACCACGCCGTCGTAGATCTGGTTCACCGCGCCCGAAAGCGGCAGGTTCACCAGTATCGTGCCAAAGCCCAGCGGCAGCAGCAGCGTAGGCTCCATGTCCTTCCTGATCGCCAGATAGATCAGCACGCCGCCGATGAGCCACATCACGACCTGCGGCAAGGTAACGTTGGAAATGTTGGAAAACAGCTCAGCCATACCCGTTATCCCCTCCCGAATGAACTGATCAAAGTAAGGTTTTCCCAATTCTTATTTCAAAAAAGCGAGACCTCCGCCGCAAACCGGCGAAAGTCTCGCTTTTTGATTCACAGGCGGGCAAATCGCTCTGCCGTACTGACGCCTGAGACGCGGGCCTGATCTCAGACCCACAAGCTACTCCCCTTCACTTATGGATTTATTATACGGGCTTGCCCGCCAAAAAGCAAGCCCGTATGAAATTTTTACACGCTTACGCTGCACGCCGCATCGTAGAGCGAATCGCCCAGAACGAGATACACGGCATACTCGCCCTCGGCCAGGCCGAGCGTGGAGACCCAGGACTTGGGCAGCACCAGCACGCCGCCGTCGCGCGCGATGTGCGTTTCGTTGAAGTCGTAGGCGCGCTGCGCGCCCGCGCCGTCGATCAGCACCACCGCCGCGTTTTCCAGCGCCGTCTCATCCGCCACTGTGAACGTACCGGAAATGAAGAGCGCGCCGAAGGGATACAGGCCGGTCTTTATGCCCTCGGGCAGCGGCTGCGCCGCGCTCGGATCGACCGAATCGGCCTCGATTTCCGGCGTAACGCTCAGGTCACCGTGCCACGCGCCGACGGCCTGCACGTCGTAATCCGTATTTTCGCCGTAGAGCGAAAGGCGATGCGTGCGGTATACGCCGCCGCGCAGCGTCATTTCCCAGATCAGCTCGCCGCCCTGCAGGTAGCGCAGCGCCGTGCCGTAGATGTTGTTGGTGTAGGGCGCGCTGCCGAAATCCGGATTGCGCGAGCCGAAGGTCACAAAATACGTTTCATTCTCGAGATCCAGGCAGCTCGCGCCGCTGATGACCGAACAGTAGTATTCCGCGCCGAGCTCGCGCCCATGCTCCCAGAGCTGCTCGATGGTCATAGCGTCGGTATTGATCCTGTAACGCACAGCGCGGCTGTAATTCTCGTCGTCGCTGAGCGCGCCGCCGCTGCCCGCAGGCTTGCAGCGCCCGCCATAGCCATTGTCGAACAGCAGCAGCGAGCCGTCTGGCAGCAGGCTCACGTTGTGCATGCCGTATTGCCAGCTGAAATCATCGCCGGCAGGCGTAAAGAATTTGTCTTCATCCACGTCCGTCCAGCCCGCAGGATCGCCCAGCACCCACGCGAGCTCCTTCGTGGCCTTGCGGATACCAAAGAGCGCATCCTGATTGCGGCAGGATACGATCAGCGTATCGCTGGCCTCATCGTAGCATACGGCGTTGCTGTGGTTCCAGTCCGGCTCGGCATTGCCAAACGCGCCGCTGTCATCGCGCTGCACCAGCGTATCCAGCGCCATTTCCCACACGATCTCGCCGCTTTCCGGCTCGATCTCCACGAGATAATCCAGTATCGAGCCCAGCCCCGGCGTGTTCGCCAGTACCATGTAATTGCCGTTTGGCAGCTGCATCAGGTCATGGTGCTGGCCGCCGTCCCACACATATTCATTGTAGACCTTGCCCAGCATATCCGTCTCGCGCACGCCGGTGCGGTCGTCATTGGCATAGCTGAGGCCGGAGGGGATCAGCAGCCGGCCGTTCTGCAGGCGCGTCAGGCCGCAGGCGCCGGTGTTCCTGTAGAGCCAGCGCAGGTCGCCCTTGCTGTCAAAGCCCGCATAGCAGCCCTCCCAGATGAAGGCGCAGATATTGATGGCACTGTGATCGTACAGCTCGGCGCGGTAGGTCTGGGCGCTGAACTGACTGTAATAATTGAAGCTCACCGGTTCGGTCTGTACCTGGAGCTCGATGCTGCGCCCGTCATCCAGCGTGAGCTCTACTGCCGTGGTATCGCCCGCATACAGGCCGTAAATAGGCACGAAATGCGTTTTTACCGCTGGAAAGCTGCCGCAAATGTCATCCTCCGCGGCCTTGCCGCGCACGCGGATGCTGCCGCCAATCTCATTTTCCGTGGTAAAGACAGCCAGCGCCGAAAGCGGCGTGCGGCCGTAGGGATCTACGACCACCAGCGGGCTCTCAAAATCGTAGCCTGCCTCGGCCTCGGCCTGCAGGTACTGATCGACCTGCGCCTGATCGGCCAGATAGTCGGTCACCTCGAGCACGGTGCGCCCGCTCTCCGCCAGGGCGGCAGGACAGAACAGCGCGGCGATCAGCAGAAAAATCAGGTATCGCTTCATGATCGTATCCTCCATTTTATCTTCATTTTTTACCATCGTCCCCGATAAGCGCGGGTCACTGGATCGGCAGGGTGTTCTCGCCCTCGTCGCCCGCAGCGTACACCAGCGTCATTTCGCCCTTTGCGGCCTTTTCCGGAATTTCAAAGCAGATGCTGCCGCGGCTGCCGCCAATCTGCAGCGCCGTGCCGGGCAGGCGGTTATAGGTATGCGAGGAAAGGAAGGCGTCGTCCGCCATGCGCGAATAGGCGTTGCCGTCCGCATCGCGCACGGTCAGCTTCTGCCAGTCGAACCCGCCGCCCCCTGCGCGGCTCTTTTGAATATCCAGCGTCAGTATCAGAAACGTGCAGCCCTCGGACGGCGCGTTGTCGTAGGCGACGTCGAGCACCGCGCCGTCGTACTGCGGCACGCCCGCATCGGTATGCAGCGCGGTCTTGACCTCGTACCCGAGCAGCTGGATCTGCCAGGTGAACGCAGACTGATCCGACGCAGTGCGCGTCTGCCCGCGCCCGCAGGCACACAGTCCCAGCAGCAGCGCCGCCAGCAGCAGCGCAGTGATGATCCTCTTCATGGTTTATTTGCCTCCCTCATTAATCCCAAACAGCTTCGCTTCCGTGCCGAGCTCAATATCGTTGGCGGCGTCGGTGTAAATATCGCGCCGTTCCAGCCGGTATTCGCTGTAATCGTGCGTGCTCAGACCCTCGCGCCAGCACTCCCACACGGCCGCGCCGCGCGCGTCCACCTCTGCGCCGTACGCCCAACGGTTGACGCTCGACGCATTGTACGGCTCAAACGAGCCGAGACGGTTGCCGTTTTTAAGCAGCTGCGCGCTGCCATGGCGATAGGAATACAGCTCCGGCTTATCGCCGCCCCAGCTCCAGACCTCCTCAACCGTCATCGCCGCTTCGTCGATCCGATACTGCACGATGCGCGAGCAGCCGTTGTGCTCCGCAGCGCTCACATAATCGCCGTTATCAAACAGCAGCAGATCCACGGTATTCGGATCGCCGTCCTGATCGGGAAGCACCTCGGCGTTGTGCTGAGTGATGGGATAGATAAAATCATCGCTCACCGGCGTCAGCAGGTACTGCCGGAAGGCCTCATAGTAGCCCGCCGGATCGGCCAGCAGCCATTTGATATTGCCCGCGCGGTCGGTGCAAGCGACGGTGGACTGATGGCGCGCTGAAATCACGAGGTTCTCGTCCAGCTCGCACACGCTGTTGATGTGGCACCAGTCCTCCACCGTATAGAATTCATCGATCTCGGAGGGGTTCGCCGCCGTCTGATCTCGGGTAGGCTGAAGGATATTGGCGTAATCGAGCTGGCAGAGAATTTCGCCGCTTGCGCGGTCGATCTCATAGACAAGCGCCTGCGGAGTATCCGCGCCGGTGGAACCGGTAACCAGCAGCGTATCGGGCGTAACTTCAATATCGTGGTGCACGCCCCAGGGCGTATACCAGGCGTTGAGCAGCTTGCCCAGATAATTCATCTCCAGGATCACCGCGGGGCCATAATTGCGATTCCCGCAGCTGACAAAGCAGCTGTCGCCATAACCGGTGCAATAACCCGCAAAGCGCAGCAGCGGATCGGTCTGCGTGTCCAGATACCAGCGGAAATCGCCGTTTATGTCCAGCGCCGCCTTGCAGGGCGCGGAATGATTGCCCAGGCTGGTGAAGGTAAAGCCCGACTGAACGGCGCGCTCATCGATGACCGCCGCGCGCACGCGCTCATCTGTCAGCGCGTCGGGCAATGCGTCGGTCTGGATGTGCAGCTGCGTTTCCTGCGCCGTGCCGTCCTGGAATTCGGCGGCGAGCGTCACGGTATTCTCCCGCGCGGCGTACAGGCCGTAAACGGGCAGCATGTGACGGGTGCCGTACTCGCTGAAGGTATATTCCACACAGGCCTTCGGGCTGTCGCCCGCCACGCGCAGCGAAATGCGCGCGGGCTGCGCCGTTTCAAACAGCACCACGGCGGTAAACGGCGAAACGCCGTAGGGATTGACCACCGCGAGCGGATTCTCAAGGCCGTAGAGGCCGCTGTCCAGCTCCGCCAGCAGCTGTCGGTCGGTCTCGAGCTGGCGCTGCGTCATCGCTTCGAGCTGATCGGCAAGATAGGCGCGCTCATCGCCCACGCCGGTCTGCACGCGGTGCACGGCGCCCTTTGCAAAATCGACGATACGCTCCTTAAACGCGGTAAAATACGAGCCGCCCTCTGTCTGCGCCACGTCCACCGCCACAATGGCAGCGGAAACGCAGAACGTGATCGAAGCGCAGCAGATAACAAATATCAAAGCGGCGGCGATGATCTTCAGCGGCACGGCGGCGATGCGCCGCGCCAGTCGGCGCCCCTTTCGAGCCGGTTTGTCAGCCATAAGCATTCCACCCCATGTTTGTATATTACATTTCCATTATATAAGCTCACTCTGAAATGTAAATGAAAACCACAACTACTTGTGTAAATAAATTATGACAATGCGTTCGCCCCGTTTTTCATCTAGTTTTCATAATCGTATGTATAATAAATATAGAAGGGTGGGAAAAATGGCGTGCGTATATTGCTTGCGGAGGACGATATGAACCTAAACCGCGTGATCGCCCGACGGCTACGGCTGGAGGGCTACGAGGTGGACGCGCATCCAAACGGCGCAGCCGCATTTGATGCGGCGAAACGCGGCGGCTACGATGCGATGGTACTGGACGTGATGATGCCGGGCATGGACGGCCTGGCCTTTGTGCGCGCGCTGCGCGCTGCCGGCGACGATACGCCGCTGCTGTTTCTGACCGCGCGCGACGCCGTGGAGGATCGCGTGGCGGGGCTGGACGCGGGCGCGAACGACTATCTCACCAAGCCCTTCGCCTTCGAGGAGCTGACTGCCCGCATCCGCGCGCTGACGCGGGGACGCGGCATGCCGGCGGACATGATATGCCGCGTAGAGGATCTGACGCTGGATATGCGCGGCCGCAGCGTGACGCGCGGCGGCCATGAGATCGCGCTGAGTCACCGCGAATTTTCCGTGCTGGAATACCTGATGCGCAACGCGGGCGTGGTGCTGACGCGGGCGCAGATTGAGCAGTACATCTGGAACTGCGAATATATGGGCAATTCCAATATCGTGGATGTGTATATCCGCAGCCTGCGCCGCAAGGTGGACGACGGCTTTGAGCTAAAGCTGATTCACACGGTGCGCAGTGTGGGCTACATATTGAAGGGGAGATCATGAACCGAAAACACACGCCGTCCATAAGGACGCGCATCATGCTCTGGTATGGGCTGCTGATCCTGGTGGTACTGGGTCTGCTGACGCTGCTGCTGCTCTGGACGCAGTATCTGCAATCCAAGGATTACTATTACCGCCACCTAACGGAGGCAGCAAACCGCGCCGCGCAGGAGATCCACCTGAACGCGGACGGCGAGATCGAGCTGGACACGCAGATCGACGATAATGTGCACGTCACCGTGCTGGATGAAAACGGTGAGCTGCTCATCGGCAAGCGCAAGTTCACCGCCAAGCCCAAGGAAGAGGTGCTGCGCATACGCGAAAGCCAGAAATCGGATGCGAGCTGGTATCTGCTGGATCAGCCCGTAACGCTGGCGGACGGGCGGCCGCTGTGGATCCGCTGCTATGCCTCTTCGGCGGTGGCCGAGCGCATGGGCGGCATGCTGCGGCTGGTGATGCTGCTGTCGATCCCGCTGCTGCTGGCGGCGGTTTTTGTCGGCGGCTTCATGATGACGCGCTATATTTTCCGCCCAATGGATGAAATGATCGCCACGGCGCGCAGCATTTCCAGCAGCAGCGACCTGAAGCGGCGCATCGAGGTCAGCGGCGCACAGCGCGAGGTCGACCGCCTGGTCTCCACCTTCAACGAAATGCTGTCGCGCCTGGAGCGCTCCGTGGAAAATGAAAAGAGCTTCATTTCAGACGCCTCCCACGAGCTGCGCACGCCGCTGAGCGTGATCCGCGCGCAGAGCGAATACGCGCTCTCGCCCGACTGCCCGCCGGAGGAGCGCGAAAACTCGCTGCAGGTGATCCTGGATTGCAGCACCCGCGCCTCGGACATGATCTCGCAGATGCTGGCGCTCTCACGCATGGACGCGCAGCGGCAGCCGCTCTCGCGCGAGCCCATCAACATTTCAGAAATGCTCGAGAGCATTGCCGAGCAGCTGGAGCCGCTGGCGGCACAGCGGAGCATTCGCATCGAAACCGCGTGCCGGCCGGACGTGATCCTGAGCTGCGACGAGATCCTGATGATGCGCGCGCTGTTCAACCTGATGCAGAACGCCATCGATTACGGACGCAAGGGCGGCCATGTGTGGGCGTCGGTCGAGCGCAACGGCGGCGGCGTAACGATCCGCGTGCGCGATGACGGCGCGGGCATTTCCGAAAGCGACTGCGAAAAAATATGGCGGCGCTTCTACCGCGTGCGCGCGACGGCGCACGGCAGCGGCGCGGGACTGGGACTGCCGATGGCGCAGCAGATCATTGAGCAGCACGGCGGCACAATCGGCGTTAAAAGCGCGCTCGGGGTCGGTTCAGAATTCACGATCCATTTCGAGGAATAAAGGCTCACCGAAGCCGCCGATCCACAAAGTAATTTATTTAAAGAGCGCATCTCCACCCGTTTGACGGGCGGCGATGCGCTGCATTTACTATATTCATATATTCTATTCAGAAAATGAAATCGCCGGGGCGGTAGCCCTCGGGCAGGGGCTCCTCCTCGAGGAAGGTAAAGCGCTCATCCTCCAGCGTGGGCAGGAAGCATTCCCAGGGAATGCCGTCGAACTCGCGGCCATAGCTGCTGGCGCCAAACCAGCCGCCCTCACGGGCGCGCAGGTTCAGATCGCGGGCGAACTTGGTGCGGTTGCAGCAATCGTGCACGGCGCAGGGCCAGCCCTCCTCGGCGGCGGCGCGCATGAATTTCAGCGTGAGCGCATGGCTCCAGGTGGGCGAAAGGTAGCCCTGACGGCTCATGTACATCGGCTCGCCCTCATAATTGCCGACGTTATTGGGATTGAGGTGCAGCTCGGCACAGTTGATAAAGTCCAGCCCCGTGCCCAGGATCCTGTCCTTCTTTTCAAAGAAGTGCTCAAAGAATTCGGGCGTCATCGGCGTTTCGATGCCAACGCGGGAAATGCAGCTCCGAGCGGCGGCGATGCTGTCGATCACCCGGTCGGCGCAGGCGGTCGCGCCCAGGTTGAAGCGCAGCTCGTCGAGCCCCGCCTCGCCCAGCGCGCGCAGGTTCTCCGCCGTGCAGAGCGTGCCGTTGGTGTACATGTGCTGGTGGATACCGGCCGCATGGAAGCGCGCAATAATGCCGTAGTACTTCTCGATCTCCATAAACGGCTCAAGGTAGACGTAGGCCACGCCGGTGGGGCGGTTGGGCATGTCCAGCAGCAGGTCTATATCGCGCTCATAGAAGCGCGTGCCGCCAATGTCCCACATGCCCTCGCCCACGGGCGGCTGGCAGTCGAGCTCGCCGTAGTTATAGCAGAAGTGGCATTCGATATTGCATTTATTGGTCTTGCGGATGGCGCTCAGCCCCGTGCCCAGCAGGCAGGAACGGCAGCCGCGCGGGAAGCTGTCGTCCGGGCCGACGTAGAAGGTGCGCCCGTTCAGCGACTTCAGGCCCGGGATCTCGGCGCGCAGCCGTTCGTCGCGCGCTTCGAGCGCGGTTTCGATCTGCGCGAGCGCGCTCAGGCCGATCTCCAGCTGATGAGGGGAAAGCTCCTGCTCCTCGGGAAGCGATGCGAAAAACTCGAGCCACATCAGCGCGTCGCGCTTGGAAATTTTCATATTGCCGGTGATCTCCCTTACAGTTTGTGATGGCTGAATTATAGCATATTTCGCGTTCGGCTTTCCAGCGGCGAACGTAAATTTACATATATAACATAAGGAGTGCAAAAACGGCGTTGCGCCGGCGTGCGCGGGCTGATACAATGGATTTTGGGTGAATGTAGATGAAGGGTACGCTTCTTGAAGGGAATATTCGCCGCCAGCTGACGCGGCTGGCCGTTCCTCTGCTGATCGGCAATGTGCTTCAGCAGCTGTATAACACGGTGGACTCGCTGGTGATCGGCCGCTATCTGGGCACGGACGCCTTTTCCGCGGCAGGCATCGCGGGCACGATCATGAACCTGTTCATATTCGTGCTGACCGGCTTCTGTACGGGCATCTCTGTGCTGCTGGCACAGATCTACGGCCGCGGCGACCGCAGCGCGTTCCGGCGCGAGGTGTTCGTATCGCTGAGCCTGGGCGCGGGCATCACGCTGGCGCTGAGCGCGCTGTTCATGGCCCTGATGCGCCCCGTGCTGCGCATGATCCAGTCGCCGGAGGCGCTGATCCCCTATATCGAGGCCTATCTGCGGGTCATCGTGGGCGGCATGCTGGCCACCTATTTCTACAACCTGTTTTCAAGCATGCTGCGCGCCATCGGCGATACGCGCGCGGCCACATTCTTCCTGCTGGTGGCGGTTTCGGTAAACGCGGCGGTGGATTACCTGTTCGTGGCGCGGCTGGGCATGGGCATTGCGGGCGCGGCATGGGCAACGGTGCTCAGCCAGGTGCTCAGCGCCATCTGCTGCCTGATCTATATTTTCCGGCGCGACCGCGACCTGATCTGCTCGCGCTACGACGTCGGCTTTGAAAAGGGCATGGTGCGCCGCACGCTGGAGTTCGGCTTCAGCTCGGCGCTGCACCAGTCCAGCCTGTATATCGGAAAAATATTCGTGCAGGGCGCGGTGAACACGCTGGGCACGGCGGGCATCGCCGCCTATACCGCCACATCGCGCATCGAGGGCTTCACCAATTCGTTCGGCACCAGCGTCGGGCAGGCGCTCTCCGTATTCATTTCGCAGAACTACGGCGCGGGCAAGCGCGAGCGCGTGCGCAGCGGCCTGAAGCAGGGCATGCTGCTTGGCATCGGGCTGGGCGCGGCGCTGAGCGTGCTGATGTACGTTACGGCGCGCCCGGGCGTGCTGATTTTCCTGGATTCCGCCGAGGAAACGGCGATACGCTACGGCGTGGAATACCTTCAGCAGGTGGCGCTGTTCTACATCATGTGCTTTACCGGCAATGCTTTCGTGGGCTATTTCAGGGGCGTGGGGCATGTATACACGCCGCTGGCGGCCACCACGATGCACATCGCCCTGCGCGCGGCGCTCTCCTACCTGTGGGCGCCGCAGCTGGGGCTGCGTGCCGTGGCGCTGGCGACCGGCGCAGGCTGGCTGCTGATGACCGCGTTCCAGACGCTGATGCTGCGCCGGAGCTTCCGCGCGGAAAGGGAGCTGCGCGCGCATCCGGGCATGGACTGATCACAAATGCATTCCGTGCGCCTGCGCCTCGCCGCAGTAGCGCCTGAGAAAATCAAAAAAGCGCTGCACGGCGGTGCAGTCGGCCTTGTTGCGCTTCATGTCAAATATGATCTCGCGCTGACAGACGGGCTCGCGGATCTCCAGCAGCTTCACGCGCGCGCTCTCCAGCCGTCCCCAGGAAAACTGCGGCCAAAAGCCCACGCCCAGGTTGGCGGCAATGGCGTTGCGCACGGCGGCGGAATTATCGCTTTCAAAGATTACGCGCGGCGTAAAGCCCGCATGGCGGCAGAATTGATCGCATATCCAGCGCATGTGGTGCGCGCCCGTGAGCACGATAAAGCCCTCGTCGGCGGCCTCCGCCAGGTCAATCTGCCCGCGCCGCGCCAGCGGATGCCCCGCGGGCACCGCCAGATAAATTTTCTCCGGATACATGAACTGTTCCGCACTGCCGCCCTCGGGCACGCGGTACAGCAGCCGCGTGGTGACGCAGATGTCGTACAGCTCGCTCTCCGGATTCTGCATCAGCTGAAAATTCAGCGGCGGATGCTCCTTTTCATATTCGATCACGGCCTCTGTAATCAGTACGGAGGCCGCCAGCACGTTTAAGTGGATCGTATCGTTTTCAAGGCACGCCATGGTCTGCAGCTGCTCGGGCAGCGCATCCAGCTGGTTCAGAATGGGCGTCAGCTTTTCGCAAAAAAACCTGCCGCATTCGGTGAGCACGATATTTCGGCCGCGCTGCGAAAACAGCGGCACACCGAGCTCTGTTTCCAGATTGTGGATCGCCCGGCTGAGCGCCGACTGCGCGACGTGCAGCTGCTCGGCGCTGCGCGTCATGTGCTGGCTCTGGGCGACCTCCAGGAAATAGCGAAGCTGATTCAGTTCCATGGCCTTCCTCCTTGATCGATCTGCTTTTGAGATGGGTTTCAGATAAATTCTATATTGGACGAGATGGATTGTCAATGCTATAATCATTCCTGCAAGCGAAAAGAGGATCCGGTTTTGCCGGTTCCTATTCAAAAAGAGGAGTGAAAATACGATGACTCAGATCCTGGAAGCGACGATGCTGCTCTGCTTTGGCTGCTCCTGGCCAATCGCTGTTTTTAAGAATATCCGCGCGCACAGCGCCAAGGGCATGAGCCTGCAGTTCATTCTGCTGATCATGGTGGGCTACGTTGCGGGCATTGCGGCCAAGATCTATTCGCACACCATCAATTATGTGCTGCTGGTGTATGTTTTCAACCTGCTGGTCGTGTCGGCCAACCTGGTGATCTATTTTGTGAACCTGAACAGCGACCACCGCGCCGCCGCGCGCATGGAGGCCGAGCGCATGGCGCGCATCGAGCATGTGGAGGGCATTGCCGACAGCGCCACGAAGCAGGCGGTCGAAAGCTATGAGAAGCTTAACGAGCAGGCCGTGGGTCACGGCGTGGTGCTCTTCGGCGGCGAATATTTCAGCAAACTGCCGCTGGGCGATCTGATCGAGCACATCGGCCCGGAAACGCCGGTGTATAACCGCAGCATCGACCAGCTCCGCATCGACGACGCGCCGACCGCCATCAACGAGTGCGTAGCGGAGCTCGCGCCGGAGCGGGTATTCCTGAATATCGGCGATGCGGACGCGCAGGATCCCACGCTGAATCTGGATCACTTCATCGATCAGTATCGCTGGCTGCTGTACAGCTTCGCGCAGAAGTGCAGCGCTCGGGTATTCATCGTAGCGCTCACGGGCGACGCGCCCGCTGCGGCGCAGATCAACGCCCGCCTGAAGAAGCTGGCGCGCGAGAGCGGCTACGACTTCATCGAGGCCTCCCGCGAAAACATGATGCACGAGATCCGCCGCTGTGCGCACGGCGCGCCCGCCGATCTGGCCGACGCGATGCGTCTGGCGGGCTGATTCCTCACAGTCTTGAACTTTATACACGCAAAGGCAGCGGGGTTCCATTTTCACAATGGAAATCTCGCTGCCTTTGGTTTAACCGAAATCTCAATTATTGGGGTGCATGCTCGCCGTTGCGCCGGATGTTGGCCTCGGCATGGCGTTTCATCGCCTGATAGGTCGCGTCGCTCAGGTCATGCTCGACCTTGCAGGCGTCCTCGCGCGCCGTTTCTTCATCCACGCCCAGATACATAAAAAAGCGGGTCAGCGTTCTGTGGCGCTCATAGATCCGGCTGGCGATCTTCATGCCGGCGTCCGTCAGCGTGATCAGCCCCTCCTTGTCCATGACGATATAGCCATTTTCGCGCAGGCGCTTCGTGGCGTAGCTGACGCTGGGCTTGGTCACACCCAGCTCCGCAGCGATGTCGATCGAGCGAATGTAGCCGTGCTGTTCCTTCATCATCAGCATGGCCTCCAAATAGTCCTCGGAGGATTCAAGAATCCGCATCAGGTCACCTTCTTCCAATATACAGATTAACACAGTTGAACGGCAAAATCAAGCGCAGTGTAAAAAAAGCCATTCAGAATCGAAAATCCGCCTTATTTATGAAACAGGCCGAACAGGCAGCCCTTCTTTTCGGCACGCACCGCGCTGTGCACGCCGCGCAGCTGGTAGCCCGTCTTTTCGATCACCTGACGCAGCTTCGCCCCGTCCAGCGCCGTTTCGCTCAGAATAACGGTCTTCCCCTTCGCGTGCGAGGAGGACACCTTCTTGACCTTGAACGCGGCGCGAATGGCGTCGTTGATGTGCGATTCGCACATGCCGCACATCATACCGTCGATCTCAAGCGTGGTTTCATACATGATCGTTCAGCTCCCTTTGAGCAATGAAGTTTTTCGGTTAGATTATTCTAACCAAGCTGATTATAATGCTGCGCGGCTGCGTTGTCAAGCAAAATCAGCAGATCACCGGCATTTCTCCATTTAAAACATTCGCCGGTCGCATCAGAACCGGCGAATGGCAAACAGCGGCGAAATTTTCTCCGGAAACCGCGTATGGAAGCATGATATACACGATTACGGCGTCTGGAGTATTTTTTGATGACTGTCGAGGGAGATCATTCATTGGTTGTTTTCACCGGGTTATTTTCATCTGGAAGTATTTTTACCCGAAGAAATTTCGCCGCCGGATTTGCTGTTTTCATGTTTGGCCAGCGCTTATTTCAGCGCCGCAGCCACGGCAAGCAGCAGCAGAAGCAGCCCCATAATGGCCAGATTAAGCAGCTTGCCCTTGATCCTGCGTCCCATGCTGTTCACCTCCTTTGGAGAAACGACGCTTATTTCAGCGCCTCGCCCAGCTTTTCGCAGGCGGCGATGGCGTCATCGTCCGGCGTTTCCTGGCAGATCACGCTATCGCAGACGAGCACCGCACCCGCCGTGCGGCAATCGTCCTCCCAGTTGCGCATCCACTCGCCGTCGCCCCAGCCGTAGGAACCGAACAGCGCCACGCGCTTGTCCTTCAAAAACGGCTTGCAGGCGTCGAACACGGGCTCGAACACCTCTTCCTCAAGCACCTCGGCGCCCATGGCGGGGCAGCCGAAGGCCACTGCGCTGTATTCATTGAGCTTTTGCGCATCGAAATCCTCGCAGGAAAACAGCTCGGCGCCCGCCCCGCGAGTGACGGCCTCGGCCATCGCCTGGGTATTGCCCGTGCCGCTCCAATAAATAACACAGATTCTGTTCATTCCGGAACCCTCCTCTATAATAGGAAATAATTCTTGTATGTCAGGCGGCTACTGCGAGCCGCGAGACGCCGAAGCCACGGCGATAGCAGTTCAGATAGACATCCCTGCACTTGCGGTACAGCATGAAGCGCTTCTGCGCGTCCGCCGCGTTGGAATACGCCTTCCAGCAGCCGGAGCAGCAGCAATTGCAGCCGCCGTTTTCGATAAAGCCCATCACATCCGCCAGCGGGTAATCCAGAAACACGCCGATCTCATGCGGAAATTCGCCGCAATGGATACGCTGTGCCAGCGCCGCCAGACAGCCCTCCATGGACAGCCCGCCGTAACCGAGCGTCTCCAGAAAACGCGCAGTCTCCGGTGCGCACAGCCGCGCTTCCAGCATCGCCGGACGGTAGAGATACACCAGATCGCCGTGCGGGCAGCGCTTCAGCAGCCGCGCGCGCAGTCCCTTGCCCGAGATCAGCACGTTGATCTCGGCGATGTGCGCCGCCGTGTCCTCGTCCGGTGCGGGCCGATAGGAAAACAGGCTGCCGCACTTGTGTCCCGCCAGCGTGGCGGCGCAGTGGCGGATCAGGCTTTCTTCAAAGCGGCCTGACATGCGCGCACATCCTTTCCGGTTAAGCATCTCTAACTGCTATGCCTTTAAAATGCTCCGCCGCAGGAGCCGTCGCGGTTAAAAGTCTCTAACCACGCTGACATCATAGCAGATTTCGTCATGGCTGTCAAGCCCCTTTTAAAAATTTTTTTGCGCCGTTCGTTTAGTTAAAGTACTCAAACATCTGTTAGATACATTTAACATGAAAAATGGGTTCTGTGGTCTTGACGAATAGTGTTAGAGATGTTAAACTATGTTCCGGTCGATGGGTTAGACACCATTAACCATTTTAAAACCCGTGAGTTAGAATCATCTAATTGGAGGGGGAGCTACACTATGATGCCGTTGGGAATGGCAAGCGTGGGAGAAACGAACATCATCAAAAAGATCACGGGCCGCGATGAGGTTCGCCAGCATCTGGCGGAGATGGGCTTTGTGGTCGGCGCAGAAATTCGGGTCGTAAGCGAATTGGGCGGCAACCTGATCCTGAACGTGAAGGAAAGCCGCGTCGCGCTGGACAAGACCATGGCCATGCGGATCATGATCTGATTATCAGGGGGAGGAAAAGGAATGAAAACGCTGAAGGACATCAAGGTTGGCGAGCATGCCGTCATCGTAAAGCTGCACGGCGAAGGCGCGCTGAAGCGCAGGATCATGGACATGGGTCTGACCAAGGGCACTGAAATCTATGTGCGCAAGGTCGCGCCTCTGGGCGACCCGATGGAG
>CAKUOX010000014.1 GCA_934670175.1 uncultured Clostridia bacterium | reverse complement strand
TGGTGGAGCATAGCGGATTCGAACCGCTGACCTCTACAATGCGAATGTAGCGCGCTACCAACTGTGCTAATGCCCCAAATATGCTACAAGGTTGCTTTTCCGAACCTGCGAGAGTTATTATAACACCATATGCGGCCAAAAGCAAGCCCTTATTTTGTAAATTATTGAATATCTCCATTCTCGGCAGTTTTGCTTGACACTTTCCCGAACATGGCATAAAATTATAGTAGAAAAATATCAGCGAGGTTACCTGCCCCAATGATCCGGCGAAATCAAGTCCATATCTGGGTGGTGCTTTTCTGCATCACGGCGTTCACACTCGGTCTGCTGCGCGGAACGGGACGATTTGTTATGTCCGCAGCCAGCGCCGAAAGCGTGCAGATGCTCGAAATATCTGCATCAGCGCGTCCGGACGCGCTGGTGGAGCCCGGCGAGGTAACGCTCAGCTTTTCCATCGTAAATTCCTCCGCAGAGAACGCGGAAAATGTGCTGCTGACCTCGGCGGACGGCTTACTTTCCGAGCCCGTGGGCAGCATCGCCGCAGGCGAAACGCAGCGCTTCAGCCGCACGCACAGCGTAACGCGCGAGGAGCTGGATGCCGGCGGCATTCTCTACATCATCAGTCACGACGATCCCGCCAATCAGGACGCAAAGATCAACTACAACGTGTGGGCGGCCATCAGCCGCAGTTCCGTCGAGCCCGCCGCAGAATTTACGCGCCGCTTTTCCAGCCGCCGCGTAGCTGCGGGCGACAGCGTGGTGGTAACGTACCGCATCCGCAACACGGGCAATGTGGCGCTGACCGGACTGACGGTATACGACGATCTGGGCCAGTACACCGGCCGCGTGGAACGGCTCGACGTGGGCGAAAGCCGCACGCTGATCAACCGCGCCGCCATCACGCAGGAAACGGTTTCGCACGCCATGCTGAGCTACAGTGCGGAGGATACCGCCGAGGTGATGACGCAAACGCTGGAGGACATGCGCGTCTATCCGGTGGAAGGACAGCTCGAATGCGTGCTGCGGGCGGGTTATTCGGCATTTTCGGCCAGCACTGCCGACGTGGTGATGCTGCTGAGCGCCACAGGCGATATGGGCTATCGGGATCTGCGCATCACGGACGAGACCTACGGCGGCGTGATCGCCGATCAGCTTTCGGTGCAGCCCGGCGAGGAAGCGCTGGAGATCAGCCGCTCCTGCCCCATTCGCGGCGACGCGAGCTTCTGCTGGCGCGTGACGGGCGTGGATGAAGCGGGCAAGCGCGTCGACCTTGTGAGCAACATTGCGCGCCTGCCGGAGCGCGAGGCTGCGCTGCCCGCGAAGATCGAAATGCAGGCAGCGACGAATACGCCGCGCATTCGCCGCAGCGGCGACGTGCGCATTCGGCTGACGATCAGAAATACCGGCGGTGAAAACGTGCGTGCGCTCACGCTGAGCGAAGCGAGCCAGGGCGTGCTGCGCGAATTCGAAATACTGCCCGCGGACGGCGTGATCGAGCGCGATTTTCTGCTGCATGTGGAGGATAACGCCGATTTCAGCTTTACGCTGGAATACACGCTTCAGGACGGCACGCGGCAAAGCGCCGCGCCTGCCGCCGTACACATCGCCATGGCGTCGGACGGCGCGCTGCCCGAGGGCGCCACGCCGGGTCTGTTCGAGTTTTCGGGCGGCAGCATCAAAATTGCGGGCAGCTCGGCCTTCGCCGTGCTGCTGATCATCGGCTGCGCGGTACTGCTGACGCTGATCGTGATGCTGCTGATCGCATCGCGGCGTGCGCGCATCCAGCGGCAGCTGCGCGCAGTGGCCGAAAAGCAGCGGCGGCGCGGCGAATCTGGCAAGGCGGGGCGCGCGCCGGCTGCAAGGAATAAGGGCAAAGGACGGGAATAACGCGGTGTTTCAGGGATATAGCAACGAAACGTTTGAATTTTTCATGGCGATTCGCTTCAATAATAATCGCGCGTTTTTCCAGGAAAACCGCGACTGGTATCTGCGCGCCGTGCGCGAGCCGAGTCTGGCATTGGCGCAGGATCTGAACGCGCTGATCGAGGAGATCGACCCCGATATGGAGCGCCGTCCGCACCGTACGCTGAGCCGCATCAACCGTGACGTGCGCTTCTCGAAGGACAAATCGCCCTATCGCGACCACGTCTGGATGGCGTTTCGCAGGCCCAGCGCGGATCGCGGCGGCATGCCTGGGCTGTATTTTCAGCTGGAGGCCGAGGGTGGCGAATATGGCATGGGCTTCTATCACGAGAATCGGGAGCTTCTGGACGCGCTACGGGCGCGCATAGCGCAGCGGCCGGACGAAATGCTGGCGCTGCTTGCCGACCTGTCCAAGGATTACCAGCTCTATGTAGACCAGCGCGTGCGCCTGACGATTCCGGAAGGGCTGCCGGATGCGCTCATCCCGATATATCGCGCGCGCAGCCTGTACCTTTTCCGGCGCATTGAGGATTTCGACCTGATCAAATCGCCGGAGCTTGTCCAGGCGCTGGCGGCGGGTTACCGGCGTCTCGCGCCGCTGTATCGCTATATCATGAGTTTCTGCCCTGAAACGGGGCTGTGACAGCAAACGACCGAAGGGAGTATTTATGAGTACCAAATTAGACCAATGGCTGAAGCTGAGAAGTGGTTCTGACATTCGCGGCAACGCGGAGCTGTTGACGGACGAATTTGCCGAGAAAATCGGCTATGTGTTCGCGCAGTGGGTCGCGCGCAGGTATGGCACCACCACCGACAAGATCAAGCTGGCGGTTGGACGCGATGTGCGGCTTTCCGGCCCGCGGCTGAAGGAGGCGCTGATCCAGGGCATGAAGGCGGCGGACAGCGACGTGCTGGACTGCGACCTGTGCACCACGCCTGCGATGTTTATGACCTGCGTGGAGGAATCCACCCGCGCCAACGGTGCCATCATGATCACCGCCAGTCATCATCCGTCCGGCAAAAACGGCTTCAAGTTCATCACGCGCGACGGCGGTCTGACTGCAAACGACGTCAATGCGCTGATCGAAGCGGCAGCCGAGGCCGAAATTCCGGATCCGCTGGTGAAGGAGATCGACTTTCTATCTATTTACACCCAGTCGCTGAAGAACATGGTGCGCCGCCGCCTGAACGACGAGAGCGCCAAGCCGCTGCTGGGGCTGCATGTGGTGGTGGACGCGGGCAACGGCGCGGGCGGCTTCTATGCAAAGCTCCTGGAGGATCTGGGCGCGAACGTGGCGGGCAGTCAGTTCCTGCTGCCGGACGGCAATTTCCCGAACCATATTCCCAATCCCGAGGACGCCTCCGCCATGGCCTTTATTTCGCAGGCCGTGCTGGACAGCAAGGCCGATCTGGGCGTGATCTTCGACGCAGACTGCGACCGCGCCGCCATCGTGGATCAGAATGGCAAGGCCATCAACCGCAACCGGCTGATCGCGCTGATCGCCGCGATCCTGCTGGAGGAAAACCCGGGCGCGACCTTCGTGACCGACAGCGTGACCAGCTCTGGACTGAACCAGTTCATCAACGAATGGGGCGGCACGCACTACCGCTTCAAGCGCGGCTATCGCAACGTGATCGACGAGGCGATTCGCCTGAACAGCGAGGGCATCGATTGCCCGCTGGCCATCGAGACCAGCGGGCACGCGGCGCTGCGCGAGAATTATTTCCTGGATGACGGCATGTATCTGGTAACGCGGCTCATCTGTGAAGCCATGCGCCGCAAGCGCGAAGGGCAGACGCTCTCTTCGCTGATCGACGAGCTTCAGGAGCCGGTGGAGAGCTGCGAAATCCGACTGCCCATACTGGAGGAGGACTTCCGCGCCGCCGGTCAGGAGGTCATTGAGACCATCCTTTCCCACACGCTGGAAAACCCCGAATGGACACTTGCGCCGGACAACCGCGAGGGCGTGCGCATTTCGTTCAATCTGGACGGCGGCGTGAACAACGCCTGGTTCCTGCTGCGCCTGTCGGTGCACGATCCGGTAATGCCGCTGAACGCGGAAAGCGACGTGCCCGGCGGCATCAGGCGCATGCTGCGGCAGCTGTACGCGCTTCTGGCGGACGTGACCACGCTGGATCTCGCGCCGTTGAAGGCCGCAGCCGGTGAATAAGAGCGCGCGTGTTGGAATTTTTATTGAATTTCATGCAAAGCGTATTTCACACGAGCGCAATATGTGCTATAATTAAAAAGGTAGAAAATAATTCTTTCGGCGTCCGCATGGATGCCTGCAATGGTAATTCAGACAAATTTCAATTCATAAGAACAGGAGATGTATTCAAATGACTCATGAACAGCTGGTCGTCAATGCCATTCGCATTCTGTCCGCAGAAGCGGTTCAGAAAGCCAACTCCGGTCATCCCGGCATGCCCATGGGCGCGGCTCCTGCCGCCTATGCGCTGTGGGGCAAGCAGATGAAGCACAACCCCGCCGACCCCAAGTGGATCAACCGCGACCGCTTCGTGCTCTCCTCCGGCCATGGCTCCATGCTGATGTACAGCCTGCTGCACCTCTTCGGCTACGGCCTGACGATCGAGGATCTCAAGCAGTTCCGCCAGTTCGGCTCCAAAACGCCCGGTCATCCGGAATACGGCCACACTGTCGGCGTAGAGACCACCACGGGCCCGCTCGGCCAGGGTATTGCCAACGCAGTCGGCATGGCGATGGCGGAAAAGCATCTGGCGGCGAAATTCAACCGCGACGGCTATCCGGTGGTCGATCATTACACCTACTGCATTCTGGGCGACGGCTGCATGATGGAAGGCATTTCCCACGAGGCCTGCTCGCTGGCTGGTACGCTGGGACTGAACAAGCTGATCGCACTGTACGATGACAACGAGATCTCCATCGAGGGCGACACCAACATCGCCTTCCGCGAGGATGTCCCCGCGCGCTTCCGCGCCTACGGCTGGAACGTGATTGATGTCAAGGAAGGCAACTGCTGGCGCCAGATCGACGCGGCGCTGACCGTGGCCAAGAAGTCCGACAAGCCCACGCTGATCGTGTGCCATACCGCCATTGGCTTCGGCTCCCCGAAGCAGGGCATGGCCGCTTCCCACGGCGAACCGCTCGGCGTGGAAAATCTGGCCGAAACCAAGAAGAACCTCGAATGGCCCTGCGCCGAAGACTTCGCCGTGCCGCAGGAAGTGTACGACTGCACGGCCGAGACTCTGAAGGCCGGCAAGGCTGCCGAGGCGAAGTGGGACGAGCTGATGGCCGAATATACCAAGGCGTATCCGGAGCTGAAGGCCGAATTTGACAAGTGGTTCTCCGGCGAAATCGTCGATCTGACCAAATGCGAAGATCTGTTCGCCTTTGAAAAGGGAAGCGCCACCCGCGCTTCCAGCGGCGAGGTGCTCAACCGTCTGACCAAGTATGTGCCGAATCTCTTCGGCGGCTCGGCCGACCTTGCGCCCTCCAACAAGTCCTACATGAAGGGCAAGGGCGACTTCTCCAAGGAGACGCCGGACGGCGATAACCTGCACTTTGGCGTGCGCGAGCATGCGATGGCGGCCATCTGCAACGGCATCTACCTGCACGGCGGCCTGCGCCCCTACTGCGCCACCTTCTTCGTATTCTCCGATTACATGAAGAACGCCATGCGCATGTCCTCCATCATGAACCTAGGCGTGCCCTATGTCCTGACGCACGATTCCATCGGCGTTGGCGAGGACGGCCCGACCCATCAGCCCATCGAGCATCTGGCTGGTCTGCGCGCCATTCCGGGCCTGATTGTGTTTCGTCCGGCAGACAGCAAGGAAACTGCGGCGGGCTGGATCGCTGCGCTGACCGAAAAGCATCCCGTGGCGCTGGTGCTCACGCGCCAGAACCTGCCGCTGTACGACAAGAGCGGTTTGGATGCGCTCAAGGGCGGCTACATCATTTCCGACAGCGAAAAAGCGACCCCCGATGTGCTGCTGATGGCCTCCGGTTCCGAGGTCGAGCAGTGCGTAGGCGCGCAGAAGCTGCTCAAAGAAGAGGGCATTGATGCCCGCGTCATCTCCATGCCCAGCTTCGAGCTGTTCGATGCGCAGCCTGAAGCGTACCGTGAATCCGTCATGCCCAAGGCCGTGCGTGCGCGCGTCGCAGTAGAAGCGGCGGCGAGCTTCGGCTGGCATAAGTACGTCGGCCTGGACGGCGCGACTGTGACGCTGGATCGTTTCGGCGCGTCCGCACCTGCCGGTCTGCTGTTCAAGGAGTTCGGCTTCACGGCGGAAAACGTTGCGGCCAACGCCAAAAAGGTGCTCGGCAAGTAATCCATAATGACCATATAAACGGCGGCAGGATATATATCCTGCCGCCGTCAAATCTAATAAAGGATCCTAACCTACATTGAAACGCCTGAAGCATCGTAGGAAACCAATTGCGATAAATGCATCGGAAATCGCGCTGCTGACCAGGCTTCATTCAACAGCCGAAAACGCTCCATTAATGGTTGAAAGCATCCGGCACTTGTGCGCCTTTCCTTTATTTGCCACGCTTTACTGTGCGTCGCCGTAACGATCGTTTTGCAAACTGCCGTAATCCACCTCTACCGGCATGCGGTTCTTTGCCGATTCCATGATGGCAAGAATCGCCAATACGCCATAAGCGGATTCGCGCAACGTAACCGGAAATTCCTCTCCAGAAATCAGGCAATCGACAAACGCGCGAATGCTCTCAAAAGCGAAGCCTTTGGGTTGACCGAAAATCTTGTTCTGCACAATCACATCCGGCACTGTCACCTGCGTATCAGTATACTTCTGAATCATATTATGATTAGAAGCATCCACCGCAATCATGCCCTTGTCGCCAAGAATATTGAACTTGATATCGTTCACGCAAGGATTTGCGTTGGGTGTAACCCAACCGTTTTCCATCTGTGCCACGGCGCCATTTTCGAATTCGATCGTAGAAAGATATTCATCCACCGTATCAATGCCATGCTCAATCGGTTCGCCTGCCTTATTCAACACGCCAGGTTGGCTCAGCACGCCTTTTTTGCTGACACAATACACGCGCTTTGGACGCGAATTGAATATCCACATCAGTGTATCCAGGCTATGGCTGCCCAGGAACCACATAATTGAAGATTTCGCGGCCCACGGCAACATATCCGTCGCTACCCAGCGCACATCGTTCAGGCGATAATAGGCGCTGTAAGCCCTGCCCAATTCTCCCGCACGCACGGACTGGTAAGCTGCGTGGAATGGCGGGTTCCACCTGTTGTGCAAATCGACCATACCGCGAACGTTATTCCGCTCACAGGCCTCCAAAATCCGCAACGCATCCTCCCGCGTGGTGGCGAGCGGTTTTTCAATCAAAATATGTTTGCCTGCATTTGCGGCTGCAACGGCAATATCCGCATGCGCAAAGTCGGGAGTAACGATTGCAACCGCATCGCAATCGGATTCGGCGAACATTTTTTTATAGTCGGTATATACCTGCGGTATCCCCTCTTCGCGCGCTACCTTTTCAGCTCTTTCACGGTTCATATCGCAAATGGCAACAATATCGGCAAAAGGATGCGCTTTATAAATTCTTGCATGGTTCGCGCCCCATGTTCCAGCACCTACCAAAGCCATTTTAATTGTTTTCATTTTGGACTCCCCTTTCTCATTTTCTTGCAATGAATACCTTCAGCCCATCTGTCAGCTTACTGTAATTCCGCCGTCCGCAACGATAATCGCGCCGTTTACATAGCTGCCTTCATCACTGGAAAGGAACAATGCAATGTTGGCTATATCCTCGGGTTTACCCCAACGGCGCAGCGGCGTACCGCTGGTCAGGAATTTCTGCTCATCGAAGGTCGGCTTGTTCAAATCGCTCTCATACACCATGGGCGTAAGGATTGCTGCCGGTGCAATGCAGTTCGCACGAATGTGCTCCGGGCCGTATTCCACTGCCCACGCGCGAGTCAGCGAAATGGTTGCGCCCTTGGAAGCGGAATATGCATCGCAATCTGGAATACCAATCACGCCGCAGCTGGAACCGGTGCTTACTATTGATCCACCGCCGCGTGCACGCATCAACGGTATCGCGGCCTTCGTACAGTTCATGGTTCCGAACAGATTAATTGAAATGATTTTACGAAAGATTTCCGGATCCAGCACATCGATACGGTTATCCTTCTCGCCCCAGAACACGGAAGCATTGTTATACAGAATATCGATGCCGCCAAACTGTGCTTCGATTTCCTCGAACACCTTTTGCACAGCCGCCCAGTCTGAAATATCACATACGAAACCAAACGCACGGCCGCCCTGCGCTTCAACCATTTCTCGCGTTTCCTGCAATCCCTTGGGATTAAGGTCAATCATCAAGACAGTTGCACCTTCGCGGGAAAAGATTTTTGCTGCCTCGCGACCAATGCCACTTCCCGAGCCGGTAATTACGGCGATTTTATCCTTCAGTCTCATCTTTCTACCTCCGAATCAATCTATTAAAAAATGGTATAGCCGCCATCCGCAATCAGATTCGAACCGCTGATATAACTTGCTGCTTCAGAAGCCAGGAACACAGCGATATCGCCCATCTGTTCGGGGTTGCCCCACATGCGCGTGGGAATGTGATCAAGCGACTTTTCAAAGAAATCGCCGTTTTCCGCAATGAACGCCTTGTTTATGTCTGTCAAAATATATCCCGGGCAAATCGAATTGACGCGGATATTGTACTGTGCCCATTCGCCAGCCATGCAGCGCGTCAACGCTTCTACCGCAGCCTTAGACACGTCATAAGCGCCCGTACAGCAGTTCTTCAGACATACCTTGCCGCCCAGCGATGCCATGTTAATCACACAGCCCGAATTCTGAGCAATCATCATACGACCAAAATGCTTCATGCACAGGAACGTGCCATTGAGATTGGTATTCATCGTTTCATTCCACTCCTCAAGCGGCGTATCCTGAAGATGATTGGAGCCGCGTCCCAACGCCGCGTTGTTTACCAGAATATCCAATCTGCCGGTTGTATTCTTCACAAATTCTACGGCAGCCTCAACACTGCTTTCATCGGTAACGTCAATAAAATGAGAATAGAGTTTTGCGCCCGTTTCATTGTGAATTTCTGCTGCGGCGGCCGCTGCGCGCTTCACATTGCGTGCCATAATATATACTTCAGCGCCTGCTCTGGCCAGGCTCCGGGTAAATTCTTTGCCGAGTCCCTGCCCCGCGCCGGTGACAAGCGCTATTTTTCCAGTGAGATCGAAATTATTCTTCATACTTGCTTTCCTCTTTGTAAAATATTGTCCTCTTCGAGATTTTGAAAAATCCCTCTGGTGCGAAAGCACCCGCCAGCTTTCAATTCATCTGGCACCCCAATAATTCTCTTGTCTATGCCATCTGAAAACAGGCCGAATTCAGGCTTTGGCGTTGCGCGCGGCTCGCGCGCAACGCCATCAGGTTCCAAATTAGTTGGCGATGGGAAGTACTTCTGCAGCGTTGTCTATCGTTACCAGCGTATCATCATAAACCAGATCGATGTTCTCAACTTCGCCGCTGAGCAGCTTATAAGCCGCGAGCAGGTTCTGGGAAGCCAGCATGCGTGCATCCTGGAATACAGTGGCAGTGTAGGTACCATCGATGATGCCCTGCACGGCGCCCTTCAGGCCGTCAACACCATAGATCTGCAGATCCGCATAGGCTTCGTTGCCGCGGACAGCTTCCATAACGCCCAGGCCAACCGCATCGGCAGTGGTCAGAACGGCATCGATGTCGCCATAAGCCTGCACCCAGTCTTCCATCAGCGCCATCGCTTCGGCTTCGCTGGCATGCTCCAGCACCTTTTCAGCCAACAGGGTAACATCGGGGCGAGCTTCAATGAAGCACTCCATGAACGCCTTATAGCGCTGCGCAGGATGGAAGTTACCGGGCTGGCAGCTCATGATAACGACGCGGCCATTTTCCGGCACCAGATCGCATGCCAGCTCAGCCAGCATCTTACCCTGCTGATAAGGATCAGCATCAACCGTAGAACCGCCATTCAGGCCGTCGATTTTCGCAGAGGTCGTAATGCAATGGATACCCGCATCAATTACCTTCTGCGCATAGGGCTTCTGCATTTCGCTATCCACGGGGCAAATGATGACCAGATCATAACCCTTAGTGATGCAGTTTTCGATCAGTGCGTTGGATTTTTCCGGATCACCCTGGGCATCCAGAACTTCCATGGTGAAGGTATCGGCGTATTCCTGAGCATACTCAACGAGGGTATCCGCAAAGATAGCAGCAAAAGGATCGCTCAATGCACGCATCACGAGCACAGCCTTCTTCGGTTCAGCCGCTTCACCAAGCGCAAAGCTGCACAGCAGAACCATAACCACCAGTAACAGAGCAACGAGTTTCTTCATTTGGGTATCCTCCTTTTATTTTTCTCCCCTTTTCCGGGGATATTCTCATTTAATCAGCCGCTCAGCTCTTAAGAATCTTCTTTTTATAGTTCTGGCGACTACGCGACATAATATCCAGTGCCACGGCGAAAGCGATAATCAGACCTCGGATAATCTGCTGAATGTAGGAGTCAATGGAGAGCAGGTTCATAACATTGTTCATAAATCCGACGATCAACGCGCCCAGCAATGTACCGAAGGGAGTACCTGCACCGCCGGAAAAGCTGGTGCCGCCCACGATCGTTGCCGTAATTGCATCACTTTCATACTGAAGCGCACCGTTTGGCAAGCCACCGTTTACGCGGGACATGAACACGACCGCCGCAATACCGATCAAAACGCCATGCAGCAGGTAAGCCTTCGTTTTAACCGCATTTGCCCTGATTCCAGCCGCAGTTGCCGCAAGCTGGTTGCCACCTACCGCATAGGTAGATCGACCGAATTTCGTAAAACGCATGATATAATGCATCACGAAGAATACCACCAGCATGATAATAACGGGTATCGGAATCACCCAGAGACTGCCCTGGCCCACCTTGATGTAATTCCCGATTTCATAAATATTCTGACCGCCGGTAATATACAGTGCTGCACCTCTGCCCATGGTCTGCATGGCCAGCGTCGCAATGAAGGGCGGCATGCTAAAGCGCGTCACCATCAGCGCGGAGAGCAGATTGCAGAATACGGCCACACCGATGGCCACGGCAAATGCCAACGCCATGCTTGGAACAGCCTTATACGCCAGAATGGAAACACAGCCTGCCAACGCCAGTACCGAGCCCGCAGCCAAATCAATCATGCCGCAGACGATCAGCACCATCTCGCCAAATGACAACAGAATTACCACGGACTGCTGCCTGAGCACATTTATCAGGTTGGTTGCCGTAAGAAAATGGGGCGAAATGATCGTGAACACGATCATAAACGCAACCAATATCAAAACAAGACTGTATTTACTCGCGACGCGCTTGAATCCCAAATTCTTCATTTGATGTTTCCTCCTAATCCACCGTCTTTATTGCAAGCGCCATAATGCTATCCTGTGACATTTCCTCTCCTCGGGTAACCTTCCCCGTAATGCGGCCTTCGTGCATTACATAGACGCAATCGCACATGCCCACGAGCTCCGGCAATTCAGAAGAAATCATTACAAGCCCCTTGCCTTCCCTGGCAAGCTCCACCATCAGCTGATAGATTTCGTTCTTGGCGCCCACGTCGATACCGCGCGTAGGTTCGTCCAGTATCAGCACATCCGGGTCGCGAACCATCCATCTGGCCAGCAACACTTTTTGCTGGTTGCCTCCCGACAGTGACATAATCGCCGTATCCATAGAAGCCGCCTTTACGCGCATTCGTTTGCACATTTCGGCGCACTGCGCATTTTCTTCCTTACGGAACCATCTTCCCTTTTTAAAGAAGCGTTCCAGAGAGGCGATCGCCGTATTGACCTGCACGCTCAAAATCGGAATAATGCCCTCGCGAGCGCGATCCTCAGAGAGCATAATCACACCGTTTTGAATTGCGTCACGAACGCCGTGCAGTTTCGTTCCCTTAAACTCCACACTGCCCGCATCGTACTTATCCAGGCCATACACTGCGCGCATTACCTCTGTTCTGCCAGCGCCAACCAAACCTGCAAAGCCGACGATTTCGCCCGCATGAACTTCAAAACTTATATCCTTAAAGAGCATATCGCTCGCAAGGCCTTCCACCTTCAGCAATACGTCTCCGATCGGAACCGTCTCCTTGGGATACTGATTCTCGATTCGCCGGCCAACCATCGTTTCAACGATCGTCCTCTCATCGAACTGATCTACCGGCCGCGTCTCAATCAGCTTGCCATCGCGTAAAATGCTGATATCATCTGCAATCCGAAATACTTCGCTCAATTTGTGGGAAATGTAGACGATACTGACGCCCTTTGCTTTCAGCTCTCCAATTTTTGCAAACAGCTGCTCTACCTCATTTTCTGTGATGGCTGACGTAGGTTCATCCATAATGACGATCTCTGCGTCATGAGACACTGCCTTCAGGATTTCAATCATCTGAATATCAGAGGTGGACATACTCCTGAGCTTTTGCGTAGGCTCATAATTCAGATGCTCCTGCTCCAACAGAGCAACAGTTTTTCTGCGAACCTCCTTCCAGTCGATAC
The DNA here is from genome assembly GCA_934670175.1 of uncultured Clostridia bacterium. Classification (GTDB taxonomy): domain Bacteria; phylum Bacillota; class Clostridia; order Christensenellales; family Aristaeellaceae; genus SFTH01. The sequence goes on along the minus strand of CAKUOX010000014.1, from coordinate 34,747 downwards.
GCCCTACCTTGTTTGCAGGCCAACCTCCCAGAATAATGTTCTCCTCCAACGTCAGATCCGGGACATAGGAAAGCTCCTGATGGATCATTGCTATGCCGTGCGCCCTGGCTTCTGCAGGGCTCTTGATGGTTACTTCCCGCCCATCGATCAAGATCGTACCGCTGTCTGGCTTATAAAGACCATTGATGATTTTCATAAGCGTCGATTTGCCCGCACCATTTTCGCCGCAGAGCACATGCGTGGTTCCGCGCCTCAGCTTAAACGACACGTCGTCCAATGCTTGAACGCCCACAAAGGCCTTTGAGATATTCCGCAGCTCAAGCTTAATATCGTCCGAGTGCTGCATGCTTAGCCGCTCCTTTCTCCCTTAATTCTTCGCAGTTATAATATAAATAATATTTATATTTACTTTTTGACGTGCACAAAACCTCGTTTGTTATGTTTTCTTTGTTGCTTGTATTCTAACAGAAGGGCACAAGTAAAGTCAATAGACGTTTTTTAAATATTTGTTAATTATTATATCAAATGTTTATTTAATCATGTATAAAGAGAATCCCTCGCCGTTCAAATCCGAGCACTTACCAGCAAAAACAGCGTGAACCAGGAATCTTCGGCACCCGCCAATGCTTCCCAATTCACGCCGTTTTTTTTGAATGTGTGATCTATATCTATAGAACTGCGCTGCGATTTACAGCAGGCTGAGCCAACCCTTAAATATCGCATCGAACACCAGCGCGCCGGAGCCAACCGCCATAATTCGATCACCAAAGCTCGACATTACCAGTTCTGTCTTCGGATAGCGCTTACGAATATCATGTGTCGCAAGCAGTGATCTAACCGACTTGTTGTAGGTTTTCTGTTTCAGATAGTCCAGCAACAGCGAACCCGCAGCCAACACATGGCCGCCCAGCACCACCTTTTCCGGATCAAAGATATTCACGCAGTTTACAATGGCAATCGCCAGATAATCACCGATTTTGTGAATGATGTCGATGCAATAAGCGTTTCCATTGTGCGCTTCCTGAACAATATCATTCCACCCTATCGGGCGATCCGTCGGAAAGTCCGGCATTTCCGGACAGCGTTTCTGCCAGTCCTCATTGACTCGTTTCACATAATTATCTACTCGCGTGTAGGACGCCAGTTGACCCGGATAACCAAATCGGGACTCATTGCCATCAAAATTGATCGTTGTATACCCCAGCTCTCCAGCAAAGCCATTATGTCCATAATATATGCGGTCGTTAATGCAGATTCCTACGCCCACACTGTTTCCGCCGCTGCCGATGTACAGAAAATCACGCGCATCAATCGCCGCGCCATAGTGCTTTTCCGTAATGGTCGTAGCATCCATATCATTGGCAACCACCACCGGCAGTTTCAGTTTTTCCTCATAGTATTGTTTGAGATTCAGATCCACAATGTTGGGAAAATTATCCGCGCAAAGAATGATTCCCGTCTCCACATCAATCAGGCCGACCGACGCAATGCCGACGCCAAACAGATTGCCGATGTACTTCTCCCCCAGACGCAGCACCTCGTCTATGAGTTTATCAATAATCACCAGCAGTTCGTCATTGGTTTCAGCAGTTGTGGGCACTACCGTGCGCGAAGCCAGCATCCTGCATTCAATATTGATCAACGAGCATGTGATTTCAGCCTCTGAAATATAAACGCCCAGGGCGATCACAGCGTCTGGCACCACCGACACCTTGAAGGAGGGGCGGCCCACGCTCGGACGATCGCTACCCTCAGCAAACTCTATTCTCTCCTTAAGAAAGCCCTTCTCAACGTATTCCGACACGATGTTAACTGCCGACATCTTGGACAGACCCAGCTTATCCGCCACGGCCTGTCTGGATAGACCTTTTTGCTCGCATATGACGCGGAATACATTCGCCCTGTTCATCGTCCGAACATCTTTCAAATTCCTCTGAGACATTTCACTTTACCCTCTTACGACGCATTTACCACATGATTATAGCATATGTCTCTAGTTAAATCCATTTTTAAATATTTAAAATTTTATTAATTGCGTTCTCATGCAAAGCCAGCGTTCATGGTTCATTCCCTCTTCTAGAATATTTTGATGTACCGGGCTATTGCTTTTTTCTGCGTTTTGATATATAATATATATAATTGTTTTATTAATTATATTTCGCGAGTCGATTCCTTCGCTCTGCGTCATCAATTCTAAATGAAGAAGGAGGATCTCACACTTATGAACTACCTGGGTATCGACTATCAAATCAAAAATCACCCCGTGCTGGATCCGGATTACATCCCCTTTGGAAGCTGGAGCCAGGCGTTCCTTAAAGAAGCGTCGCGCCCGATTTCCATCGCTGTTGAAAGGAATTCGAATCAGGTATCCGTATTCCATTCCTTCATCCGCGACGAACATTACGCCGAAGCCAACGCACGCTATGTAGAGCGATTGGTCAAGTTTCTGCTCTGGAGCATCGGCGGCCATCGCATTTATATTGCGGGCTGCGATCAATATGCACAGACTCTGAAGTCAGCCTATCAAATGCACGGTGCTCGCGCATTCGATGCAGACTTCATGAACACCGTATTTGAGCGGCCTCTGGAAATTGTCATTACCGATTTTGAACATTTTCCTGAAGTCAACGAAATCACTCGTCCCATCGGTGGACATTTGAACGGCTGTCGAATCGGCTTCGATGCAGGCGGAAGCGATCGCAAGGTTTCCGCCGTCATCGACGGTCAGACTGTGTTTTCTGAGGAAGTTGTCTGGTTCCCCAAACAGTCTGAAAACCCCCAATACCAGTATGATGGCATTGTCAGCGCCTTCAAAGCCGCCGCATCTAAAATGCCGCGGGTCGACGCAATCGGCGTTTCCTCGGCCGGTGTGTTCGTCGGCAACAGCCCCATGGTTTCCTCATTGTTCATTAAGGTACCATCAGAATTTCATGAGAACGTAAAGTCCATCTATGATCGCGCGGCAAAAGAAATCGGTGAGAATATTCCCATCGTTGTGGCCAACGACGGCGACGTCACTGCGCTTGCTGGCAGCATATCTCTAAATTCCGGTGCCGTACTCGGCTTGGCTATGGGTACTTCCGAAGCCGTCGGTTACGTCACTTCAGAGGGCAACGTAACGGGCTGGTTTAATGAATTGGCGTTTGCACCCGTCGATTTAAACCCTGCTGCCTTGAAGGACGAATGGTCGGGTGACATCGGTGTGGGCTGCAAATACTTTTCTCAGGATGCAGTTATCAAACTTGCACCCGCAGCGGATATCCAACTCAACGAGCACCTCAGTCTAGCGGAAAAATTGAAATCCGTACAAGGACTTGTGGAGAACGGACATCCGGGTGCACGCGACATTTTCAAAACAATCGGTGCTTACCTTGCACACACAGTTCCGTTGTATGCCTCCCTCTATCACATACGGCATCTGCTGGTACTGGGGCGCGTTGCCTCGGGCGTTGGTGGCGATATCGTTGTCGCCGAATGTAATCGGATTCTGGCTGACGAATACCCTGAGCTTGCAAAGCAAATCAGCGTAACACTGCCCAACGAATCCATGCGGCGTGTTGGACAAAGTATCGCGGCAGCCAGTCTTCCTGTGGTATAAACCCGCACAGTACATCGCTCGCTGCTGAGCTCTCCTCCTTCGTTTCCGCGATCGCGGGTAATTCGAAGCCCCTTTCGACTGCGCAGGACGCATACCGTGCCCTGACCGTCGTCGAGGCCATCGAGCGCTCGCTCAAGGAAGGCGCCGAGGTCGAGCTGGCCGACTGGTAATCACTTGTAATTTAAAAGCTGCCATCCGATGTGCACGCATCGGATGGCAGCTTTTCTATCGCTTATATCCCGCTTCAATAGTAATCGCGTCGCTGCCCCTGGCAAGCATGCCCTTCCCCACTCATCTGCAGATTCCAGCAGCGGCGCTATCTTCCCATCTCAAATACCAGCGGCGGAGCCCTTCATGAGGCTCCGCCGCCATTCACATTTCCTTTATTATTTTTATTTCCCTTCAAATTCCCGACGCAGCGCATCCGCCATGATCTCCACCGGCGCCTTTTCGCCCGTCCAAAGCTCGAAATTCAGCGCCGCCTGGTTCACCAGCATGCCAAGGCCGGTCAGCACCCTTGCGCCCCGGGCCTGAGCCTTCTGCAAAAACACCGGCATCACGGGATTGAAAACCACGTCGCACACGGGCATGCTCGGCCGAATGCCCTGATAATCAATATCCGGATAGCGATCCGTTTCAGGAAACAGTCCCACGCAGGTGCCGTTGATCAGAATATCCGTATCCTCGGGCAACTCAGCCGTACCCGTCCAGGGGAAATATTCGGCCTCGGCGGGCGTATGCGCCGCGATCACGGAAACCAGCTCCTCGCCGCGCGCGCGGTTGCGGTTGATGATATTCAGCTTCTTCGCACCGCCCAGCGCGCATTCCACGCCGATGGCGCGCGCCGCGCCGCCGGCACCCAGAATCGTGACCGTCTTGTCCGCAAGCGCGATGTCCGCATCCTTCAGCGATCTCACAAAGCCCTTGCCATCGGTGTTCTCGCCGATCAGCCTGCCGTCGCGCTCGACCACGGTATTCACCGCGCCAATGATGCGCGCGGCCTCGGTCAGCTCGTCCAGATACTGAATAACCTCGATCTTATGCGGCATGGTGAGATTCACACCGCGCATGCCGACGGCGCGCATGCCGCGCATGGCGTCCGCCAGATCCTCCACCGCCACGCGGCAGGTCAGATAGCGCCAATTCAGTCCGAGCGCCCGAAAGGCAGCCTCCTCGACCACGCATGTGGGGTTGCCATCCACCGGATCCCCAAACACGCCCACCAGCTCGGCGCGATAATTCTTTTCAGCCATGATCTGTTTCCTCCCTCGTATTTCTCAGCTCAGCCCGGCTGGCGCTCGTCGCCCACGAAGAACACAGCCACCGTGCCCGGCCCGCAATGCGACGCGATGATCGTGCCGATATTGGTGATGACGATCTTATCCTTCAGCGCCGGAAACGCCTTTTCCAGGCTGGCACGCAGCGCCTCGGCGTCTGCGCGGCAGTTGGAATTACAGATATAGCACTTGCCGTCATACGCCGCGCCGTTTTCGGCATGCTCGAGCATGATGCGCGTGGTCTCGGCCACAGCCTTCTTCTTGCCGCGCACCTTGTCGTAGGCGATGATGCGCCCCGCATCGTTTAGGCGCATGATGGGGCAAATGCCCAGAATCGCACCCAGCGTGGCCGCCGCGCCGGACATGCGGCCGCTGCGGCGGTAGAAGGACAGGTCGGTAGAGAAGAACTGATGGTGAATCCGCTGCCGGTGCGCCATCACCCAGGCTGCCGTATCCTCCAGCGTTTCGCCCGCATCGCGCATATCGGCGGCATAATCCACCAGCAGGCCGTAGCCCGAGGAGGAGCACATCGAATCGATGACCTCGATCCTGCGCTCCGGATACTTTTCGCGCAGCACCTCCGCGGCGCGCATGGCGTTGTTCACAGAGCCGGACATGCCCGAACCGAACGCAATGTGCAGCACATCGCCCTTTTGCAGCAAGCCATCAAAGAATTCGGTATATGTCGCCTCGTTGATCTGAGAGGTGCGCGGCAGCTTACCCGCGGCGAGCATGCCGTAGAAGCGGTTCAGGGCCTCAGGATCGCGCTCCATGTCATCCACATATTCGGCGTCATCCACGGTGTAGCTGTAAAACAGCACGGGAATATCGCGCGAGGACACATATGCGTAGGGCAGATCCACGGTCGAGCCGCAGCTTAGGATAAATTTGCGTTCCATATTCTTTCCCCCTGATCGGTTGAAATTGAAAGCCGAAGCTGTTTATCTATACTTCAAATTATAACAAAACCGGCAAAAATGGTCAAGGGCTGCGAGTCGGAAAACCGACCTGCAGCCCCTCAGGATGTTGACAAAGTCAACAGACTGCCAGACGCTGAAAAAACCTGCAAGACAAGGAAACGCGGGCTGCAAATGAGGGAGCATACTTCAACGTATGTAACCGATTTTGCAGCCCGCGTTGACGAAGTAAGCAGAAATTTCAACTTTGTCAGAAGTCGTTCAGGAAATTTCTGCGGTTGCGGGGTTTGTCAGAGGACTGAGGGCTGCGAGTCGGAAAACCGACCCGCAGCCCTCTGCATTCGAGCGCCTTTATTCCACCGTTTTCAGTGATTCCGCCATCGGTATGCGATTGATGCGCCGCAGCATCGCGGCATTCACCAGCGCCGCAAACAGCAGCGTGAGCGCGACGGCCAAGCCGTAGCTCAGCGGCAGCACGCGCACATCGAATACTACCAGATCGACCCTGATCTGCGTCATTACGAAGCTGTGCAGCAGCTTGCCCAGCGGAAGCCCCACCAGCGCGCCCAGCGCGCTGAGCGCGAAGTTTTCCGAGAGCACATAGGCCGCCGTTTCGCGCAGCGTGAAGCCCAGCACCTTGACCGTAGCGATTTCGCGAATGCGCTCCGTGATGTTGATATTCGTCAGGTTGAACAGTACGATGAACGCCAGCGCCGCCGCGCACAGGATCACCATGACCACTATGGCGTTCAGGCTGGACATCATATTTTCGAAGCGGCCGCGCACCTCGGCGGACACGCTGACGTTGCTCACCGTCTCCAGCCCCGCAATATGTGCGCCGGTCTCCCCCGCATCCTGTCCTTCCGCAAAATTGACGAAGGCGGTGTTACACTCGGGTACGCTCGCCCACTGTCCGGCGACGCTCGCGCTGCCCACGATCAGGTAATTGTAGACGTAGTTGTCAAATATGCCGGACAGGCGCAGCGTCATGCGCTCCATCTGTGCGTTGTACACCGTGAGCGTATCGCCGACCTGCGCTCCGAGGCGCTGCGCAAGACCGGTATTGACGATGCACTCGCCCTCATTCGGGAAATTGAGCGCCGTTTCGCCGCTGTGCAGCCGAATGAAATCTGAAATATCTGTCCGATCGCTGATGATGATGTTCACGGAGCGCGTCTGCGTGCCGAACGCTACGTCGGCGGAGCCCTCGTAAACGAACAGCGCGTCGCTCAGCTCTGTGCCCATTTCATTTCGGAAATCGGCCTGCGCCTGCGAATCCTGCGGATCGATAAAGCCCACAGACGCATCGTAGACCATAATCTTGCCAAACTGATCGTCGGGCAGATTGGCAATGGAATCGTTGATGCCGAGCCCCGTGACCATCAGCGCCGTGCAGCCGCTGATACCGACGATCATCATCAGCAGCCGCTTCTTATAGCGGAATGTATTGCGCAGCGCGACCTTGGTCAGGAACGACAGCCGACGCCAGATGAAGCCGACGCGCTCCAGCAGGATACGTCTGCCGGGCTTGGGCGCCTTCGGACGAATCAGCTGCGCGGGCACATCCGCCAGCTCCGCGCCGCAGGAAAGCCATGTGGCACCCATGGAGCACAGCAGCGCCGCGCCCACAGACAGCGAACCCAGCAGCGGGCTTAGCACATAGGGGATCGGCGCGAAGCCGTACATCATGCCGTAGGTCATCCAGATGATCTTCGGGAAGATGTAGCTGCCGCCGAAGAAGCCGATCAGCGCGCCCAGCAGCGCCGCACTGCCGGAATAGAACAGATATTTGGACAGGATCGCGCCGCGGCCATAGCCCAGCGCCTTCAGCGTGCCGATCACCGTGCGCTGCTCATCGACCATGCGGGTCATCGTGGTCATGCAGACCAGCGCCGCCACCAGCAGGAAAAACAGCGGGAACACCGTGGAAACGCCCTGAACGATCTGCGAATCGCTCTCGAAGCAGATATAGCCCACATTGGTATCGCGCCCCAGCACATACAGCGTAGCAGGCTCGAGCTCATCGACCTGCGCCTGCGCGTCGTCGATCTCCTGCTGCGCGTCCGCCAGCTGCTCTTCGGCGTCAGAAAGCTGCTGCTCGCTTTCAACAAAGGCAGCGTCGTAATCCGAAAGCCCTGTTTCGAGCGCCTGCTTCGCATCGTCGAGCTGCTGCTGGCCCTCGCTGAGCTGCGCTTCGCCCTGGCGTATCTGCCTGCGGGCGCTGTCGAGCTTCTCACCCGTCGCATCGAGCTGCGCCTGATAGCCGTCAAGCTCGGCCTGCGCCGCCGTGCGCTGATTGTCAAGCTCGGTCTGCGCCGCATCGAGCTGCGCAAGCCCCGCCTTCGCGGTCTGATACTGCGAAAGCACGCCGCTCGCCTCGATGGCTGCCTTGCCCGCAGCGATCTCGCTCGCCTGCGCATCCAGCTCGGCACGCTGCGCATCGAAGGCCGCGTTCGCCTGCGTAAGCTGTGCCTGCAGCGTAGTCAGCGTGCCCTCAAGCTCGGATCGCTGCGCCTGAAGCGCCGAAATCTGCGCGGCAGCATCGGCCTTCGCGCTGTCGATCTGCCCCGAAAGCGCGCTCTTTTCACCCTCTGCGGCGCTGATCCTGCTCTTCAGATCCGCGATCTCAGCTGCCTGTGCTTCATCGCTCGGGTCGAGCGCCGAGATCTGCCCGTTCCAAGCTGAAATATTGCCATCGAGCGCCGAAATCTGCGCCTGAAGCGCGCCGACTGCAGCGTCGCAGCTCGACTGTGCTGCGGAGATCGCATCGTCTGCGGAGGAAACCGCGGCGCTCGCCTCATCAATCGCTGCCTGAAGCTGCGCCGTCTGCGCGCTGCGCTGGCTCTCGAGCGTTTCGATACCGGAAGCGACCTGTGCCTCGGCATCCTCCAGCTGAGCATACTGCGCAGGCACGCCGCTGGCCTCGATCTGATCTATGCCGGCCTGCACCTCGGCGCGCTGGCTGTCCAGCTGCTGCTGCGCGGCGTCAAACTGCGCCGTCACCGCGTCGCGCTGACGCTCGAATTCCTGCACTGCCTTTTCATACTGGCTGCGGCCGGAGCGGTAGCTGCTGCGCGCATCGCTGAGCTTATTCGAGTTTTGGCTGAGCTCGCGCTCGCCATCGGCGATCTGCTGCTCGGCATCCTCCAATTCGGCATGCGCATCCTTGAGCTGCTGCTGCGCGTCGCTCTTCTCGGTGGTGAATTCATCATACTTTTCGTCCAGCTCGCTCTGCGCATCGTCGATCTCCTGCTGCGCCTCCTCCACCAGGCTGCGATAGCGCAAATCGGAGCGCTTCTCGCATTCGCGCTCGATCATCGCCTCGAAATCATCCAGGCAGGCGTTGTATTCATCTGAATAGATGCTTCCCACAGTGTCGAGATCGACAAATATTTCGCTGTAATAATCCAGATTGAAGCCGCCGTAGGGAATGTAGACGAAGCCTGAGATCGAACCGGAGCCAAGGCTGGTATTGCCGCGCTCATAGTTGAGATAGTACACGGAATTTGCCAGGCCTACGATGGTGTAGGACGAATACCTGAACTGATCCAGCGTGTCCTGCGTGTTGTCCGGCGAAAGCGTAAACTGCGTGCCGATCGCGGAGGCATCCATATAGCGCGCGTCCACCACGGCCTCGCGATCGTTTTCGGGCATGCGTCCGGCAGTCAGGCTGAGCTGATTTACATTTTCAGTTATGGAATGCACGCGCAGCGCGCGGTTGCCGCCGTCTGTGCCCGCGCAGAGCACATCGGCATAAACTGCGCCCTCTGCGGCCTTCACGCCGTGAAGCGCAGCAAAATAGGCCGGATCCTCGCTGGTAAAGCCAAGCGTTGAAATCAGGCGGTAATCGAACATGCGATGTTCATCTATGTATTGCTGCGCGGCGCTGAGCATGGCGGGCTTGCAGATGCGCAGGCCGCAAAAAAAGCCCACGCCAAGCGCCATAATGGCCATGATTGCCAGATAGCGCCCGAGGCTCTTTTTGATTTCGCGAAGCGTGGATTTCTTCAGCGGTCTCATCACCATTCGATCTCCTCAACGGGTACGGCGCATGCATTCACCTGCTGAGACAGCACCGAGCCGCTCTTGAGCTGAATCACGCGGTCGGCCATGGCGGTCAGCGCGGAATTGTGGGTAATGATAATTACAGTCATGCCGGTCTGGCGCGCCGTGTCCTGAAGCAGCTTCAGGATCTCCTTGCCGGTGTTGTAGTCCAGCGCGCCGGTCGGCTCGTCGCAGAGCAGCAGCTGCGGGTTCTTCGCCAGCGCGCGCGCAATGGCCACGCGCTGCTGTTCGCCGCCGGAGAGCTGCGCCGGAAAATTCTTCATGCGCTCGCCCAACCCCACCGCGCGCAGCGTTTCGTCTGCCGGACGCGGATTGGGGCATATCTGGGCTGCCAGCTCGACATTCTCAAGCGCCGTAAGGCTGGGCACCAGGTTGTAAAACTGGAACACGAAGCCCACATCGTAGCGGCGGTAGCGCGTGAGCTGGCGGGCGTTGTAGCTGGAGATCTCATTTCCCCCGAGCATGACCTTGCCGGTGGTAAGCGTGTCCATGCCGCCGAGTATGTTCAGCAGCGTGGTTTTACCTGCGCCCGACGCACCCACGATGACGCAGATTTCGCCCTTCTCCACGGTAAAGCTCACATCTCGCAGCGCACTGATGGTTACTTCGCCCATTTTGTACTGCTTGGAGACGTTCACAAATTCCACAAACGCCAATTCCGCTCACGCCCTTCCTTTTCGGGACGGCCGTGTCCCGATATACCTATTTTAAGCGGGGAATATTAACTGAAAATAAAATGTACAGCCGCATGGCGGCTGTACATTTTATTTTCAGGCTTCGTTCAGCGGTAAATACACGGAAAAGCATGCGCCCTCATTCGGCGCGCTCGTCACGGTGATCTTGCCGCCGCAGAGATCCACGATGCGCTTCACCAACGCCAGTCCAAGGCCGTTGCCCTCAGTGGCGTGGGCATTATCGCCCTGATAGAATTTTTCGAATATGCGCGTGCGGGTCACGTCGTCCATGCCCTTGCCGTGGTCGGTAACATGCGCCACGATGAACGACTGTACGCGCATACAGCCCACCTCGATCACGCCGCCCTCGGGCGAAAACTTGATGGCGTTGTTCAACAGGTTCACCCATACATGCGACATCATTTCCTCGTTGCCCTCGTAGGTCAGCTCGTCCAGCTCCAGCCGCAGCTCAAGGTTTTTATCCTCCCACTGCTTCTCCAGAAGCAGGATGCAGTTCCGCAGCTGCTCGTCGAGCCGGTAGCGCGTCTTGTCGGTCACGATCTGCTGGTTTTCCAGCTTGGTCAGCAGCAGCACGTTTGCGGACATGTGCGCCAGGCGCTCGGCCTCCACGGCGATGATGCGCGCATACTCCCTGCGCTCGGCTTCGGATAGATCATCGCGCTCCAGCTGGCGCGCGAAGCCGCGAATGGACACGATGGGCGTTTTAAATTCATGACTGAAATTATTGATGAAGTCCGTACGGAACATTTCGATGCCGCTCAGCTCCTCCACCATATGGTTGTAGCTGGCCACAAGGTCGCGCACCTCGCCCACGCCGTCCGTTTCGTCCACGCGCACGCTGAAATCGCCGTGCGAGACCTGCTTCATGGCGTCGTTGACCTTGTGCAGCGGGCTGAGCTTCTGGCCAACGAAGCACGCCGCCAGCAGAAACGCGAAGCACAGGCACAGCAGCACCAGCAGCAGCGGCCACATTGTGCCGGTCATCAGCGGCCGCATGATGCCCGTGCGCAGCATCAGCAGATAGGATGAGCTGGTCATCAGTCCGGCGTTGATGAGTATCGCCAGGATCACGATGATCATCAGCCGGCTCAGCGATACGTTTTTATTCAGCTCGTCCAGCTTGCGCTTCAGCCAGCCGCGCTTTTTCATGCGCGCTTCACCGCCTTGTAGCCCAGGCCGCGCACGGTGACGATCTCAAAATCATCGCTGCCGCGGAAGCGATCGCGCAGGCGATTGATGTGCACGTCCACGGTGCGTTCGTCGGACTCGCTGTCCATATCCCATATCTCGTCCATCAGCTGACGGCGGGTAAATATCTTGTTCTGATAGGAAAGCAGCTTGAACAGCAGCATGAATTCCTTGCGCGGCAGCTCCATTTTGCCCTGCGGGCTGGTGACGCACAGCGCGTCGTAATCCAGAACAGTATTGCCGATCTCGAGGCGATGCTCGTTCACGATGCGGCTGCGGCGCAGCAGCGCCGCGATGCGCAGCAGCATTTCCTCCTCGTCCACGGGCTTGACCATGTAATCGTCCGTGCCGATCTGAAAGCCCCTGTGCTTGTCGGCGGGCTTTTCCTTGGCTGTGACCATCAATATTGGAATGTCGCAGCCGGAATCGCGCAGCGCCTGCGTAAACTCATAGCCATCCATGCGCGGCATCATAATATCCAGCACGATCAGATCCACATGCTTTTTATCCAGCACCTCCAGCGCCTCCACGCCGTCGCATGCCAGGATCGGCTCGTAACCATTCTGACTGAGCACCTTCTGCATCAGCTTTCGGGTATTCAGATTATCCTCGACCACCATGATATGGAACATGCCCGTTTCACCTCTCGCCCTCTATTTTGCGCCCGGCATTTAAACCGTATATGAACCGAAGCGGCACGCGCCGCGTCTAAACAGCATCCTATTCCATTATAAACCATAGGCTCAGCCATGTGAAGCGCCTGTTTATAAAAAGTTTATATTGACCGATTATAATTAACCTTGGAGGAAAAAGGAAACATGGAAAACGCATTGACGCCTGTGGAGCGCCTGAGCACACAGGATTTTCAGCAGCGCTACCGCGAAATGATGCAGCTGTACGACGGCGCTATTCGCGAAGTGCGCACCAAACTAGAAGTACTGGACGCCGAATTCAGCGTGCGCTATGCCCGAAACCCCATTCACCACATCGATTCGCGCCTGAAATCGCCGGCGAGCATTCGCGAAAAGCTGCGGCGCAAGGGCTATCCGCAGACGCTGGAGAGCGCCGAGGAAAACCTGACGGACATTGCCGGCGTGCGTATCGTCTGCAATTATCTGGAGGATATTTACCGCGTGGCCGATCTGCTGGTGCGCCAGCGCGATGTGGAGCTGGTGGCGCGGCGCGACTATATCGAAAACCCGAAGGAATCCGGCTATCGCAGCCTGCATCTGGTCATCCGCATACCGGTGTTTCTATCCAGCCACACGGAGCTCGTGCCGGTGGAGGTGCAGATCCGCACCATTGCCATGGATTTCTGGGCTTCGCTGGAGCATCAGCTGCGCTATAAATCGGATCAGGAGACCACGCAGCTGCTGCGTCAGCGCCTGCAGAAGTGCGCGGAGGCCTCGGCGGCGCTGGATCGGGAAATGCAGAGCATCTACCGCGAGATCAACGGCGTTTCCGTATCGGCTGCGGATGAGGCGGACGTGGACGCCGAAAGCGCGGATCAGGAATAATGCCGGCGTGCGCCGCTGCGCTCGCCATCTAAACCCGCCAACCCGCGAAGCACCGGTTTTGCCTATGCCTGCACTTCAATAAAAAACACTTGCCATGGCGCGGTTTTTCAGGCATAATAGAAACAGAATAAAAAAACGGAGGAAACACCATGGACGAGCAGAACAACGGCTTTGAAGAGCGAGACGCATCCCTTGATCCCGATCCGGATCCGAAAAGCATGACGGAGGAAGAGCTGCAGGAAAGCATACTGGAAGATTCGGACATGAACGCCTTTCAAAAGTTCATTGCCCGACTTGACGATAAAAAATGGAAGCTCTACCAGCGCATCGCAGGCGCGGTATTGGGTCTGCTGGCCTGTGTCGCGCTGTTCTGGAAAAACGGCGAGGAACAGGGCACGTTTTCCTACGGCCTGATCATCGCCATGATCATCGCGCTGATCGTGCCCAATATTCTGGAAAAGCGCGCGCTGCGCAAGATGGGCGTCATGCGCATTACCATGGCCATCGCCATGGGCGTGGCGGTGCTGGCGTATTTCCTGTATTGGGGCTTCTCTTCCGGCTTCAATTTCAAGGCGTGAGCCGAATATGAATATCCGCTGCGTATGGGAGCATAATGGCGGCGACACGCTGCTGTATGCTGCCGATTATCCCGGCGCCTTTGCGCGCGGCGCGTCTCTGGAGGCGGCGCTTGAAAAGCTGCCCGAGGATGTGCGCGCCTACCTGCGCTGGGCGGAAATGCCGATACCGGACACACTCGAAGTAAAAGTCGTGCAGGAAAAGTCGAGCGTGCTCACGATTCGCGACGCGGATTCCGACGTGATCTTTGACGGTGAGCGTTTGCCGCTGAGCGCGCGCGAATATATGGTGCTGAAGGCGCTGGCGTTAAAATCGGCGCGCTATTTTCAGCGGCTATATGACGCCGTGCCCGACAGCGAGCGCAGCGCACTGCCGCCGCGCGAGACCTTTTACGGCGCACTCCCCCGCACGGCGCGGGAAATGTATGCGCATACGAAGAATGTGAACAGCTATTACTTCGGCGAGATCGGCGTGGACACGGATAACGACGGCGATATTGAGGCGTGCCGGGCGCGCGGCTTTGCTGCGCTCGAGCTGCACTCGGGCTATCTGAACAACGCCGTGCAGCTTGGCAGCTACGATGAGGAATGGTCGCTGCGCAAGCTCCTGCGCCGCTTTATCTGGCACGATCGAATCCATGCGCGCGCCATGTGGCGCATGGCGCGAAGAACCTTTGGCGCGGATGCGGTGCCCGACATATTCAAATTTGAAAATACCGTTCGCATATAAACGACATTAATCAGCGGGGCCGGATCCATGAAGGATCCGGCCCCGCTGATTGATTGTTCCCTGGTGCTTGCCCGTCAGGTGCTCAGCACGCGGCGTCCCCAGCTGTACACGCGGTTGTAATAGCCGCTGCCCAGGCTGCTGACAACCACCTTGCCCGCGCCGGAGGAGGCGTGAATGAAATAGTTGCTGCCCAGATAGATGCCGGTGTGGTCGCAGAGGTCGCCATCGGACATGGTGTTGAAGAACACCAGATCGCCGCGGCGCAGGCTGGACGTGCCGGAGATCTTCGGATACTTATCACTATAACCCACGGAATAGGCCGAATGCGCCAGCGTTACGCCGATCTGCTTGAAGCAGTAGAGCGTAAGTCCGGAGCAGTCGAAGGTGGCTGTACCGGCGGACCCGAATACATAGCGCTTGCCGAGCTGCTGCTGCGCCACATAAATCACATATTCCAGCTTCTGCGCGTTGGACATGTTGGGAGAATAGCTGGACGTGGTGGATGCCAGGCCAGCGGGCATGCCCGAGGGCGTGGTGCTGCCGCCGTTATTATCGTTGGGCTTGGTATAATCGGCCGCATTGCTGCCGGAGGGCAGGCTGGGCGCGGAAGCGCTGTAAAGCGCGCGGATGGTCTTGTTGTCGGCATTGCCGGTGGCCGAGCCGCCCGCCGTTTTCTGGAACAGGGCGATGGCAGCGGCAGTAGTGCTGCCGTACTGGCCGTCAACGGACGCGGCCTTGCTCAGATAGCCCAGCGCGAGCAGGCGCGTCTGAATGCGGGAAACATTTACATCCTTACTGCCCTGAGAGAGCGAGAGGCTCAGCAGCGGCGAGGCGGGCGCATTTGCGGAATAGAGCATGCGCTGCGTGCCCACATCGGCCTTGCCGGTCTGCGTCATGCCGCAGGCGGCCTGAAAGCGATTCACGGCCTCGGCGGTCGCGGAGCTGAAGTTGATGGAGGGAATCGTATCCAGATAGCCCAGCTCCAACAGCGTACTTTCCAGCTTTGCCACGGCGGAACCGCTGTCGCCGTCGGTAAGCTCGGCGTAGCTGTCTGCGTTCAGGCAGGAACGGGACACATAGCCATAGGTTCCGTTGATGCCCACGAGCACGCGCTTGGAATCGTAGCCGTAATAATTGAGCGTATCGCCTGCCTTCAGCGTGAGCGTGCCGCCATTGCTCGTGGTCATTTCCGCCGTCGCGGTAATGACGGTGCAGGTGCCCTTGGGCTGCGTGGAGATCGAACCGTCCTGGCCGCCGTTGTTGTTATTGTCGTCGCCGCCGGTCTTTTCCAGGGCGGAAAGGCGGCAATAGCCAAAGTTGCCTGCCAGCTCTATGTACGCCCAGTCCGAGCTGGTCTTTAATACGTTTACCTGCGTTCCGGCCTTCAGCGTGCCGAGCTTCTTGGAAGCGCTGCTGGCGCTCTGATACACCTTCACGCCGCCTTCCTTGACCACGGCAGGAATGGCGTTGGACAGGTCTGCATCGCCGTTGCCGCCGACCTTTTTCAGTCCGGCCAGCGCGCAGAAGCCGAAGTTGCCGTTCAGGCCGATGTACGCCCAATCGCTGTTGTAGGCATATACGGTGATCGTCTGACCATAGGACAGTACGCCGAGGCGCTTGGCGGAGGTGTTCGCATTTTTATAGACCGGCAGCGCGGATACGTTGACCATGGCGGCGATCTTTGCCACCGTCACGCCCGCGGCCTCGGCCGCATCCGCTGCATCGGCGCCGGGCAGGAAGGGATCCGACGTAGCGCCCGGCTCGGGCGTGGCTGCGGCGTCGTCCTGCTCCTGCGCGGAGAGATGGCCGGTGTAGGCGTAGCCCAGGCGACCGTTCTTTTCAATCATTGCCCAGCTGCCGTCCACCGCCAGCACATTTACCGTAACGCCCGCCTTCAGCGCCACATTGCGCGCATCGGTGCTCGGCTCGGCATACACGCGGGTATCGGCGGAAACGGTCGCTGGAATGGCGATATCCTCTACCGCCGTCAACGACGCGGCGCTCATGTAGGCGGTTTTGCCGTTGATTCGTATGGCGGCCACGCCGTTTTTTTCCGCGCCGACCGTCACCAGCGTCAGCGCTTCCAGCGTACCGAGCGTTTTCGTCAGCGCCGCATCCGCGTACACGGTCGCCGTCTGAGACGATACCAGCGCGGAATAGCGCTCTGCCAGCGCGGGCGCGCTCATCATCAGCGCCAGCGTCAGCACGAAGGCCAATACTCTTATTGCTCTGCGGCTTAGGTTTTTCATATCGCTCGTTCCTCGCATTTAGGCAGAATTCTTTATTCGGGCAAAAGGGCATGCCTCGCCCCCGTATGGGAATAATTATTCGTCCTGCCTTGTATGGAATCCTTCAATTTGAAATGTAAAAGTAGTTTGGTTGAATTATGACCGCAATATGTTTGTAATAATATACAGTCCTCCCGGCGCAGGATGGCGCAAAAATGCGCTTTCCCGAGGAGAAAGCGCGGTTGTTTTCCTGTATATATTACGAATCTGTGACAAACGGATGATCCACGGACACGATCGCGAAATAATCGCCCTCGATCTCGCGCACGATTCGCGAGACCTCTGCCTTCACCTGCGCATCGGACAGCCGAAAGCCATAGGGCACCACCACGTCGAAGATCACATTCGTATGCGTGGGGCCGGGCACCATTCTGAAATCGTGCAGGCTGATCTCCTTGCCGATGCTGCTATGTATCTGCCTGAGCACCTTTTCCCGGGTATGCGCGATCTCCTCGTCATCGGTGGAAATGGGATCCATGTGAATGACCGCGCTGCACTTCAGCTCGGTCTGCAAACGGCGTTCGATGGTGTCGATAACATCGTGCAGCAACAGTATATTGCCGCTCGCGGGCACCTCGGCGTGCAGCGAGATCATCACGCGCCCCGCGCCGTAATCGTGCACCATCAGATCGTGCATGCCCACCACTTCCGGATATTCGCCCACAATTTCCTCGATGCGGCGCACGAATTCCGGATCGGGCGCCTTGCCCAGCAGCGGGCTGATGGTATCGCGCGCCGCGCAGAAGCCCGCCTGCAGGATCAGCAGCGAAACGGCCGCGCCCGCCCATGCGTCTACATTATAGCCGGTGAAGCGGCAGATCAGCGTGGAAAACAGCACCACGGAGGTGGCGCAGGCGTCGGACAGGCTATCGGCAGCGGCGGCCGCCACGGTCGCAGAATTGATCTTTTTGCTTATTTTCCGGTTGTAAACGGCCATGTACAGCTTCACCAGTATCGAAACGCCCAGAATAATGATCGACAGCAGGCTGAAATCCACAGCCTCCGGATTAAATATCTTTTCGATCGAGCTGCGCGCCAGGTCAAAGCCCATCATCAATATCGCCAGCGACACGATCAGTCCGGCGATGTACTCAAAGCGTCCATGGCCATAGGGATGATCCGAATGCGGCTTCTTCGCCGCCAGCTTGAAGCCCAGCAGCGTGATGATGGACGAACCCGCATCCGAAAGGTTGTTGATGGCGTCTGCGACGATGGCGATTGAGCCGGTCAGTCTACCCGCCAGAAATTTCCCCGCAAACAGGAGCAGATTAAACCCAAAACCCACCGCGCCGCAAAGCACGCCGTAGGCCTCGCGCACAGCGGGGTTGGCGGTATCCTCGCGATTCTTAATGAATATTCGAGCGAGCAGTCGGATCATGCAGCACCTCTTCCCTTCTTATTCCCGCACCGGCAATCGCGCATTTTCAGCGCAGCGAACCAGTACAGCGGCAGCAGATACAGATAAAACGCAAACGGCAGGCATTCCGTGCCGCAGCTGAGCATGCCCAGCGGCACGCTGCACGCGATGCACCATGGCACCAGCCCCGCCAGCACGATCACGGAATTCTCAATGTCCAGCATCAGCTCGATGCGCCCCTCCGGCGCATCCGCATAGTTTTCGGCCATGATCTGGCGGCACATGATCGCGCCTATTGTCTGGTTGCAAAACACCGCGCTCGCACCCAGGCTGACGGCGGACATCGCCGGAAAGCGGCCGATGCGGCGGCACAGCCGCGCCGACGCGGCCTTTACGCCGCGCAGCATGCCCGTGCCCTCGAAAATGCCGGTGCAGGCGCTGGAGAGCAGCAGCAGCGTCACGATCTCCAGCATGGATTTGACGCCGCCGCCCGCGAGCAGTCCCGGCAATGACGGATCGTTTGGCACAAAGCCCAGAAGCATCATGCGCAGCGTATCGCCGATCGACCTGCCCTGCAGGAGCACCGTCAGCGCCATGGAAAAGGCAATGTTCACCGCCATGACCAGCCGGATGTTCAGCCGCGCAAAGGCCATGCCCAGCAGCAGCACCGTGGGCAGCAGGCACCACAGGCTCAGCCTGAATTCGCGCTGAAAGCCGGAGATCAGCGAAATATCGATCTCGCCCGGACGGCTCAGCAGCGATATGCCCGCATACAGCAGGGCGCACAGCAGCAGCGGCACGAGCGACGATCTGAGCAGCAGCCGGATGTTCTCGCCCACGTCCGTGCCCGTTTCATGCGCCACGAGACTGGCGGACGAGGATGCGGGCGACGCGCGATCGCCGACGTACAGTCCGGACATTACCGCGCCCGCCGCCCACGCCGCGTTCACGCCGCTCGCGCGGGCGATGGTCATCAGGATCACGCCGATGGTCGCGGCCACACCGAAGCTCGTTCCCAGCGCGTAGCTCATTATGGACGTCAACAGAAACGCAGCCAGTATGAATATCCTCGGCGGGATCAGCTTCACCCCGTAATAGGTGAAGCATGCGATCGTGCCGCTCTGCCGCCACAGCGAGGTCAGACAGCCGATCATCAGCAAAATGACCACCACCACGCCCGCGCCGCGCGCGCCGTTCCACGCCATGCCCAGTATATTCCGCAGCTTAAAGCCGCGATACAGCACCACGCCCGCAAAGGCCACGAGCCCCAGCGCCAGCGGCGCGATCATCGTAACGCCGAATATGCGGCTTGCCATCATGCCCGCCGCAAACGCGGCAAACGCCAGAGATAGATCCATAGCTACACTTTCCCTTCATATGTAAGCGATCGGCAGGCACTAAAAAGAACCCGCAGCGCACGGGTACAGATCACTGTGTCTATTATACCAGCGCCCAAGCCCCGCCTGCAAGGTGAAGAATATGAAATCATGGGGATACAAGCTGTCATTCCTCGATCATCACCTGCCGACACAATACGGTCAGGACATCTCCAGAAGTAAACTGCAGCCTTGCCTCGATGCACGCTCCGTGTTCACGGTCAAAGGGATCATCATAGCCCGCATTCACGATCTCATCCATCAGCTGCTTATAGAGTTCCGATGACGCAGGCTCGATCAGTTCAAGCCCGAAAATGTAGGGCGACGCACCCCAAAATGCGCATGACACCATGTGCTGCGCGTAAACGCCCTCAAATATGATGCTTTTAGCATCAGACCTGTTCCCATCGCAGCTTATACGCAGGGTCAATCGCCGCTGCGCATATTCAAATGCCCATGCCTCGCAGACCGCATCATGGATCCATGACGAACATAGCGAAGCGTTTCCCAGATTGACAAGTATCCTTTTCACCGTAGCGCGCTCTCCTCCGATTATGCCATGCAGCTTTGATAAAGAATCGTCTGCATATTCCGTCCGCACTCGAACTCTGCCCGCCCGCAAGACCTTGATTTTGCCGGCCCTTATATTTTAACAAGGGTCGAAGACCATCTGATCCTCGACCCTAGTCGATCTCACCCGAATATTTCAGGTATCCTCTTCATTAAACAGGCTCTGCGTTTTTTCATCGTTGTCCTTCTGCATGGCGCGGCGCTGCGCGGGCAGCGTATACACCAGGAAGATGATGATTGCGCTCAGCACCACGCCTGCAATCTGCCCCACGCCCGCCAGGCTGCCCAGCTTGCCGTGGTTGCGGATCAGCAAATCGAAGATCAGCCCGCCGCCCATCGTGCAGACAAATGTAATGCCCGCGAGCGCCCACTTATGGCCAATGCTCTTGCCATAGAAAAACGCGATCAATGCAGCCACCAGCGGCAGCGGAAAATAAATGCCCATGCGCTCGCCTCCTTCTTTCTACATAATTATAGCAGACTTTCACCCGCCATGCAAGCGAAAAGTATCCCTCTTACCTGCCAAATGATCTGCAATTATTCCGCAGTCGCCCTGCTGATGTCCTTTCCGAAATACTTTTCGGAAATGCGGCTCAGCTCGCCTTCCGCGTCCAGCTCGGAAATCGCCTGATTGATGGCGGCCAGCAGCGCGGCGCTGCGCGCCTCTTTGCGCACGGGAATCGCCACCTGGGAAGCCTCGTCCGTCAGCGCCACGACCTTCAGATTTGCATCCGGATGGGCGTTCATATAATCGTAGAACGAAACCTCGGCGTTCAGCGTCGCATCCGCGCGTCCGGAGAGCACCATCTGGATGGTCTGATCCAGCGTATCCACGCCGACGGCAGTCGCACCGTAGCTCTCCGCCAGCGTCATATAGGTGCTGGCGATGGAATTGGCGGTGTGCTTGCCGTTCAGATCCTCAAAGGACGTGATATCCTCGTTATCGCCGCGCACGATCAGCGCCGTGCGGATGTAGCCATAGGGCGTGGAAAAATCATACTTGCGCGCGCGCTCCTCGGTCACTTCCACGCCGTTGGCGGCGATGTCGTAGCGGCCGGAATCCAGACCTGCAAAGATGCCGTCCCACTCCGTTTCGGCAAATGTGGCCGTCACGCCCAGCTTCGCGGCGATGGCCTGCGCCACCTCCACATCGAAGCCCACCAGCGTGCCAGCTTCATCGTGATAGGTCCACGGCGCCCACGCGCCCTCCGTCGCCACCACGATCTCGCCCTTGCTCTGAATGTCAGAAAGCTGATCCCCATCCTCGGCCAGTGCCGCACACGCGGTCAGCATGAGCGCCAGCATGAGCGCCAACAGCTTGGTCATAATACGCATAATTCTGCCTCGCTTTCTAATTTTTATTTATCGTTATCGAGCAGCTGCAGGAACGCGCGGGTGCGCGCCTGCTTCGGCTGCTCGAAGAACGCTCTGGACGATCCTTCCTCCACGATCACGCCGTTTTCCATGAATGCCACTCGGTTGGATACATTTCGGGCAAAGCCCAGCTCGTGGGTCACGACCAGCATCGTCATGCCCTCGCGCGCCAGATCGCGCATCACGGAGAGCACCTCGCCGGTCAGCTCCGGATCCAGCGCGGAGGTCGGCTCGTCGAAATAGATGATCTCCGGCTCCGTCGCCAGTGCGCGGGCAATGGCCACGCGCTGCTGCTGGCCGCCGGACAGCTCTGCCGGATAGGCGTCCGCCCGATCCGCAAGCCCGACCTTCGCCAGCATGCGCATGCCCGTTTCGCGCGCCTCGGTTCTGGAGATCTTGCGCGCCACGACCAGACCTTCCATAATATTGCCTATGGCCGTCTTGTTCAGAAAGAGATTGTAGCTCTGGAACACGAACGCCGTCTTGCGGCGGATGCGGGCAATGTCGCGCCTGGCGATGTGCGCCAGCTCGAATTCTTCGCCATCGAAGTTCATTTCGCCGCCGTCGGCATGCTCCAGAAAGTTCAGGCAGCGCAGCAGCGTGGTCTTGCCGGAGCCGCTGGGGCCAAGGATCGCCACCACATCGCCCCTGTCCACCTCCAAATTCACATCGCGCAGCACCTGCTGGTCTCCGAAGGCCTTGCGCACGCCGCGAATGGACAGCAGCCGTTCACGCCTTGTGTTTTCCATAGGAAGACAGCCTCCTTTCGCCCGCGCGCTGAATAAACGTCAGCACGGTCGAGAACAGCAGATACACCAGCGCCACCTCGCAGTACAGCGGCAGCATTTCATAGGTACGCGCCGCGATACGCTGCGTGGCCATGAACATTTCCATCACGGTGATGTTCGCCGCCAGCGACGTATCCTTCACCATCGAGATCAGCGAATTGGACAGCGGCGGGAACGCCGTGCGCAGTGCCTGCGGCAGCACGATGCGGCGAATGATCTGCAGATAGCTCATGCCTACGCAGTAGCCGGCCTCCATTTGCCCCGCAGGCACAGCCTCCAGCGCTGCGCGCATCGTTTCGGCGCAATACGCGCCCTCGTTGATGGAGAATACGATGACGGCTGCCGGAAACGGATCCAGCACGATGCCCACGTCCGGCAGGCCGTAGAACACCACGAACAGCTGCACCAGCAGCGGCGTGCCGCGGATTACCCATATATAGAAGCGGGCGATCTGCCTGAGCACGCGAATGTTCGCGAACTGCACCAACGCCGTGATGATGGCAATGACCATGGCCAGCGAAAACGATATGATCGTCAGCGGTATGGTCATCGTAAGCCCCGGCAGCAGGATCTGCCAGAAGGAATCTATCAATAATTGAAGCAAGTCGCCGTTCATGTCCCTGTCCTTTCCATGCAGCGCAGCCGCCGTATGATTTTTAAATATAGCACCGTCCTGTTTCAGATGCTATCCGAATTCCGAGTATTTTCATTCAGATTCATTGCAAATACCGTTAATTCTCGGCGCAATTGTTTATTCAAAAATCCCAGAAACCGCCCCCTGCAGACAAAGCCGGCAGGATCCGCCGCCCGAAAGAGCGCGCAGATCCTGCCGGTTCTTTGAAGTGCAGGAATCACAAAACCGGAGCCTTGTGGACTGGCAAAGCGCAATGGCCGCCGCACCGAATTACTGATGCGTATCCAGCCATTCCTGAACCTTATTCTTCGCGACGCGGGTGAGCTTCTCCTCCGCATAGGGAGAAGCCTCGCCGCCGCGCCCGTATGCAAAATATGCGCCGCCGGGCGTGCGGAACAGGATCTCCTCGTAGCCCGCGGGATCGCCGTAATAGCCCCAGGTGCACTTGCGCACCACTTCCGCCGTTTCGGTGTCGTATACCGCCTTGCCAAACGTCTTCTTCATATTGATAAACCTCCTTTGGCTCGTGGAAGCGCCGAAGCCCTTCTTGCGCCACATTATAAATTCGGAATATAACACGACGATTAGCGCAATGTTAAATATTGGCTGCTATATGGCGGAGCACCGCAGCAAACGTCAGCCGAGCAGCGCAGCAAGCGCGTCGATCTTATCCGCATACTGCTTCAGCGCGCCGCGCCAGAAATCCACATCCGCCACGTCGATGCCCACGCTCGCGGCCACCTCGCGTACCGTGCCCGAGCCGCTGAAGCGCAGCAGCTTTTCATACGCCGGCCAGAACGCCTCGCCCATCTGCCCGCGCAGCGCGTTCAGTCCCGCGCCAAAGAGCATGCCGAAGGCATAGGGGAAGTTGTAGAAATGATACAGCGTATCGTAATAATGCGGCTTGCACGCCCACATATAGGGATGCAGCATATCGTCGTCCATCGCGTCGCCATAGGTCTGGCGCTGCGCATCCAGCATCATTTCCTTGAGCTCGCGGGCGCTGAGCGTGCGCGTTTTGCGCGCCTCCACCACGGCCGATTCAAACAGGAAGCGGCTCATGATGTCCACAATGCACTGCGCAGCGTCGCTGATCTGGCTTTCCAGAATCGCTAGCGTCTCCTGCGCACTCGCATTGGCGCGCACCCTTTCGGAAAGCAGCAGCTCGTTGAAGGTAGACGCCGTTTCCGCCAGCGGCATCGGAATGTCCGTCAGCAGCGCGGGCACGTCGTTCATCATGCTGTCGTGGAAGGCGTGTCCCAGCTCGTGCGCCAGCGTAGACACGTCCGAATAGCTGCCCTCGAAGTTGGTCAGCACATAGCTCATCTTCAGCGCATGCACGCCCTGACAGAACGCGCCGCCCTCCTTGCCCGGGCGCGGGTAGGCGTCGATCCAGTTCTCCTCGAACGCGCGGCGCATGACCTCGGCGATCGGCGCATGGAATTCACCGAAGGTTTCCAGCAGCAGCGCCTTCGCCTCATCCAGCGTATAGCGCTTGTCGGAGCCGCCCATGGGCGCGAACAGATCGCAGCATTTCAGCTTTTCACAGCCGAGCGCCCTCGCCTTCAGCGTAAAATAGCGCCTGAACATCGGATAGGATTCCTGAATCGCCGCCGTGAGCGCGTTCAGCGTGTCCCTGTCCATGCGCGCCTGATCCAGCGCCCAATCCAGCACGGAAGGATAATTTTGCAGCCGCGCCATGGTGATCGCCTCGCCCTTGACGCCGTTCAGGCATGCGGCCATCGCCGTCTCGATGCGCGGATACGCGGCGATCTCCGCGCGGAACGCCGCTTCACGCACCGCCGGATCCGCGTCAAACGCCAGATTGCGCACTGCAGGCAGCGGCAGTTCCTTCTCCGTGCCGCCGATGGTCAGCTTAATGGAAAGTCCGGCGAACAGCTCGTCGCGCAGCCTGCACCACGCCTTGCCGCCGCTCAGCTGCATTTCGCGCACGTCGCGCTCCAGCGCCGGATCGATCAGATGCCGCACGCGCTCATGCGCTGCGCGCACCAGCGGCAGGTAGGCCGTCAATTCCGCATCGCCCGCGCAGAGCGCCTCCAGCCTCGGGTTCGCGCCGCACCAGCGCGTGAACGCGCTCATCAGCATTTCCATTTCATTTTCCAGCTTCAGCATGCGCGCACGCGGCTCGAGCGCCGCTTCACAGTTCGTATCCGCCGCCAGCGTGAGGAATACCAGCGCGCCCAGCTGGTCGGAACGATCCGCGATACCGTTGATCTCGGCAAGCAGCGCCTTCAGCACCGCCGCATCGTCCATCTCCGCAGGCAGCGCCGCGACCGCCTCGCCCGCCTGCCGAATGTCGGCCTCCAACTGATTCATATCGCTGATAAAGGCCTCGTCATCAAAGCCCTGATAGAGCTTGCTCAGATCCCAATTCATATCCGTTATCCCTCCGGTTTGTTTATTTCTTCCATTATACACGCTTGCGGCACAGGATGCAAACTCCTTCTCCCAATAGGACAAATTGTAATCTATAAAAATTATTTTGTCTTGTATACTTGACATTATGTCTTCTCAGTGCTATACTTCTCCCATACTGAAAGGGGGAGTTGAACATCATGTATAATTCTACCTACGCACTTGGCTTTCTCTGCGGCCTGATCGCCGTGATCCTCGTTACGCTGCTGCTGCGCTTCGTTTTTCGCAAAATGGCTACCTTTTCCGGCAATCAATACGATGAACGTCAGCGCGCGGTTCAGGGCGTCGGCTATAAATACGGCTTCCTCGCGCTGCTTGTCACGCTGGTTGCCGGCGCGGTCGCTGAGCAGCTGCTCGGCCGCAGCGTCATGTCGCTGATTACCTTTGCCATACTGTGCATGTGGGTAGGGCTGTGCGCGTATATCGGCTACTGTATCCGCTTTGACGCCTACATCGCGCTGAACGCGAAGCGCAAGCCGCTGCTGATCGTATTTCTGGCTGCGGACGCATTCAACCTGTTGATCTTCATTCTTGACGCGCTGAAGGACGGCCTGATGACCGCCGACGGCATGCTGAGCGCCAGCTTTGGCAACCTGATCACGGCGCTGGCGCTGACGATTCTGAGCGTCATGCTGATCTGCAAGGAGATCGGCGAGCGCAAATCGGAGGGCGACGCATGAAAAACCTGCGCATGAAATCCGCCCGCGCCGCCATGGACTGGTCGCAGCAGCAGCTCGCGGACGCGGTGGGCGTGTCCCGCCAGACAATCAACGCCATCGAAAAGGGCGAATATAACCCAACCATCCGGCTGTGCATCGCCATCTGCCGCGCACTTGGCCGCACGCTGGACGAGCTCTTCTGGGAAAATGAATAAAAAAAGCGCCTCATGAGCGCATTTGGGATATGCCGAACGGCGTGACCTTCGCGGTCACGCCGTTCAGGATGTTGACAAAGTCAACAGACTGCCAGACGCTAAAAAACCCTGCAAGACAAGGAAACGCGGGCTGCAAATGAGGGCGCATACATAAACGCACCGGAGACTTTGCGAAGCAAAGTTCCGGCAGCGCCGCGCGAATCTTTCAGATTCCAGCGCGGGCTGGTCGCGCCTGCAGGTCGCTGCAATGGCGCGACTGCTTCAAACGCACCGGAGACTTTGCGAAGCAAAGTTCCGGCAGCGGCGGTGCCGCGCTCGAATCCATTGGATTCGACTCACAGCAGTCGCTCTTCGGCAAAGCCGAGTAGCGACCAGCCGCCGGAAATCTTTTGGATTTCTACGGCGCGCTGCCGAAACCCTGCACAGCAGGGTCTTCGGTGCGTTATCGGCAGTCGGCTAAAAGCCGACCGGCAAACCAATGGGTTTGCCGCCTTCGCGAATCCTTCGGATTCCAGCGCGGGCTGGTCGCGCCTGCAGGTCGCTGCAATGGCGCGACTGCTTCAACGTATGTAACCGATTTTGCAGCCCGCGTTGACGATGTAAGCAGAATTTTCAACTTTATCAGAAGTTGTTTAGGAAATTTCTGCGTTTGCGGGGTTTGTCAGTGGTCTGAGCCGCGGCGGAGCAAAGCCGCCGCAGCCGCAGTCGGAGACGTTTTTCACTTGATCAGCCGCAGCTGGCCGATGTACGGAAGCTCTACCACGCGATCATCGTTCAGCAGGCGAACCATGCACAGCAGGCCAATCACCAGCAGTGCCAGACACGCCAGCCGTCCGACCAGCAGAAACAGCCAGCCTGCCAGCGGCACCGCGCCGAATATGCCAAAGAGCATGCGCACCAGCACGCCCACGATCAGCAGCAGCAGCCCCTGATTCGCACAATAGCGCCCCAGCGGCGAAGCGCTGCACTTGATCAGTGGAATGAAGAACACGATATAGCCCAGCGCCGCCCAGGTGCGGTTGCGCGCCATATCCTCCTGCGAAAAATTCCTGTCGTCCATTGTATATCGCTCCCTTTTCGTATCAGTTCAAACCTTCCACGCGAAGCGCGCCCGCGTCGAGCACGGCCAGTATGCCAGCTTCATAGTCCTGCGTCACCCACACCGCCGTGCCCGCGCGCTCCAGATTCGCCATAACGCCGGGATCCGGCGTGCCGGGCTTATCCTCGGAGCTCGTGGAGATCAACGCGGCGCGCGTCCCGCAGGCTGCGATCAGCGCCGCACCGCAGGCGTCCGAGTCGCCGTGGTTGGGCACCTTCAAAACATCGCACTTCACATCCGCGCCCGAATCCAGCAGCATTTGCTCCTCCGCGAGCTCCATATCGCCGCAGAGCAGCATCCGCCCGTCCGGACTGTCCAGCAGCATCACCAGCGAATTGTCATCCTCATTGTCGGGAATCTCGTCAATCGGCGCCAGCACGCGCAGCGCTGCGTCGCCAAAGTGCAGCTCATCGCCCGCGCCCAGGAACGTGACTTCCTTCCCCAGCTTTTCGGCGGTCTTCACTGCCGGATGCTTTTTATAGCTGCTCTCCGGATAATACTTCGAGGCATAGATCGCCCCGATGGTCACGTCGCTCTTGCGCAGCGCCTTCAGCCCGCCGGTATGATCCTTGTCCGTATGCGTGATAAAGACCGCATCCAGATATTCGATGTCCAACTGCTCAAGCGCATCCAGCAGTCTTTCGCTCGCGCTGGCCCTGCCGGTGTCGATCAACAGCGTCGCGCCGCCCGCCTGCACGATCAGCGCATCGCCCTTGCCCACGTTCAGCGCCAGCAGCCGCGTCTCAGCCTGCGCGCAGCACGGCGCCAGCAGCAGCGCCAACGCCAGCAGCAGTGCCAGCCGCTTCATCAGCGCACCTCCACCCATGTGCCTGCGGCGTTGGAGGCGAGCAGATCGTCCATCAGGCGCTGCAGGCGCGCGCCCTCCGCGATGCTGCCGGACGAAGTATCCCGATCGTGCGCGATGGCGTCCAGAAAATCAAAATAGCAATGCGTGTGACCGCGATCCCAGCCAATGCTGCTCTTGGGCGGCAAAAAGCTCCCGCCCGGCGCATTGAAGCGCGAGGCGCATTCGATATGCGTAAATCCGCGCAGGCCGCCGAAGGGCTTGTCCTGTGCGCCCGCATCGTAATACTCCAGATAGTTGGGCTGCATCAGGCTCCACCTGAGCGCGCCGCGATCGCCGCATATTTCAAGAAACAGATCATCGTTGGTGCCGGTCGCGATCTTGCTGGCCTCCACCATGCCCAGCGCGCCGTCCGGCATCTGCAGCATCATCAGCGCATGATCGTCCGAAAGCTGCGTTTCCGTGCCGCCGTCGGGCATCGGGCGCTCGGCGTAGAGCGTGCGCGTGCGGCACATCACCCTTTCCGGATAGCCCAGCAGCCAGGTAACCAGATCCAGCACATGGCTGCCCATGTCCAGCAGCACGCCGCCCTGCATCTGCTGCTTCCAGCCGATGGGCTTGTTCGGATCCACGGAACCCGCGTGCAGGTAGCGCGCCTGAAACTGCATCACGCGGCCGATGCGCCCCTCGTCGATCAGCTGTCTGGCGCGCATCGTAGCCGGAAAATAACGGTTGTTGAACACCATGCGCGTCTTGACCGGCGCGGCCTGCGCGGCTTGGGCAATGCGGCTGGCGCTCTCGCCGGTCACGGCGGCGGGCTTGTCCAGATACACATGCTTGCCCGCCTTCAGCGCGGCGATCGCCATTTCCTCGTGCATGGCATTGGGTGTACAGATGGAAACCACGTCGATCTCCGGCATCGCCAGCAATTTTCTATAATCATCCGTGCAGGCCTTGAAGCCCGCCTGCGCCATGGCCTCCCGCGCCTTTTCAATGCGCCTGGAGCAGATGCACGTCAGTTCGACCTCAAAATCCGCGTTCGGATAAAACAGCGGTATGCTCCGCAGCGCATGCGTATGGGTCCTGCCCATGAAGCCCCAGCCGATCACGCCGACATGAATTCTTTTCATTGCGCCCGTTCGCCTCCTCGAATTGCAAAAATTAGCCCGTATACACCCTTATTATAGCCGATATGACGCTTTGCCGCAAGCGCATGGTCACGTTTTTCAAACTCATAATCATATTTGTCAAAACGCTTGACACAATGCAATTCGAATGCTAAAATATAGTAAAATAATAGTTCCAATCGCGTAGCATTCGCGCTTGGTTTGTATATATATACCGGTTCTCCCTCGCAAATTGTCCTGTTTATGTTAAAAAGTGGAGAGCGCCGGTTCTATTAAATATGTGGAGGGCGAATAATGCTTCCCGGAAAACTATGTATCGGCATACTTGAAGAGGACAATCCATTCAAATCCTATTTTCGGTTCAAGCCCCTGCTGCTGGCGCAGGAAAACGGCTTTGAGGCCGTAGACTCGACCGCCGCTTATCCCGAGGACGGCTGCATCCGCATCGTGCCAGACAAAAACGAATCCAGCCACTTCAAAAACCGCATGCGCCGCATGGGCCGCTATTGCGTGGTAGACCTGCGTGCGCACGCCGGTGAAAATGATAAGATTCGCCCCAACAAGAATTATCGAATGGACGAGAGCGAGCACAACGCCAATATCGTATATTCCGACGTGGTGCGCGAGCCCGCGCAGGGGCTGATCTACGAAATTGCCGACGAGATCTCCGAAGGGCCGTGGACGGGGGATCTGCCCGCCACACCCGGCGCGCTCTGCGGACAATCGCCGGATATCTGGCGCTTTGAACAGGATCCCGCCGGTACGGGCTACCGCGCCGTGCCGAGCGGTAAGCATATTATTGAAGAAGACATTCAGCGCTTTGAGCTGAACGGCTTTGGCGCGCAGAAGCTGCGAATCGCCGTATGCCGCCCGAAGCCGCTGGACGAAATGATGGCGCGCGCAGCGGCGCTGCCATCCATGACCGAAGCGCCGACCGCGCCTGAAAAGGCGGAAATTCCGGAGCCCGCGCCCAAGCCGTGGCTCAGCCCCGAGCCGCCTCAGCCGTCCAGACCCGAGCCCGATGCGCGGCTTTCGCCGCGCCAGCGCACGCTGGCAGCGCAGTGCGGCCTGAACCCGCGCCGCGGCCGCAGCCTGCAGGAGATCATCGATGATAAATGGCGGCATTCCCGCGTGGATCAGCTGGGACATCCCGTGCCAGCGGAGGCCACGGGCAATCCCATAGAAAATCCGCTGGAACGCGCCGCTGCCGCCGTGCGCAGCGCCTGGCAGATACCGGAGCTGCGCGCATCGCTGCTGCGCTCCATCGCTGAAATCGACGAAATGGGCGCCGCACTGGAGCATACCCGACGCGACCTGCGCGACGAGGCGCTGCGCCGCGAACTGGAGGATCTGGAGGCCGAGCGCCTGCGCACGCTGGACGAGCTCGACCATCTGCGCCGCGAAAAAAAGAATCTGCGCGAGACCTTCAAGCAGGAGATCCGCGCGGAGGAGGCTGGCGAGCTGCGCGCGTGCATCGAGCGCACGAAGGCCGCGAAGGCCGAATGCGCCCGATATGAGCGCGCTGCCGCAGAGGCGCAGAATGCCGCCGCGATGGCGCGCGACGCCTTCGATGCGCTCAACGACGGCCGCTTTGAAGCGCGGCTTCGGGAATTTGCCGTTACGAGCCGCGCGGCGGAGCTGATCGCGCATCCGCCCAAGCCGCAGCCCGCCATGCCAGTCTATTCCGATAAAGCGCCCGACGCAGCGACGTGGATCGAGCGCATGCGCCGCGCCGCCTGCGCAGAGGGGCTGGAGCTCGACGCGGCAAACGCCGCCAACCTGCTGGTATTGCTGGCGCTGGATCGCCATATCATCCTTTCCGGCTGCGCTGCGGCCGACAAGGAAGCCGCGGCACGCGCCATTGCCCGCGCCTTGGGCGCACTCGATGCGGGGCTGTACCGCGAATTCAACGGCGGCGCGCGCGTTCAGGCAGATCTGGGCGAGCAAACGCCCACCGTAATCGCTATACGAAACGCGAACTGCGCGCCCGATGCGGACATCGCGCTGGGGCTGGATCCCGCTTCCTTAAATTGCTTCCTGATCTCGCTGGTGATGGACGCCGGTTCCGGCTTCCCGCTCAGCGCAGACACGCTGGGCGGCGCGGTGCTCATGCGCCTGTCGCCCGCCAATGCAGGCACGCCATGGAAGCCGGCAGCGCATGCCGGCGAGCCCTTCGATCTACCCGATCCGGCGGCGCTCCGGGGTGCGTTTACCGCCGCAGCGGATGCGGAACCCTCCCCCGCCGTTCAGCGGCGGCTGCAGGCGCTGCGCACAAAACTGGCGGCGCTGGGCGGATATATTTCCCGTCGGGCGCTGGACAAAATGTGGCGCTACTGCACAGCCATGGGCGCGCTGGACGTCGTTTCCGACGCAGAGGCGCTGGACTGGGCATTCGCGCAGCTGGCGCTGCCCTGCCTGCTGGCCGAAGCGCGGCTGGACTGTCTGGCAGCGCTGGACGGACTGCTGCGGGATATGCCGCATAGCTGGGCGCTGCTGAACGCGCCGCTGCCGATCCTGCTGTGATGAAGAGCGGATACCTTCATCCGGTAGGAATCGTCTGCATGTTCCCTTGAATCCCATCAATCCGCAAAGCTCCGGCTTTGCGGATTCCTGTACTCCAAAGAAGCCAGATTGCGAAATTGCAATCCGGCTTCTTTGATAGGTAGAAATTGTTCGCGAAATTTCTGCGGTCGTGGAGTTTGTCAGTGCTCTACATCAAGTCCTTTTGCGCAGCACGATGGCGATGAAGTTCAGATACTTTCCGCCGCCGGCCTCCATGGCCTTGCGATCGCCGATGGCGTACTCGTTTTCCTGCTTCAGCCAGTCTGCCCAGACCTCCTCATTGCTTTCCATTTCCGCAACGGAAATGATCTCCGCGCCGCGGCACTGTTCAACCATGCGTCGCCAGTAGGCGACATCGTGCATGTACTCGAGCTGCTCCGGCGTCCACGAGCGCAGCAACACCTCCGGCAGCGCATCGTGGCAGTCGCGCTTCATGCCGGGAATCGCAATATAGATCAGTCCGCCGGGTTTCACGAAGGGTAGCAACTTATCATCCAGATAAGCGGGATCGCGACCAAAGTAGTTGTAGGAATCAGTGCTGACCACAGCGTCGAAGAAATCCCGCGCGAATGGCAGTGCAGTCGCATCCGCCTTTACGGGAATGATCTGTCCGGCAGGAATGCCGAGCGAATCAAAAAACGCCTGGTTTTCCGCGGGCTCACTCCACAGGTCGGCGGCATATACGGTAAAGCCGTATTCCCGCGCGAGGAAAACGGAGGTCAGCCCCTGGCCGCTGCCGAGGTCGCAAACGACGGCACCCTGCGGGATCTGATGGTTTTGCAGCAGCTCCTCTTCCAGCTTTACCGGATTCGGCCCCATGATCTTCGCCTGTAATTCGGGCGTATCATAGCGCTCACTGCGGATATATTTCATTGTATTTCACCTCTTAATTCTATTTCTTGGGATTGCTTCGGTTAATTTTGGCAATAGCCTTGAATTTCTGCGTACGCGCGGCCTGATAGCCTGCTTGATCGTGGGCGTTTTCCGCCTGGAGCTTGCGCCAGGATTGCAGCCGCGCCGCTGAAAGCTGTCCCGCTGCCACGGCGGCGCGCACCGCACAGCCGGGTTCGGTGTTGTGGCTGCAATTGCGAAAACGGCAGCCCTGCGCCAGTGCGTCAATATCTGCAAACGCGCGCTCCAGCCCATCCGCTGCGTCCCACATGCCCAATTCGCGCATGCCGGGCGTATCGATAATGCAGCCGCCGCCCGGCAGCAGCATCAGCTCCCGCCGCGTGGTGGTATGCCGCCCGCGCCCATCGCCGCGAATTCCACCGGTTGCGAGCTGCGCTTCGCCCAGCAGGCAATTGGTCAGCGTGGATTTACCCACGCCCGACGAACCGATCAATGCAATGGTTCTTCCCGGCGCTAGATACGCCCGTACGGCGTCGCAGCCGTCCGCTTCGAGCGCGGAGACGCACATTACGTCCACGCCTGCGGCGACCTCGGCAGCTTCCGCGCGCTTCTGGGAAGTATCGGCACAGAGATCCGCCTTGGTCAGCAGCACGGCGGGCGTCGCGCCGCTTTCCCACGCCGCCGCGAGGTAGCGCTCCAGCCGCCGCAGGTTGAAATTCTGGTTCAGCGACATACATATGAACGCAATATCGACGTTTGCAGCGACGGCCTGCGCCCGCAGCGCATCGCCCGCGGCGCGGCGCAGAAAGACGCTCTTGCGCGGCAGCAACGCGCGGATCAGCGCTGGACTGCCGGCATCGTCGGCTTCCAGCATCACGAAATCGCCGACAGTTGGATATTCCTCGGCGACCGCGTCGAAGCGAAATCGTCCGGAAAGCTGGGCACTTTGCTCACCGCCGGCATGGATCACCCGCCAGCTGCCCCTTTCCTGTGAAATAACTCGTGCGGGTACGAGCTCGGGATATTCGTTTGCCAGCGCCGCGAAGCGCGCTGTAAATCCCCATGCCTGCATATCTATGCTCAGCACTTCCTTTCGTCAGTCGTCCACGCCGCTTCAAGACGGCTAAAGTGCGCTTCCATCAGCGCGTTGGCCGCTTCGGCGCCATTTTCGGCATCGTAGAGCGTATAGGCGAAAAACATCGGCGCATACAGCGACAGCGCACGCTGCCGCACATCGGCAAAGCCCTGTGCGCGCAGCAACTCCGCCGTATAGTCCAGCGGCCCAGCGCCGAGGTACTGCTGATAGAGCCGGTTCATTTCCGCACTGCGGTATTGCTCCAGTGTCAGCATGCGCCGGAAGTCAGCGGGAAATGGTGCCTGCGTCCAATACTTGAATTGCACGCGGCAAAAGGCGAACAGCTGCGCCAGGCTCGCCTGCCGATAAGCGTTTGGCATTTCTGCTGCCAGACCATCAGGCAGTGCGCATGCCCGCGCCTGCTCAGCGTCCATCTGCGCCATGCGAGATACGATGCTGTTGAAAATGTCGCGCTTGCTGGCATAGTGCCGATAGAGTGCGCCCTTCGTAATGCCGAGCTGCGCGGCAATATCGCTCACAGATACGGCTTCATAGCCGCTTTGCGCAAACAGGTGCAGCGCGATTTGCAGAATGCGCTCGCGGGTACTGTTTCCGTTCAAATGCAAAGCCCCCTATAAATACTAATAAACGGTCGTTTGCTATGATTATAGCAAACGACCGTTTACTTGTCAAGTCCAAAGGTAACGTATCTGCGATGGAACGATACCTGTCCCCCATCTGCATAATTGAAATGAGGATCCATCAAGATGCCTTTTTAGAGCGTCCCAAAAACTTGAGCAAGCATCTGTTGGCATGTTGCCATGAAACCTGTACGTTGTAAACGCAACATCTTTCATGTGAAATTGCCAATCAATCTATGCTCATGTGTGCATCCGCCTTTCCCACTCAGCGCTTGGAGAGGACGTCGGCCTCATACTGCTTCACATTGCCCAGCCAGTCGATGCCGG